>JBAYZB010000061.1:0-15880 GCA_041672765.1 Gammaproteobacteria bacterium | reverse complement strand
CTGCGTCACGGGGGTATCGGGCTCCGGCAAATCCACGCTCATCAACGACACCCTGTACCGCCATGCGGCCAAGGTCCTGAACGGCGCCGCCGAAGAACCGGCCCCGTTTGCAGCCATCGAGGGGCTGGGACACTTCGACAAGGTGGTGGACATCGACCAAAGCCCCATCGGCCGCACTCCCCGGTCCAATCCCGCCACCTACACCGGCTTGTTCACGCCGATCCGCGAGCTCTTCGCGGGCACCCATGAGGCCCGCTCCCGCGGTTATGATCCGGGGCGGTTCAGCTTCAACGTGAAGGGGGGCCGTTGCGAGGCGTGCCAGGGCGACGGCCTCATCAAGGTGGAGATGCACTTCCTGCCCGATGTGTATGTGCCCTGCGACGTGTGCAAGGGCAAGCGCTACAACCGCGAAACTCTGGAGATCCGCTACAAAGGTAAAAACATACACGAAGTGTTAGAGATGCCCGTCGAGGACGCCCTGGCGTTTTTCGACGCGGTGCCGACACTCGCGCGCAAGCTGGCAACCCTGAGCGAAGTCGGCCTCTCCTACATCAGACTGGGCCAGAGCGCCACGACCTTGTCGGGCGGGGAGGCGCAACGAGTCAAGCTCGCACGCGAATTGTCCAAGCGCGATACCGGCAACACCCTGTACATCCTGGACGAACCCACCACCGGCCTGCATTTCCACGACGTGGACCAGCTCTTGCGCGTGTTGCATCGACTGCGCGATCACGGCAATACCATCGTGGTCATCGAACACAATCTCGACGTCATCAAGACGGCGGACTGGGTTATCGATATGGGGCCGGAGGGAGGCGACCGGGGCGGTCAGGTGATCGCCACCGGCACGCCGGAAGACATTGCCGCCCACCCCGCCTCATATACCGGACGGTTCCTCCGCCAAACACTGGCGCAGGCGGGGAAAAGAGCGGCGACAAGATCGGTTGGCTAGGCTGAGCGGCCGGTCCGCTCGCAGTCACGGCTGCGCGACCGGCAAGACCGCCACCGGGTCACCCGCCTTCGCGCCCAGGCACTGATCCGCCCGCCCTTGATTGACGGCGATTTCAGCAAGCCCGTTGGCATTCTCATACCAGAATCCGGCGCCTGGCGGCACATCCGAGAACGTGCGCGCCCGTTTCAGGCAATGCCCATTGAGCGCCAGCATAGCGTCGGGGCCCAGCACCGACGCCCGGATTCCGGTCATGACGTTGCCGAACCGATCAATATAAACAACTTGGGCAAGATCATCGGGCCATTCCCGATCAACCCGAAAACTCGGGTCTTGCAACACTCCCGGCGGTGCCTCGCCCCGCGCCAGGCGGGCGGCGACGGGCGCGAACAGATCGCGGCCATGGAAACTTGCCGACAGCCGCTCGGGGCACCAGTCGATATCCCACCATTGAACCGTCCCGGCACGGCGCGCGACCACGTTGAAAAGCCCGTTGTCAGGGCCGACGTACCAGCGGTCGTCGGCGCGCACCACCACTCCTTTGCGCGCGCTGCCGACCCCCGGATCCACCACGCACAGGAATACCGATTCCTCGGGAAAACCATGGCTGTAGGCCGCCAGCAGATACGCCGCGCCTTTCGCGTCATACGGGGGGACATCGGAAAAAAGGTCGATCAGGCCTACCCCGGGCGCTTGCTGCAGCAGGACGGCCTTCATTTGGCCTATGTAAGGCCCCTCCAGACCGAAGTCCGTAAAAAGCAGGATCATGCGTTGCACGGCGCCTTCACTTTCCGTTCATCGCGAACCGCCCTGCCCAGTTCCCTCCCCGCACACAAAAAAGCCGGGCATTGCCCGGCTTTCTTATCCTGTCCTGCGACGCGCCTCATTCGCCCGCGCTCGCCTCGGCCGCTGCCGGCCGGTCGACCAATTCCACATACGCCATAGGCGCATTATCGCCCGCACGGTATCCGCACTTCAGAATGCGAACGTACCCGCCCGGCCGAGACTTGAAGCGCGGACCGAGCTCGTTGAACAGCTTGGTTACCACCTCGCGATCACGCAGCCGGGCAAACGCCAGACGCCGACGCGCTACGCTGTCTTCCTTGGCGATGGTAATGAGCGGCTCGGCAACCCGCCGCAACTCTTTCGCCTTCGGGAGCGTTGTCTTGATGAGTTCATGACGGAACAGGGCCGTCGTCAGGCTCTTGAGCAGCGCCTTACGGTGACTGCTGTTGCGGCTAAGCTGCCGACCAATATTGCGATGACGCATTTTTGTGTTTCCTATGATCTATATGCACGTGAGACCCAAACTACACAGCTCACCACAGCATCTCTACGGTATCGGTGGCGGTACAGAGTCCGCTTATGCCGACGCCTTTTCCTTGTCCTTCAGTCCCGGTGGCGGCCAATTCTCGAGCTTCATTCCGAGCGACAAGCCATGGGTGGCAAGCACGTCCTTGATTTCCGTAAGAGATTTTTTCCCAAGATTCGGCGTCTTGAGCAGTTCTACCTCAGTGCGCTGAATCAGGTCCCCGATGTAGTAGATACTCTCGGCCTTCAAGCAGTTCGCTGACCGCACCGTAAGCTCCAGGTCGTCAACCGGACGCAACAGGATCGGATCAATTTCCGTTTCCTTCGATTCCGGCTTCACCTCTTCCTTGCCCTGCAGGTCCACGAACACGGACAACTGCTCCTGCAGGATTGTCGCGGCACGGCGAATCGCCTCTTCAGGCTCGATCGTCCCGTTGGTCTCGATCTCGATGATCAGCTTGTCCAGATCAGTGCGCTGCTCGACACGCGCACGCTCGACGCTGTAGGTAACCCGCCGAACCGGACTGAAAGACGCGTCCAACTGCAGGCGGCCGATCGGACGATCCTCCCCTTCGCCAGTCTGCCGTGCGGCGACCGGCTGGTAACCGCGACCTTGCGCGACCTTGAGTGTCATGTTCAGTTCGCCGGCCTTGGTAAGGCTGGCGATATAGTGCTCCGGATTGACGATCTCGACGTCGTGATCCAGAACAATATCCGCCGCAGTGACCGTACCCGGTCCCTTCTTGCTCAGGCGCAGCGTCGCCTCGTTGCGGGCGTGCATCCGAATCGCGAGACCTTTCAGGTTCAGCAGGATCTCGATGACATCCTCTTGAACACCTTCAATCGTGGTGTACTCATGCAAAACGCCTTCGATCTCTGCCTCGACTACGGCGCTCCCCGGCATGGACGACAACAAGATACGACGCAAGGCGTTGCCGAGCGTATGACCAAAGCCCCGCTCCAGCGGTTCCAGCGTTACCTTCGCCTGCCTCGCGTTTACGATCTGAACATCGACCAGCCGTGGCTTAAGAAAATCGGTTACAGAGCCCTGCATGTAAGGTCCTCTCTCTCAACGCCTTTACTTGGAGTAAAGCTCGACAACCAGGTGCTCGTTGATATCGGGCGCAAGCTCGGCGCGCTCCGGCCGCGACTTAAACACTCCTTCCAGCTTGCTCGGATCGACCTCGATCCATTCCGCGAGCCCACGTTGCTGCGCGAACTCCATTGCCGCCTGAACGCGCAACTGCGACCGCGCCTTCTCACTCACTGCAACAATGTCGCCCGGCTTGAGCTGATAAGAAGGAATGTTGACTTTCCGGCCGTTCACCTTGACACCGTTATGCCGCACCAACTGCCGAGCCTCAGCGCGCGAGCCGGCGAACCCCATCCGGTAAACGACGTTATCGAGCCGGCTCTCCAAAAGCTGCAGCAGAATTTCGCCCGTCGTTCCCGCCCTTCGGGCCGCCTCGGTGTAATAGTTGTGAAACTGCCGCTCCAGCACGCCGTAAATGCGGCGCAGCTTCTGCTTTTCGCGCAACTGCGTGGCATAGTCGGACAGGCGTGGCCGCTTCTGACCGTGCTGCCCGGGAGGAAACGGACGATTCTCAACCGGGCACTTGCTCGTGAAGCATTTCTCGCCCTTCAAAAACAGCTTGCCGCCCTCACGACGGCATTGGCGGCATTTGGCACCAGCGTACTTAGCCACAATAGTCTCCAGACTTAAACTCGACGTTTTTTGGGAGGCCGGCACCCGTTATGGGGGATGGGCGTCACATCAGTGATATTGGTGATTTTGAAGCCGGCCGCATTCAGTGCACGTACCGCCGACTCGCGCCCGGGACCCGGTCCCTTTACGCGCACCTCGAGGTTTTTCATGCCGAACTCTTGCACGACGGCACCGACCTTCTCGGCCGCGACCTGCGCTGCAAAAGGCGTGCTCTTACGCGAACCCCGAAAACCGGAACCACCCGCCGTCGCCCAGGCAAGCGCGTTCCCTTGGCGATCAGTGATCGTGACGATAGTGTTGTTGAATGACGCATGGATGTGAGCTATCCCATCCACCACGTTCTTTTTGACCTTTCTTCGCGTACGAGCAGCGGTCGCTTTAGCCATATCTCAGTCCTGATTTAACTCTTTCGCTTCGGTTATGCGCGAATGGCATCTATTTACGAATCGGCCGCCTCGGCCCTTTCCGCGTCCGCGCATTGGTGCGGGTACGCTGGCCACGGACCGGCAAGCCACGGCGATGACGCAACCCACGATAGCAGCCAAGATCCATCAGACGCTTGATGCTCATGGAGACTTCACGGCGCAGATCGCCTTCGACGGTATATTTTGCGACTTCACCTCGCAGGTTATCGATCTCACCTTCCGAGAGATCTTTGACTTTGGCATCCGGCCTCACGCCAGCCGCGGCACAAATGGCTCGCGCCCGGGTGCGACCGATCCCATAAATCGCTGTGAGGGCAATCACCGCGTGCTTGTGCACGGGGATGTTGACGCCTGCAATACGGGCCATACAGCCAATCTCCTAAAACCAAATAACTCTCAGCAGCGGAAAACGCGTTAGTTTACCGCCCGCCGACACTAAAATCAATCAACTAGGAAGGTATTCGAGATGTCACGATACCGCGGTCCCGACACGCTCCACCTGCACTTGCTTCGGGCTGTTCGGGAAACACGGCCGCGGCATTACGCAATCCCCGCCTACCCTTGGCGCTGCTTATGCCGCGCTTCCTTGCAGATCACCCGCACAACCCCTTTACGGCGAACGATTTTGCAATTTCGGCAAATGCGTTTCACGGACGCCCGAACTTTCATTACTGTCTCCTGAAAACCAACTTCTTACTGTCAAAGCACACTTTCGGGAATAACTTGCGGTCTAACGCAGCAGCCCCGCCCGTCCGTGTCCTCTCAGATTCGCCTTCTTTAGCAGACCTTCGTACTGGTGCGACATCAAATGCGCCTGCATCTGCGCCATGAAATCCATCACAACCACTACGATAATCAGCAGAGAAGTGCCACCGAAATAAAAGGGCACGTTCCAGTACAAAATCAAAAATTCCGGCAACAAGCATACCGCGGTGATATATGCCGCGCCCCAGAACGTCAGACGCGTCATGACGGTGTCGATGTAGCGGCCGGTTTGCTCGCCCGGGCGGATACCAGGAATGAACGCTCCTGATTTCTTCAGATTTTCTGCCGTTTCCTTGGAGTTGAAAACCAACGCCGTATAGAAGAAACAGAAGAAGATAATCGCCAGCGCATACAGCAGCACGTACAACGGCTGCCCGGGCGACAAGATCGCCGCGAAATCCCTAAGCCAGCCCATTCCCTGCGCTGCACCAAACCAACTGCCGATCGTAGCAGGGAAGAGGATGATGCTGGACGCAAAGATCGGCGGAATGACGCCCGACATGTTCAGCTTCAATGGCAAATGACTGCTCTGCGCAGCATACACGCGCCGTCCCTGCTGCCGTTTCGCATAATTCACCGTGATACGCCGCTGCCCTCTTTCGACGAACACGACAAACGCCGTCACGAAGATCGCGAGCGCGAACAGCGTCAGAATCGTCAGCGGATGCATCTCGCCGGTGCGCGCCAACTCCAATGTGCCACCAATCGCGGAGGGAAGACCCGCGATAATGCCGGCAAAAATAATCAGCGAAATGCCATTGCCGATCCCACGCTCCGTCACTTGCTCGCCAAGCCACATAAGGAACATGGTGCCGGTAACGAGGGTCACCGCCGCGGTAAACACGAACCCAACTCCCGGATTTACAACCACCGGAATGCCGGACACCTGCTGGCTCTGCAACGCAATCGCCACACCTACCGCCTGGAACGTGGCAAGCGCAACAGTTCCATATCGCGTGTACTGTGTGATCTTGCGCCTGCCTGCTTCTCCTTCCTTCTTCAACTGCTCGAGCGTCGGCACCACGACGGTCATCAACTGCATGATGATCGACGCGGAGATATACGGCATGACGCCCAGCGCGAAGATCGTGAGCCGACCCAGCGCTCCCCCGGAAAACATGTTGAACATGTCCAGGATAGTGCCGCGCTGCTGCTCAAACATCATCGCCAACGCGTGTGGATCGATGCCGGGCACGGGGATATGCGCCCCGATCCTGAACACTATCAACGCGCCAAGCACGAACAACAGACGCTGGCGCAACTCGGTAAGCTTGCCGATTCCAGCAAGTCCGCTCGGCAGCATTGCTCTAGTAGCAGCCACTTAGTCCTCGATCTTGCCGCCAGCCGCCTCGATAGCGGACCTGGCGCCTTTGGTTGCGGCAATGCCCCGCAGAACCACAGCCTTTGTGAGTTCGCCGGACGCGATCACCTTCGCCCGCTGCGCCTGCTGCGGCACTACGTTGGCAGCCTTCAATGCAAGCAAATCAATGACATCGGCTTCGACCTTGGCCAGCTCAGACAACCGGACCTCAGCCGTCTCATTGGCCTTCAGTGATGTGAAGCCAAACTTGGGCAACCGACGCTGCAAGGGCATCTGACCGCCCTCGAAGCCGACCTTATGGTAACCGCCCGCTCGCGAGTGCTGGCCCTTATGTCCGCGCCCGCCGGTCTTACCTAAGCCCGACCCAATGCCGCGTCCACGACGCTTCGCTGCAGGCTTGCTTCCCTTGGCGGGCCGAATGGTATTCAAACGCATGATCAAGCTTCCTCTACCTTGAGCAGATAGGATACCTTGTTAATCAGCCCTCGCACTTGGGGCGTGTCCTCAAGGATTACGCTATGGTGCATCCGGCGCAGTCCAAGTCCGGCCACGCAGAGCCTATGCCCCTTGACACGGCCATTGGTGCTGCGAACCAGGGTGACCTTGATTTTCTTTTGCTCTGCCATGGCTTAACCCAGTATCTCTTCGACCGTCTTGCCGCGCTTGGCAGCGATCTCCTCAGGCGCTGACATCTCCGTCAAGCCGCGAATGGTCGCCCGAACCACGTTGATCGGGTTGTTCGATCCTATGCACTTCGCCAGCACATCACGGACGCCGAGGACCTCAAACACGGCTCGCATCGCGCCACCGGCAATAATACCCGTGCCGGGCGAGGCCGGCTGCATGAATATCTTTGCAGCACCGTGTGTCGACGTGATGGGATATTGCAAGGTCTCGCCCTTGAGCTTGACTACCCGCATATTCTTCCGGGCGTTCTCCATGGCCTTCTGAATAGCCACCGGCACCTCCCGGGCCTTGCCCTGGCCGAAGCCGACACGACCATTGCCGTCGCCCACCACCGTAAGCGCGGCAAAGCCGAACTGCCGGCCGCCCTTTACCACTTTGGCAACCCGGTTGACCGCAATCAGCTTTTCCTGCAGCCCATCAGAACTTGTTGGTAAATCGACACTTGCCATTTTCTAGCCCTTAGAACTCCAAACCGTTTTCCCGCGCTGCATCAGCAAGCGCCTTCACGCGGCCGTGGTATTTGAATCCCGATCGGTCAAACGCCACGCGGGTGACACCCGCTGCCTTGGCCCTCTCTGCAATGGCCTTGCCCACTGCAGAGGCGGCAGCGATATTGCCAGTCGCGCCCAGTTCCTTCTTCAGATCCGGCTCCACCGTCGATGCAGCGGCGACCACCGCAGACCCCGTGGGGTCGATGACCTGAGCGTATACATGTCGGGGCGTCCGGTGCACACACAGGCGATAAGCCCCCTGCTCGCGGATCGCGAGACGAGTGCGGCGCGCACGGCGCAAACGAGCTGTTTTTTTGTCCATGGTAATCACGCCACTCTATTTCTTCTTGGCCTCTTTGCGAACAATGACCTCATCGGAGTACTTGACGCCCTTGCCCTTATAAGGCTCCGGCGGCCGGTATCCGCGGATCTTCGCGGCCACTTGTCCGACCTGCTGCTTGTCGGCACCCTTGATGACGATCTCGGTCTGGCTGGGCGTCTCGATGCTAATCCCGTCCGGAACAGGGAAACTGACGGGGTGCGAAAAACCCAACGAGAGGTTCAGCACCTTGCCCTGCGCCTGTGCGCGGTAGCCAACACCCACCAGTTCCAGCTTGCGCTCGAAGCCTTCAGAAACGCCTTTCACCATGTTGGCCACGAGCGCACGCGTCGTACCGGCCAACGCAGTGTTTTCCTTCGATTCAGTCCGCGGCGCGACCGTCAATACGCCGTCCGCTTTCGTCACGCCGACCGCTTCGTGGACCAGCCACTGCAACATCCCCTTCGGGCCCTTGACCTTGATGGCCTGACCATCAATGGTGACCTCTACCCCAGCGGGGATAGCAATCGGTTGTTTTGCAACTCTCGACATTGCCTACCACCCATTACGAAACGATGCACAGCACTTCACCGCCATGGCCCGCAGCCCGTGCTGCACGGTCGCTCATGACACCCTGCGAAGTGGATACGATTGCAACACCGAGACCACCCATTACCTTCGGCAGCTCGTCCTTTCCCTTGTACACCCGCAAGCCAGGCCGACTGACCCGCCGCAGAGACGCAATTACCGGCTTGCCCTGATAGTATTTCAACGCGATCCAAAGCACTGGCTTGCCGTCCCGCTCTTTTGTCGCGAAATCGGCGATGTAGCCTTCATCCTTGAGAACCTTGGCGATCGCGCTTTTCAAGGTCGACGCGGGCATCTCCACCTCAACCTTACGGGCTGCCTGCGCATTCCGAATGCGTGTCAGCATGTCCGCAATTGGATCCGTCATGCTCATAGCGAAATTACCTTTTTACAATTCTTTCCACCTAACGGCGAGGCGAGCGGGTTACGTAATTTTGGACACGCCCGACTACCAACTCGCCTTCACCAAGCCCGGCACGTCGCCGCGCATAGCGGTCTCGCGCAATTTGTTGCGCGCCAGACCGAACTTTCGGTAAAAACCGTGTGGCCGCCCGCTGACCCGGCACCGATTCCGCAGACGTGAGGGACTCGCATCGCGCGGCAATGCCTGCAGCTTCCTCTGCGCCTCCATCCGCTCCTCGTCGCTGGCATTGACATTCGCAATAATCGCCTTGAGCTCGGCCCGCTTCGCCGCGTACTTCTGGACCGTACGCAACCGGCGTACCTCGCGATTTACCATGGACTTCTTTGCCATCTGCCTAGTTCCTCACTGCCTGAACGGAAAATTGAACGCCGCCAACAGAGCACGCGCTTCCTCGTCCGTTCGAGCCGTCGTTGTAATCGCGATATCCATGCCCCGGACCGCGTCGATCTTGTCGTAGTCGATCTCCGGAAAAATGATCTGCTCTTTGATACCCAGGTTGTAGTTGCCCTGTCCGTCGAATCCGCGCGGACTTACCCCGCGGAAATCGCGTACACGCGGCATCGCAATATTGATCAACCGATCCAGAAACTCATACATGCGGTCCCGACGCAGCGTAACCTTGCACCCAATCGGCCAACCCTCACGGATCTTGAAACCGGCAACGGACTTGCGCGCCAGGGTAACCACGGGCTTCTGACCCGCGATCTTGGTCATGTCTTCAACCGCATGCTCCATGATCTTTTTATCGCCTACGGCCTCGCCGACGCCCATGTTGAGGGTGATCTTCACCAGCCGGGGCACTTCCATGACGTTCTTGTAGCCGAAACGCTCTTGAAGCTGTTTGACCACATTCTCGCGGTAATGTTTTTGCAATCTCGCCATGGCGCTACCTGTCACACATCCACAACTTCGTTCGTCGACTTGAAGTACCGGACCTTACGCCCGTCTTCCAGCACGCGGAACCCAACACGGTCACCCTTTTTAGTCGCGGGGTTAAACAGCGCCACATTCGAGATATGAATCGGCGTTTCCTTCTCCACGATTCCGCCGGCCACGCCGCGCATGGGATTGGGTTTCGTATGCCGCTTTACTATGTTTACGTTCTCGACCACGACGCGGTCGTCGGCGTAGACGCGCAGCACCGTACCGCGCTTACCTTTGTCTTTGCCGACCAGCACGATGACGTCGTCGCCCTTTCGAATCTTACGCATGACGCAAGGTCTCCGTTACAGCACCTCGGGCGCCAGCGAAATGATCTTCATGAACTGCTCACTGCGCAGCTCACGAGTCACGGGCCCGAAGATACGAGTTCCAATCGGTTGCAATTGGTTGTTCAGCAGCACCGCGGCGTTGCTGTCGAAACGTATGAGGGATCCATCAGGGCGCCGGACCCCTTTCTTGGTGCGTACCACGAGGGCGTTGTACACCTCGCCCTTCTTGACTTTCCCGCGCGGAATCGCTTCCTTTACGCTCACTTTGATGATGTCGCCGATATTTGCGTAGCGGCGGTGCGACCCGCCCAGCACCTTGATGCACATCAAACGGCGCGCTCCGCTGTTGTCGGCTACATCCAATGTTGTCTGCATCTGGATCATGGCTAATTTCCGAACAACCTGTTAATTCGTATTCACCTGATGCCTCACCGGCACGGCCCGCCGCTTAGCCGGCACGCTCCACTACTCGCACTAGGCGCCAGCTCTTCGTCTTCGATAGCGGCCGGCACTGCTCCACCATAACCAGATCGCCTTCAGCGCACTCATTGTTCTCGTCGTGCGCGTGCAGCTTGCTCGAGCGCTTGACGTACTTTCCGTACAGCGGATGCCGCACTAGACGCTCCACGAGCACCGTGACGGTCTTATCCGCCTTGTTGCTGATTACCCGACCGGTGACGGTACGAACTACTTTGGCCTGCTCGCTCATGCTGCGCCACCCGCTTTTGCCTTCTCGTTAAGTATGGTCTTTACTCGCGCGATGTTGCGACGGACTTTCTTGACCTGGTCAGGACGCGCCAACTGCCCAGTACCCTGCTGCATCCTCAGATTGAACTGTTCGCGCAACAGCCCCAAAAGCTCCTGTTTGAGCTCCGCCACGGTCTTCCCGCGAAGTTCATTAGCTTTCATCACATCACCGTCCGAGTTACGAACTCTGTTTGCACCGCCAGCTTGGCAGCCGCGAGTCGAAACGCTTCACGCGCCACCGCCTCCGGCACACCCTCCATTTCGTACAGAACGGCGCCCGGTTTGATCTCGGCGACCCAATATTCTACGTTACCTTTCCCGCTTCCCATACGCACTTCGAGCGGCTTTTTGGTGATCGGCTTATCCGGGAACACGCGTATCCACAGTTTGCCACCCCGCTTGACGTGCCGTGAAATCGTACGCCGGGCAGCTTCGATCTGCCGCGCGGTCAATCGGCCACGCGACGTCGCCTTCAGTCCGAATTCACCGAAGCTGACTTTGTTGCCGCTGGTAGCCAAGCCACGGTTACGGCCTTTGTGCTGTTTACGGTACTTTGTACGTTTTGGCTGTAACATCGTTTCGACTCCTTAGCTCGCCGCCTTCTTGGCCGGCTCGCCCTCGGCCGCCTGTTCGCCAGCGCCGAACACTTCGCCTTTGAAGATCCACACCTTGACGCCGATTACGCCATAGGTGGTGCGCGCCTCCGCGAATCCGTAGTCAATGTCGGCACGCAGGGTGTGCAAAGGCACCCGCCCCTCGCGATACCACTCGCTACGGGCAATTTCTGCGCCGTTCAACCGGCCTGCCACGTTGATCTTGATGCCCTGCGCCCCAAGCCGCATCGCATTCGTTACCGCGCGCTTCATGGCGCGACGGAACATGATGCGCTTTTCGAGCTGCTGCGCAACGCTTTCGGCCACTAGCTGGGCGTCCAGTTCCGGCTTCCGAATTTCCTCAACATTGATGTGGACCGGAATTCCCATCAGGTCGGAGACTTCTCTCCGCAGCGCCTCGATATCCTCGCCTTTCCTGCCGATTACGATGCCCGGCCGCGCCGTATGAATCGTGATGTAGGCGTTGCGGGCCGGCCGCTGGATCTGGATGCGACTTACCGATGCCTGCGACAGCTTCTTTTTGAGGAATTCCCGCACCTTGAGATCGGTATTCAGGTAATCGGCAAAGTTTTTGGAATCCGCGTACCACTTCGCATTCCAGTCCTTGACGATCCCAAGGCGAATCCCTACCGGATTAACTTTCTGCCCCATTACGGCCTCTCTACGATTTACTTGTTGCCCACCGTCACGGTGATGTGACTGGTGCGCTTCAAAATCCGAGTACCCCTTCCCTTCGCACGCGCCCTCATGCGCTTATAAGTCGGGCCTTCGTCCACGCAGATCTTCGCAACCTTGAGCTCATCGACATCGATGCCCTGGTTGTGCTCTGCATTGGCGATCGCGGACTCCAACACTTTCTTGATCACGCGTGCCGCCTTCTTCGGGCTGAAGCTCAGCACCTGCAGGGCCCGTTCCACAGGCATGCCGCGGATCTGGTCAGCCACCAGCCGTCCCTTTTGGGCCGACAGTCGCGCATATCTCAATTTGGCAGCTACTTCCATCTCACAACCCCACTATTTGGCCTTCTTGTCGCCGGCATGACCTTTGAACGTACGGGTGACGGCGAACTCGCCAAGCTTATGGCCGACCATATTCTCCGTTATCAAAACGGGGACATGTTGCCGCCCGTTATGCACGGCGATTGTCAAACCAACCATCTCTGGCAGGACCATCGACCGCCGCGACCAAGTCTTGATCGGACGCTTGTTTCCTGCCGCTTGAGCTGCCTCCACCTTGCGCGCCAAATGCAGGTCGACGAAGGGGCCTTTCTTGACAGAACGTGGCACGTTTGTGACCTCTATCCGTTACTTCTGTTTCCGACGACGCACAATCATGCCGTCGGTCCGTTTGTTCATGCGGGTCTTGTAGCCCTTGGTCGGCACGCCCCAAGGGGTCACGGGGTGGCGACCGCCGGAGGTGCGGCCCTCGCCGCCTCCGTGCGGGTGATCGACCGGGTTCATAGCTACACCGCGAACCGTCGGCCGTATGCCACGCCAGCGCGCGGCCCCCGCTTTACCGAGGGAACGCAGGCTGTGCTCGGCGTTGCCCACCTCACCGATAGTGGCCTTGCAATCCGCGTGCACGCGCCGTATCTCGCCGGAACGCAGCCGGAGCGTCGCGTAACCGCTCTCGCGCGCGACGATTTGCACAGAGGCACCAGCACTGCGGGCCAACTGAGCGCCTTTGCCCGGCTTCATCTCCACACAATGAACGAACGTGCCGACCGGAATCACGCGCAGTGGCAACGTATTGCCAACCTTGATCGGGGCATCCGCGCCCGAAACCACCTCCGCCCCTGCCTGCAGCCCCTTGGGCGCTATGATGTAGCGGCGCTCACCGTCGGCATACAATACCAGGGCGATGTGAGCGCTACGGTTCGGATCGTACTCCAGCCGCTCTACACGGGCAGGAATGCCGTCTTTGTCACGCTTGAAGTCGACAAGTCGGTACCGCTGCTTGTGCCCACCACCCTGGTGCCGCGTAGTCACGCGCCCATGGATGTTCCGCCCGCCGCTGCGAGTTTTCTTCGCGAGCAGACCCTCAAAGGGTTTACCCTTGTGCAGCTCTGGCGTGACCACTTTCACCACGAAGCGGCGCGCTGCCGATGTCGGTTTTGTCTTAACTATTGCCATAACGTCTAAGCCGTTTTGTCGATAAACTGCATTCCCGGCGCCGTGGCTACAATCATGCTGGCCTCGGCTCTTACACGGTCCCTAGCCGCTTGCTCACTCCGGCCCCATGAAATCGATTTCATTGCCGGGCTGCAGAGTCACATACGCCTTTTTCCAGTCCGAGCGACGACCGTACATCTGTCCGAAGCGCTTGTTCTTGCCCTTTACGTTTGTGACCTGAACACCCGCTACCTTTACGTTGAACATGAGCTCCACAGCACCACGAATCTCATGTTTGTTGGCATCGGGCAAAACCTTGAATACGTACTGGCGATTCTCATCCGCCACCCGAGTGCTTTTTTCAGAGACATGCGGTGCGACAAGCACCTTCATAAGACGCTCTTGATTCATCCGAGCCACTCCTCAAACTGCCGGACGGCACCGATGGTTACCAGTACATTTTGGAAACCCACCAAGCTCACCGGGTCAACGGCGGCAACGTCACAAACGCCTACGCCATACATATTGCGGGCTGCCAAGTACAGGTTCTCATCCACTTCCTCGGTAACGATCAGCACGTCCCTGAGATCGAGCCCCTTCAACTTGTCCGACAGCAACTTGGTCTTCGGAGCTTCAACCTTGAATTCGTCGACCACTACGAGCCGATTCTGTCGTGCCAGTTCAGACAAGATTGCACGCATGGCACCCCGATACATCTTTTTGTTGACCTTCTGCGTGTAATCCTGAGGCCGCGCCGCAAAGGTCACGCCCCCCCCGCGCCAAAGTGGGCTGCGTGTCGTACCGGCGCGCGCACGTCCAGTGCCCTTCTGACGCCAGGGCTTTTGACCGCCCCCGCTTACCTCGGAGCGCGACTTCTGCGCACGCGTTCCAACGCGCGCTGCAGCCATATATGCAGTGACCACCTGATGGACAAGCGCTTCATTATATTCGGAGCCGAATACAGCATCGGATGCCTGTATCGTCCCTTCGCTGCCAGCATGTACACGAAGTTCCATCAGTCTACTCCTCAAGCCCGCTTCTTAGCCGCAGGCCGCACAATCAGGTCACCGCCTCTGGCACCAGGTACCGAGCCTTTTACCAACAACAGATTACGCTCGGTATCAACCCGCACGATCTGCAGATTCTGTGCAGAAACCCGAACGTTACCCATATGTCCTGCCATGCGCTTGCCCTTCCACACACGGCCCGGCGTCTGGCGCTGGCCAATGGAGCCGGGCGCGCGATGCGACAGCGAGTTACCGTGCGTAGCATCACCCATCGTGAAGTTGTGCCGCTTGATCGTGCCGGCGAAGCCTTTGCCGATCGAGGTACCCGCCACGTCCACCCTCTGGCCCGCCTCGAACATGGCGACACTCAATGCCGTGCCAACGGTCAAATCCTCGCCTTCGCCATCCTCGAGACGAAACTCCCACAAACCACGCCCGGCTTCGACGCCGGCTTTCGCATAATGGCCGGCCAGCGGCTTGTTGACTCGTGCCGGATGCGCTTTACCAGTGGTTACTTGTACGGCGCGATAGCCATCCACCTCTTTGGTCTTCACCTGTACGACGCGATTACCATCGACCTCAATTACGGTCACCGGCACCGACGCTCCATCTTCAGTGAAGACGCGGGTCATTCCAGCTTTGCGCCCTATTAGCCCAATTGCCATTTCAAAACCCCATTCTGCAGCGCTAATCCACCAGCCCTGCGTACCGCCTGTTGCGCCTCGGACGTTCCTCAGAACGCGCCAATTAGTTCAGCCTGATCTGCACGTCCACACCGGCCGCGAGATCGAGCTTCATCAACGCATCCACCGTCTTATCCGTGGGATCGACGATATCCATCAGCCGCTTGTGCGTACGAATCTCATACTGATCCCGCGCATCCTTATTGACATGCGGAGAGATCAGGATAGTGAAACGCTCCTTCTTGGTCGGCAGCGGAATCGGTCCGCGGACCTGTGCGCCCGTACGCTTGGCAGTCTCGACAATCTCACGCGCCGACTGATCGATCAGGCGATGATCGAAGGCTTTCAAGCGAATGCGTATTCTCTGGTTCGCCATGGTTATTACTCGATGATCTTAGCCACGACGCCGGCGCCCACGGTGCGCCCGCCCTCGCGAATGGCAAACCGCAGCCCCTCCTCCATCGCAATGGGGCTGATCAGGCTCACCACCATCTTGATGTT
>JBAYZB010000060.1:0-15977 GCA_041672765.1 Gammaproteobacteria bacterium | reverse complement strand
CAAATCCTGTTTTCCCGACCATGCAGGTGTAGTTCAATGGTAGAACATCAGCCTTCCAAGCTGAATATGCGAGTTCGATTCTCGTCACCTGCTCCATATAACAAGCATAGGTTTGATACAAAAGTATCAGGCCTTTTTTTGTGCAGGTAGGGCAATTATCCCTATATTCCAAAACTCAAATTTTATCCGAATGATTTTCAAGTGCCAGTCAATACAAGTTTAGTATTCAGTCAATAATCTTTTACACGATTAGATAAGGATTTACACGATTACAAGTAGATTTACACGATTATCAAAAATACAATCCATGAAATTTAATAGCTTCACTGATAAAAACATCCAAAATGAACGTTTATAAAAATAAGCAGCATAAAAGGAACGGTTTTTATTGGAATAGAATGCTATTTGTGATACAATTTAACTAGCGAGGAGGTTTGTCAATGGAAATAACTAAAATAACTTCACAACTTAAAAAAGTTCCATTTTTCTACAATAAATCAAAAATGATTGCTAGATGGATTTTAGAGGGTGAAGATAAACATCAAATTTATCAAAAATGCGTATCTGATAATAAAATTGAAATCAAATCATTTGAGAGAAGAAGAGAAATAACTAACCACTTATATCAACGTTTATTAACACTAGATCATACTTTAATAAAATATTTCTTGGAATTAGATATTATTACTGCAAAGTTTATCCTTTTATATGCAGTCTCTAAACACGACACACTATTTACCGAATTTTTGTTTGAAGTATACAGAAATGCCTTATTAAGTGAAAAGAAATATATATCAATGGATGATTTCAATGTTTTTTTTACTACTAAAGGAGAAACTAATTATTATGTTGGCAGATGGAGTAATACAACTATAGAACTTCTTAGCAAATCATATCGAAAAATGCTTGTTGATTCGTCACTTGGTGTAAGAAAAGTAAAAAATATATATGTTAACCAGTTAGTTGTTCACCCTGAGGTTAGTAAATACATCGACCAAATAGGTGATTATAAATATCTACAAGCGATATTGGGGGATAAATAAATGAAATTGACTATTAGAGAGCGCCTAGACTCGTTTAGAAATCAAATGAGTAGCGTGAAAAACTTAAATAAGAATAAAACTGCAGGCGATATGAAGTTTTATATATTTGATTATGACCCTAAAGATGAAATGAGGGTAAGAGAAGAGACTCAAAAGGCCATTAAAGCTAACTCTGAAATAATGCCATTTGATTTATATGACATGATGTTAGATGTTATAAAAGAAAACGGTTATTTTGAAACCATAAAACAAATGGAAAAAGATTATGATAAATCGCTGTTGTTGCAAGAGGTATTTCAACCATTGCTAGCTTTGGAGCAGACAGGTAATGAAATCCTAAACAAATTTAGTGATAGTGTTTCAGATGATGGAAGTCATATTATATTAATAACAGGTGTTGGTAAAGCCTACCCAGTCATTAGAAGTCACACAATTTTAAACAACCTTCAAAGCATTTTTAAAAGAAATCCTGTTGTTATGATGTATCCGGGAAGATTTTCAGTTAGAAAAGGGCATCTTAAATTATTTGATAGATTAGATGATGATAATTATTATAGAGCATTTCCAATAATCGATAGGGGAGAGGAATAAGTATATGAATATTAAGATAAAAGATTTATTCAAAAGATCAATTGATAGAAATATCGAAGGGGTTGTTACAATTGGTAACGAACTTGATGACAAAATATTTCAAGAGTTAGATGAATATGTTGTAACTAATGAAATTGTAAAGCATTTCAGAACCTTTTTTAGAAAATATAGAGAATCAATCAATGCACCGACAAGTAAAATGGGTGTTTGGGTTACGGGTTTCTTTGGATCTGGTAAATCACATTTTCTAAAAATGCTTGGTTATTTATTAGAAAACAAATCTGTAGCAGATCGTTATGCGCCAGAATTTTTCTTGGGAAAAATACAAGATGAAACAATTATAGCTGATATCAATATGTCTGCTAATTCAAATACAAAAGTTGTTATATTCAATATTGACTCTAAAGCAGGATCTACTGCAAAATCAAAGCAGCACGCAATTACTGATGTCATGTTGCGAACATTCAATGAATCTGTTGGATTAAGTGCAACTACTCCGTGGGTTGCTGATATGGAACGTGAACTTATTAAAGAAGGCAGTTATGACAGTTTTATGTCATCATTTGAACAATATTCAAGTAAGGATTGGAAAAAAGATGGTAGAAATCAAGCATTCTTAAATCGAAACCATATTATAAAAGCACTTGTTTATACAAGAGAAATGGATGAAGAGTCGGCTAGAAAATACTTTGACGACCAGGTTAATAATTTTTCCATTACAACAGAACGCTTTGCAAAAATAGTAAATGACTATTGTGTAACAAATAAATCAAGAGTAGTTTTTTTAATGGACGAAGTTGGTCAGTTTGTCGGAACTAATACTGAATTGATGTTAAACCTACAAACTTGTGTTGAGGATTTAGGACGTTTTTGTAATGGTAAAGCATGGGTTGTTGTCACCTCTCAACAAGAATTAAAAGTTATGGTTGATGCAGCACAAGGCACACGTCTTGACTTTTCTAAAATTCAAGGCAGGTTTGATACACGTTTATTGCTTAGTGGCGCAAATGCCGACGAGGTAATTAAAAAAAGAATTTTAGATAAAAAACATGAAGTTAGATCTACACTTGATACACTCTATGAAACCAATGATGCAAGATTAGCAAATCTCATTATTTTTGATGCGAAACCGACTTGGAATGGATATAAGGGAAAGCAGGATTTTTCCAATGTATATCCATTTGTCTCTTATCAATTTGAACTATTACAAAAAGTGTTTGAAGCAATAAGACTACACGGTATGACAGAAGGTAAACACCTAGCACAAAACGAAAGATCACTATTAAACGCTTTCCAAGAGTCGAGTAAAACTTATGCCAACCAAGAATTAGGCATACTTGTGCCTTTTGATGATTTTTATCAAACAGTCGAAAATTTTATTGATTATGATGTTAAAACTGTTTTTGTAAGTGCATCACAAAAACAAAGCTTAAATGAATTTGATCTAAGAGTGTTAAAACTTTTATTCATGATTAAATATGTTAAGGAGATGCCAGCTACATTAGATCGGCTTGCAACCCTGATGGTTACAAATATAAAAGAGGATAAGATTGCTTTAAAAAATAAAATAGAAATATCACTAAAAGCGCTAGATGAGGAAACACTGATTCAAAAAAATGGTGACCTATTTGATTTCTTAACGAATGAAGAACAAGATGTTAATAGGCAAATCAATAATACAGCTCAAGATGAAGGAGAAATTATAAGAACTATTTCTCAAATTTTCTATGAAGAAATATTGCAAGAACAAAAAATTAGATATGGCAAGTCCGAATTTTCATTTAACCGATTTATTGATTCACACAATATCGGTCAGAATAATGCAAATAATATCACTTGTAAAGTAGTTACAGGTTTTTATAGTTCATCAGATGAATATCAATTAGCGATGGAGTCCTCTGGACAAGATATAATAATTATTGACCTTCAAAACGGGAACTATATTAATGAATTAATTCGTGCTAGCAAAATATCTGTATTCAAACAAAATCATCTCGCGACTATGTCTCCAACACTTGCAACAATTTTAGAGAAGAAATCTTTAGAACTTTCAGAACGTAGAAAAAGAGCTCAAGATTCTATTAAATCAGCTTTGAAATCTGCGAATATTTACTCAAATGGTGCAGTTTTAGAAATTGGACCTAAAAATGGAAAAGAACGTGTTTTTGAAGCACTTAAAAAAATGGTTGAGTCCAAATATTATTCGTTTGGGAAGGTTAAGTATTCTTTCGATACTATTAACTCGATTGTTGATGAATTAAATGCTGATGAAGGTGGTCTTGGTGACTGGCCCAATTTGGATGCTAATAAAGATGCATATGAAGAAATTAAATCAAAACTTAAAACAGATAAGAGTAATTCTCGCATTTCAACAATTAAAACACTCGTTGATTATTTTGGGAAAGCACCATATGGATGGAAAGAACTAGATATTAAAGGAATCATAGGTGTCATGTGGAAACATCAAGCCGTTAAACTTGATATGCATGGCAAAACACTTTCTATCTCGAATTCAACAGATAAATATGAGTTTGCAAGAGGAAACAAAACAGACTCTATCTCAGTTAAGCTCCAAGAGAAAATTGATGAAGAACTATTAAATGAAGCAAGAAGAATTATAAAAAATGTTTTCAATGAGAATTTTGCATTAAATGAAGAGAAGCTTAGAAAAGGTACGATTGAAATCATTGAAACAAAAATCGAGTTTTTAAAGAAAGTCCAAATCAAATATGAAGGAAAATCATATCCAGGAAAAAACCGAATATTTGAATTTCAACGAGAATTATCAACAATTATAAAAAATGATGATTCGGCTCATGTTTTTTCTCAAATCATAGAAAAAAGGACATTCTTAGAGGATAATGCAGATTACTTAGATGAAATCGTTAGTTTTTATCAACAAGGGAGCGCTCAACTTCAAAACTATAATGAAGCATCAGAGATTTATGATTGGTATCAACAAAATAGATTATTAGAAAATTTATCAGAAGTTGATGATTTTATGGAACAAATAATGAATATTCTTTCTGATGAACAGCCATTTGGGAAAATGGTAACACTTGGGCAACTTGTCCTAAAAACAAAACATATCAAAGATGCTATGCGTCAAAAGAAGATTAAAGAAGCGACAGAAAAACTAGAAAAAGATTTAAATACAATTAGATACGAAGCAGATCAAGCAAAATCAAAGTCTCTTAATGACGATAAGAAAGAACGATTAGAACATACACTTTTAGAATTAGAAAAAAAATATGCTGAATTACTAAAAGCAATCAGTGAAGCAAATAATCTTGATCAATTTATGACGTCTTCAACCAATAATCTTGAAGGATTTAGAAGATTTATTCAAACGTTATTTATAAAAGATGAACCAGGAAGAAAAACTAAACATATTAAACTTTCATCTTTAGTTCCAGTAGCTAATAAAAAAATAACTACACTTGAAGATATTAATAAAGTAGTAACTGATATTAAAAATAGACTGCAAGAAGAGCTAAAAGATACTGATGAAATTAGTATTGATTAGGAGGGAAACACTATGAATAAAAGAAAACTTCAAGAGTTTGCGACATGGTCAAAACTAAATCTAGAAAAACAAATTGAAATTTCATTAAAGAAAATAGGAATTCATTCCGCAACCAAGATTAATCAATCTAGAGTTCGAGGCGATGTTACCATTATTGATGGTATTGAAGAAACTTTTGATAAAGCATTCCAAAGAGTAAGAGATGATATTATTAATAAGATTAAGTCAGATGGTTATGAACATGCCATTGAACAGTTTGCATCAACTTGGTTTAATCGTATTGTCGCGCTTAGATTTATGGAAGTTCATGATTATCTTGATCATGGATTTAAGATTTTTCCTAAAGAACCAAACACCTTACCAGAGATAGTGTCAAAATTATCACTGGTAGCAGAAGAATTAAATCTTGATATGGATTATTGTCAGGAATTATTAAGTTCAGGCAATAAGCATGAAGAATTCTACCGATATATCCTATTTCAACAAAGCAATGCATTAGCAAAAGCATTACCTATGTTGTTTTCAAGTAGTATGGATTATCTTGAATACTTTATGCCAACACCTCTTCTATTTGGCGATACTATAATTAATAGACTAATTGAAATCGATGAGGATGACTTTAACGAAGAAGTTGAAATCATTGGATGGCTGTATCAGTTTTACATTGCATCTAAAAAAGATGAAGTATTTGCTTCTAAGAAAACAATCACTAAAGATACATTGCCTGCTGTCACTCAACTTTTCACACCGGATTGGATTGTACGTTATATGGCTGAAAATTCAGTGGGCCGTATCTGGCTTGAAAGTTATCCAGATTCACCATTAAAAGCCAAGATGAAATATTATGTAGAAGAAGCTGACCAAGAACTTGATGTCATAAAACAGCTTGAAACGATAAAGTATAAAAATGTCAATCCAGAAGAAATCAAAATAATAGAACCAGCCAGTGGATCCGGACATATTTTAGTGTATGTTTTTGACCTTTTATTCGAGATGTACCTTGAAAAAGGATACTTAAAAAGAAATATTCCTGAGCTGATATTGAAAAACAATATTTATGGATTAGATATAGATCAAAGAGCTACTCAACTCGCCTCTTTTTCCTTAGCAATGAAAGCCAGATCTATTGATAATAGATTTTTTGATGAAGACAGATATGTTAGACCTAGAGTTTATGAAATTATTGATTCAAAGAGCATATTAGACAACCAATATAATGGTAATTCATATATTGAAATACTTAGTGATTATAATAGCAATCAATGGAAAGGTGAAAACCATTTAACTGACGAAGAATTAAAAGTTATCAAATATATCGTTGAATTATTTGAATATGCTAAAGTAATAGGCTCACTACTAAAAGTTAAACCCTATAGATATTTATCTTTAAGGAAAAAAATTGCAGCAAATGTTATTAAGCATACTCAAACAGATATTTTTACTTCTAGGTTTTTCGAATATGAATTTAAAGATTTGTTAGAAATACTAAGAATAGCTCATATATTAAGTACTCAATATGATGTTATGATAACCAATCCGCCATACATGGGCATAACAAGTCTAGAAAAAGAACCTAAAGCATATTTATCAAAGAACTACCCTAACAGCAAAACTGATATGTTTGCAATGTTTATGGAAACTGATTTGATTAAGTTCAATGGATATAAAGCAATGATAAATATGCATTCATGGATGTTTTTATCAAAATACGAAAAGTTAAGACAAGAATTATTGAAAAAAACTACTTTTATGTCTATTTTACATCTTGGCTCTAGAGCTTTTGAATCAATCGGGGGTGAAGTGGTACAAACAGCTTCGTTTATTATGAGAGATAAAGTTTCACAATATCGAACCGTTGTGAAACGCTTGGTAGACTATTCTGCGACAGAGAAAAAAGAAAGGTTTTTTGATATAAATGAAGGAATATTTATCAGAAAAACGGATAAGTTTAAACATATTCCAAGTTTTATATTTGCTTATTGGATTACTGAATCTGTATTTTTGGACTTTATAAGATTCGACAAATTATCAAACTATGGTCAGTCTAAACAGGGATTAGCTACGTCGGATAACAAACTATTTTTAAGAAATTGGCAGGAAGTTAATTTTAATAGAATCGACTTTTGTGGAAAAGATATAAAAGATACAGAGAGTGGACATTATAAGTGGTTTCCATATTCAAAATCAGGCATGTTTAGGAAATGGAGTAATAATAATGAACTCATAGTAAACTATGAAAACAACGGAGAAGCCATTAAAGAAACAGTAATGAAAAAATATCCTTACTTAAAAACCCCGGATTTTGTAGTTAAAAATACAAGCAGTTACTTTAAACCGGGAATTACATGGAATGACGTCTCAACAGGAAAGTTCTGCGCAAGGAAAATTGATGAGGGACAAATTTTTGATGCATCTTCACCTATGTTTTTTACTTTTGAATACGACATCAATCTACTACTCGCGTATTTTAATTCTAACGTATTCCAATTGTTCGCAGATATAGTTAGTCAGGGACTCCATTATAGTACAGGTCATATTCCAAATATTCCTTTTATAAAATGTAAAAATGACACTGGTTTAATTAAACTAGTTGATGAATGCATTCATATTTCGAAATTAGACTGGGACTCATTTGAAACCTCATGGGATTTCAAAAAGCATTCTTTAATTGGCTTAGGAAAATTGCCTACAATATTCTCAAATTATAAATCAATAACAAAAGCAAACTTTAAAAAACTTAAAGCAAATGAAGAAGAACTCAATGAGTATTTTATTAAACTCTACGAACTTGAAGATGAATTGTCAAAAGATGTTCATGATGCTTATGTTTCAATATCGATTGCAAACAAAACAAGAGACATTAAATCTTTGGTATCATATTTAATTGGTACACTCATGGGGCGCTACTCACTAATTAATGAGGGTTTAATCTATGCTGGTGGTAAATTTGATATTTCTAAATATGGCTCAAATGATGTAGATAAAGATGGAATTATCCCAATCTTTTCAGACCTAAGTATTGAAAACGGCTTAGTTCATAGAATAATTGGACTCATTAAGAACATTTATGGTGAAGAAAATTATAGAGATAATGTTGATTTCATTGCTGATGCTTTAGGTAAAAAATCTAATGAAACCAGTGAAGAGACACTAAACAGATATCTAAATGATGATTTTTATTCAGATCATCTTAAGATATATAAAAAAAGACCAATATATTGGATGTTTTCAAGTGGTAAAAAACAAGGGTTTAAAGCATTAATTTATATGCATAGATATAACTCCAATACACTTGCTAAAATGAATGCCAGTTATTTTCAACCTGCAACAACAGTCTTAAGAACTAAAATAAGTGAAATTGAAAAACAATTATTGATTGCTTTGGATAAAGATAAAATTCAATTAGAACGAATTAGATTCTCTTTAGTCGAGCAATTAAACGAAGCAATTGAATATGGCCAAGTATTAGATTATATGGCAAATAAATATATATCAATAGACCTTGATGACGGTGTTAAGGTAAATTATGAAAAATTCCAAAAAATAGAAATCAATACATCCAATGGTAAAGTTAAAAAAGATCTATTGATTCCAATTAAGTGAGGTGAACATGGATGCCAAACATAGATTATGAACTAGCAAAAAAAGAAATTGAATCAAAATTCAAAGAACATGATCATCGTATCTTTATTTTTTGGTATGATGAGACACAAAACTTTCTAGAGGAAATAAAAAAAGATTCATTTGAAGATGTGAAAGTTATCATTTATGATCATAATGAATTTGCTATTAAGCATCAAGTAGAAGTAGAAGATTTAGAATCCAGTTATTTAGTATATTTTCCATGTGCAAGACCACAAGACAAAGATAACTGGCTACTAGACACGCTACTATATAGTGTTGAATATTATGCCGATCAAGTTGCTTTGACAATGAGAAAACTTGGATTATCAAATCCTTACTTAAGAAGAGTTGTTGACAAATATGCAAAGTTTTTTAAGAGTGAAGCACGTATTAATGATTTAAGGAAGCAAGTAACAATTAACGATCAAGTTTTAGAAACAGATTTATTAAATGGTATGATTGCCGTTTTAGTAAGAGCTAAGTCACTAAAGACAGAAGCGCTACTTACCGAACTCATATTTGATGTTGAATCAGGTTCAAAATATCAAGATGTAGTTAATTTTGGACTTGAGGATTACTTATGGAATCAAATCAATGCATACACAAATTATTCCGGTGAGCAATCCATCTTTTCACTTGTTAAACAATATATGATGACTGCTTTTGCTAAAACAGCCAAAATAGAAAATTTTTCATCTTTCTACAAACAATATATCATTGATTCATCTAAACAAGCATCTAATGATGCCCTGCTTTTAGTGGATAATTTAAAACATGATAATCGTTATGCTGATCTACAAAACTACATTGAAAATTCTTTGCGTATTGAGGATTTGATTCAAACAAGAGGTATTGATGATTTAGGAAACTCAGATGTATTTGAAGTTTTTGATAGATTCATTATTAAGTCTATTTTAGAAAATCTTAGTAATGGGAGCCTAGATTATGATTTTTTTGAGAATATTGTAAAAAACAATCGAATTAATTCTTATTGGTACCAAGTGCATCAAAAAGAATACGACCTGATTTTAGAAATTATTAATTTCAACAAGTTAATCACGACAAAGGTCTATGACAATTTAACTAGTGAAGAATACATTAACATTTATAAAGACACCTTATATAAAGTAGATTTACATTATAGACATGTTATTGTATTGCTTAAATCAATATCAAATTATGAAGAAAGCATTGAACATCTTAAAATTAAAGTAAATCACCAGTATGAGATGCATCTAAATCATTTAGGTGGTTATTTCTCTAAATCATTAGAAAAGAAAAAAGAATGGTCTTTTATTGGTGAAACACCATTAAATGATTTTTATTTAGATATTCAAAAAATTACCTTTAAAAAAATGTTTGTGATTATTTCAGATGCACTTAGATATGAAGTTGCATCAGAACTTTATGATAACATTCAAGTTGATCCCGTTTTAAAAGGCAAATCAGAATTATTAAACTTAATTGCACCGGTGCCGAGTATTACTAAGGTTGGTATGGCTTCCCTTCTGCCCAATAAAGATATACGCTACGGTAGTGATATTTTAGTTGATGGTCTTAGTACAGTGTCAACAGATAGTAGAAATAAAATACTAAAAGAACGCAACAAGACTTATGCAGCAATTCGTTATGATGAACTAGCAGGAATGAATCGATCAGATATAAGAGAATATATGAAAGAGAAATCACTTGTTTATGTATATCACAACACAATCGATACAGCAGGCGAAAATCAAGAGAGTAAGGTTTTTAGTGCATCAAGTGATGCAATAGAAGAAATAATGACACTTATTAAGAAACTTTATAATAGTTTGCAAATATCTAATTTTGTTGTTACAGCAGATCATGGATTTTTATATAGAGAATTGAAAGTAGACGAGTCATTAAAATATAACGATGTCAGTAAATCAAAACCAATTGAATTATCTCGAAGATATGCAATTATAAACGATGAAACAACAATCCCTTATACGCTTAAATTTAAACTTAATTATATGGGGAAAAATGAACAAAGTGTAATTATGCCATATAGTTATGATTATTTTAAATCATCAGGCGGCATTCAGTATGTTCATGGTGGTGCATCGCTGCAAGAAATTGTTGTGCCTTACTTGAAAATTAGTGAGCTTAGAAGTGGTGCACTTAAAGAAAGTATTGGTCCGGTTGGTGTTAGGATTAAGAGTTTAAACCGAACAGTTACTCAAAGAAGTTTTACCATTGATTTTGAGCAATTTGAAAAAGTGGCAGATAAAAAAACTGAAAGACAACTCATAACGTATTTTATAGATGATCAAGGTGCGGATGTTTCAGGGCGTTATACATTTATTGCTAATTCAGATTCAGAGGATTTAAATCAGCGCACAACTAGAATTAGATTTACACTTAATAATATAGATTTTAATCGTGACAGAAGGTATATGTTAATTTTAAAGGATGAGACACAAGGTGAGAATGAATTTTTGGAAAAAGAAGTTTTCAAAATCGATATATTAGGCTTTAAAGCTATTTTCTAGGAGGAAAATCATGGATAATTTAGACATTAAAGTGTATGAACAATTTAGTGGTAGAGTTGTAAAAAAAGGTGCTACAAAGAAAATAAAAAATAGTGCCAACGTTCCAACATATGTTCTTGAATACCTTTTAGGAACCTATTGTACATCTGATGATGATGCAGAAATTGAAAAAGGGATTGTCCAAGTTAAAAAAATTCTTCAAGATAACTATGTTAGAGCTGATGAAGCTGAACTTGTTAAATCTAAGGTTAGAGAACTTCAAACATACACAGTTATTGACGTTTTGTCTGCTAGACTTGATGAAAAAAAAGATGAGTATATTGGAAGATTACATAACCTGAATGTTACAGTAAGAGTACACGATAGGTATGTTAAAGAAGTTGAAAAACTTTTAAGTGATGGTGTTTGGTGTATTGTAACACTTAATTATTTTTATGATGAAGATGAAGGCGGTTCGCCATTTATACTAGAGGACTTAACGCCAATACAAATGCCAAACATTGATATGAATGAAATTAAAGATAAAAGAAAAGCCTTTAGTAAAGATGAATGGATTGATTTAGTTTTAAGATCAACTGGAATGGAACCGACTCATTTTGAAACCAGAGTCAAATGGCATTTACTATCCAGATTAATTCCATTGGTGGAAAATAACGTTAACCTGTGTGAGCTAGGCCCTAGAGGGACAGGTAAGTCACATATTTATAAAGAGATTTCTCCTAACTCGATTTTAATTAGTGGTGGACAAACAACGGTTGCAAATCTGTTTTTTAATCTAGCAAGAAGAACACCTGGTCTTGTTAGTATGTGGGATACCGTAGCATTTGATGAGGTTGCTGGCATATCTTTTAAAGATAAAGGCGGGATTCAAATAATGAAAGACTATATGGCTTCTGGTTCATTTGCAAGAGGAAAAGAAATGATTCCAGCAAATGCATCATTAGTTTTTGTTGGAAACATTAATCAGTCTATAGAGTCCCTTCTTAAAACATCTCATCTTTTTGAACCATTTCCAGAAGCGATGATAGATAGTGCGTTTTTTGATCGTATGCATATATATTTGCCTGGTTGGGAAATTCCTAAGTTGAAACCTGAACATTTCACAGATAACTATGGCTTTATAACAGATTACTATGCAGAAGTTTTAAGAACATTAAGAAAAACACCACAGACAGATGCTTTTGATAAGTATTATAAACTTGGTAAATGCTTAAATCAAAGAGATACTATCGCAGTTAGAAAAGTTGTTTCCGGACTCATCAAAATCATTTATCCGGATGGGAACTTTTCAAAAGAAGAAGTTGAAGAAGTTTTGAAGTATGCGCTTGAAGGCAGGCGTAGAGTTAAAGAGCAACTTAAAAAAATAGGTGGTATGGAGTTTTATGACACTCAATTTTCATATATAGATTTAGAAGATATGGAAGAATACTTTGTTCCTGTCTTAGAGCAAGGTGGCAGTAAAATCATTCCTGAAGGACAAATGAAACCTGGTCATGTATATACAATTGGTCAAGGTTCAAATGGTATGCATGGTGTTTTTAAACTTGAAACGCAAGTATCTTCAGGCAATGGAAAATTTGCTATTACCGGACTGAATTCTGGTAAATCTTCAAAAGACTCTGTTCTTACTGCCGAACGATTCTTTAGGGCAAATGCGAAATCAATTAGCCCGAGTATTTTAATAGATAGTAAAGATTATGTCTTGCATGTTCAAGATGTTCAAGGGGTAGGACTAAACAGCGATATATCAATTGCCACGCTTGTTGCCTATTGTAGTGCATCCTTAGATAAATCAGCGTTATCCCAGTTTTGTGTGTTAGGTTCATTCACTATTGGTGGCACAATCATTAAGATAGATAATTTAGCTGCTGAACTACAAGTCTGTCATGATGCAGGTGCAAAAAAAATCTTATTGCCAATATCTTCAGCAGCTGATATTCCAAAAGTACCAACAGATTTATTTGCTAAATTTCAAACATCATTCTATAGTACACCAGAAGATGCAGTTGTTAAATCACTTGGTATTGAATAAAAAAAATAGGAGAATAATAAAATGGCTAATTCAAAAAAAGAAATAACGAAGAAATTGAAAGAGGTTGTTAATGACTTAATGGATAACTATGAAAAATATAACGACTCAGAGAAACAACAAGTCCAAAATCAAATGAAACAAATGATTAACTTAAACAAATCATTAGATAAATATGATTCTTGGATTGCAAGAGCTTTCGATAAAATCATGGAGGCTTTTAATGACTTTTTCGGAAAAAACTGATGGCCAATAAAATAGATAAAAAAGCTACTTTTGGAGGTATTCTTCAAGTGGTATTAACGCCAATTTTGATTATTGTAATTGGAACAATATTTTCGTTGTTGACCGGATATAAGGCTAATAATTATCCGTTTGCTATTAGATTTCTGGTTTGGATGATGAATCTTATAATCAGCTGGCTTCTTGTATCGATTTTTTTAAAATTATTTTTTCACAAGAAGATATCTATTTTATCCTATAAATATATGTTTTTTGCCTATGTTCTTTCTGCTTTATTTGTATGGTCAATTGGGTATGAAGAAAATGATTATTCATATGTAACTGCTTCATTAACGTTAGTAACGATTATTGGAACCATATGGGGAATAAAATTTTTGAAACTTAAAAGAGGTAGACCTTTGAAAAAGTGAATATTTATCATAGCGACTCAACTCAATTAAGAGCTGGGTCGCTTTTTTTTGTTTTGTATACTATTAATTTTTTTTCAGATAAAGCATAAAAATAATTGAAATTTCCGGCAAAATGGACTGACCTTGCCATTAACTAGTCAAGTGTAAAATACACACTTCAAAGGAGGACTCAATGAAAAATTTATTAAACAAGCTTTGATGAATAGTTAGATTTTACTGAAGGCATCATAGATGAACTATGTAAATGGTGACCCTAAAGCAACCTTAGAGAAAAGTGGTAAAAGAAAGCAAACTCCACAATCACGAAAAGATGAATTCGATGCAGCGTTTGATATCAACATGAGTAGTGATAACACATGTTTAATCTTGGAAATTGCTGAATACTTAGGTTTAGCAAATCGCACAATTAGAAAAAGAAACACTGAATTTAGTAGTGAATATGATGTCTCAATCAGTGTTATTTTAAGAAAAGAAAGCGAGTGAATATAGGGAATTTAGAAGCTTCACTCATAAATACTGAATCTTTGAATAAAGGTAAATTTGTCCTATATTCAAAAGTGAAGAAAATCGTGAATAAAGGGCTTATATATATGTGTTGCTTCACACACGCTTACGCATGTTTGTAGGATAGGGCTTAAAGTCTGCCCTATCCCAAACAAATGCATACCCGTTAGCACTTGCCTATCTTCAATTAAAAAATGGAAACTGATGTTAAGAAAAAGAACTAATTAGCCATTTTAAAATAGAAAGACAATAGATATTATTTATTTTGATAAATGATTAAATAAACGAAAAAAACAAAAAACTATCAATCTTCTAGTTATGGTTTGAAAGATTATTTACAAAGGCATACTGGAAGATATCTCACAAATAATCCATTTAAAGATGTCATGATGGTGTGTAGCTTTGAACTGATTGAACCAGATGAAATCCAATTGTCATTACTGCATAAGTAATTAATACAAGAAGAAGTTACTCTGGCGGAAAGGAAAATTTACAGTTGCCACCAACTTTTGCAGCTTTTGGCAGAAAGGGAAAAAACTCCTATTCGATGTTTGGTGGAAAAACTGGCAGAAAGGCCTTATATATAGTTGGTGCCACCAACACGCTTACGCATGTTTGTAGGATAGGGCTTATAGCCGGCCCTATCCCAAACAAATGCATTCCCGTTAGCACTTGCCTATCTGCCAAAAAAGAGGAAGCCATGAAAATATTTTCATTATTAGATCTGCCAACCATTACTTCTCAACAAAATAAAGTAGCGGTTGTAAACGGAAGACCAATATTCTATAAACCAGAAAAATTAAAGCAAGCAATTATGCAAGTAACAATGTTGAGACCTCGTGAGACCTCGTGAGACCTTGTGATACGGGATTGACTGTGTTATTATTATAATGAGCAAAAGCGATTAAATAATAAGCTCTTGAAAAGGTGATATTTCAAGGGCTTTTATTATGCAAAAAAAGATTGGAGAAAAGTATGCCCTATAAACCAAAGAAACCTTGCGCCATGCAAGGATGTCCAGAATTAACTCATGAAACATATTGCAAAGAACATAAAGCATTAAGACAAAAGCAATATGATAAATATAAAAGAGCACCAGACAATGACAAGTTGTATGGGAACAATTGGCGGAAAGTTAGGAATTTGTATGTTAAGCAGCATCCGCTGTGTGAGATTTGTTTGAAGGAAAACAAAATGGTACCAGTTGAAGAAGTGCATCACATCATCCCGGTATCTAAAGGTGGAAGTAATAAGTTTTCTAACCTACAGTCGCTCTGTCAGTCCTGTCATACTAAGCTTCATTATGAGATTGGTGACCGGTAGGGGAGGTCAAATCTCTAAAACTAACTATTTTTACAACGGGCGTGGACCCTCACACACAAAAATTGGTAATCAAAGGGGGTATTAACCCTTAAGGAGGAAAGCGTGGCAAAAGATGGAACTGCTAGAGGTGGCCAGCGAATTGGATCAGGTAGAAAACCAAAAGCACTTGTA
>JBAYZB010000059.1:0-16078 GCA_041672765.1 Gammaproteobacteria bacterium | reverse complement strand
CAGAAACATCAGTCCGATCGCGCGCCCGAGCAGGCGGTGGAAATACTCGATCCAGTAAATGGCCTTGAATCTCTCCAGAGTCATGCCGACGTTGACCTTCCGGAATTCCGGCGACTGCCGGTATTTCGCGAAGGTTTCCTCCCATGCCTGCTCATTCAGCGGCGGGATCGTGCCGAGAATGGGTTCCCACTCCACGATGGAAAGGCCCGAACCGGTGAGGCGGGTGATGCCGCCCACCACGACCATGGCGTAAATGGCGGCGCAACAGGCCAGCAACCACAGGCCAACCGGTCGCGCTGCATTTGAATGTGAATGCCACCGCATTCGCTCCGCAGGCCGGACCGAGGCGGCCGTTGCATTCGATTCGTTCATCATCGGGACAAAGCCGTGGGCTGTTCTCTTGTCACAATCAGGGAAATTCAGCCGCGGCCATAACGAAATCTCCATCCTGCCGGTAAGGACATAGCCGCTTTCAGCTTCCAGAAGCGTAGTACATCCGACCAAATTTAGGCGGAGCGCCCGGCGCCAGTTGATGTGAGTCAAGGAGAGGCTCTTCTCCCGTTTGTAAAACGCTAATCGCTATCCAAGCCCGCCACCGGCAAGGTGGCGATCATGCCCTTCCTCACGGTGGGCACGCCGTGCGTGATCGGGCGTGGGCGAGGCTGGCTTGCGTCAAGAATCGGGGGTGGCGGTATACGTCGTCCATACCTTGGTCCACTGCAATGGCATGAGAGAGGGGTGCTCAATGAGTCAAACATTTACCAAGGAGATGGCTCGGAACATTTACTACGGGGGAAGCGCCTTCTTCATCCTCCTGTTCCTGGCCCTTACGTTCGATACGTCAAACGCGTTGCCGCAACGTGACCGGCGTGAAGCGCTCACACCCGAGGTGGCGTTGGGCAAGAAGGTGTGGGAGGAGAACAACTGCATCGGCTGTCACACCTTGTTAGGCGAAGGTGCGTACTTTGCCCCGGAACTTGGGAACGTCTACACCCGCCGTGGGCCCGACTTCATCAAGGCCTGGATGAAGATTCAGCCGAGCGGAGTTCCGGGGCGGCGCCAGATGCCGCAGTTCAATCTGAGCGAGGAGGAGCTCGACGCCCTGGTGGCGTTCCTTAAATACACTTCGGAGATCGATACCGCGAAGTGGCCGCCGAACATCGAGGGCTGACGGAGGAGACAGACAATGCATTTCAAATCACAAGCGGTAGCGAAACCCTACTTCATCGCGGCCATCGGCCTGTTTGTCGGCCAGATCCTGTTCGGCCTGATTCTGGGTCTGCAATACGTGGTGGGGGATTTCCTGTTCCCTGCGATTCCGTTCAACGTGGCGCGCATGGTCCATACCAACCTGCTCATCGTGTGGCTGCTGTTCGGCTTCATGGGCGCGGCTTACTACCTGGTACCCGAGGAGGCGGAAACCGAACTCCATAGCCCCAAGCTGGCGCTGGTGCTGTTCTGGGTATTTCTCGTCGCGGGCGCGCTGACCATCCTGGGTTATCTGCTGGTGCCCTACGCCAGTCTCGCCAAGATGACCGGCAATGACCTGTTGCCCACCATGGGCCGCGAGTTCCTGGAGCAGCCCACCATCACCAAGGCCGGCATCGTGATCGTGGCTCTGGGCTTTCTCTACAACATCGGCATGACCGTGCTCAAGGGGCGCAAGACGGTGGTGAGCCTGGTGCTGCTCACCGGCCTGGTGGGGCTCGCCGTACTGTTCCTGTTCGCCTTCTACAACCCCATCAACCTGGTCAAGGACAAGTACTACTGGTGGTGGGTGGTGCACCTTTGGGTGGAGGGTGTGTGGGAGCTTATCCTCGGTGCCATCCTGGCCTTCGTGCTGATCCGCATCACGGGCGTGGACCGTGAGGTCATCGAGAAGTGGCTGTACGTCATTGTCGCCATGGCGCTGATCACCGGCATCGTCGGCACCGGTCACCACTACTACTGGATCGGCACGCCGGAGTACTGGCAGTGGTGGGGTTCCATCTTCTCCGCCCTGGAGCCGATTCCGTTCTTCATGATGACCGTGTTTGCCTTCAACATGGTGAACCGCCGCCGTCGCGAGCATCCGAACAAGGCGGCGACGCTGTGGGCGCTGGGCACCGCCGTGATGGCCTTCCTGGGCGCCGGCGTGTGGGGCTTCCTGCACACGCTCTCGCCGGTGAACTACTACACCCACGGCAGCCAGATCACCGCCGCCCACGGCCACATGGCCTTCTACGGCGCCTACGTGCTCATCAACCTGACCATCATCTCCTACGCCATGCCGCACCTGCGCCACAACGCGCCGGCCGCCAATGGGCGGGCCCAGGTCCTGGAGATGTGGGCGTTCTGGCTGATGACCATCTCCATGGTGTTCATCACGCTGTTCCTGACGGCGGCGGGCATCCTGCAGGTCTGGCTGCAGCGCGCGGCCGAGACTCCGCTGCCGTACATGGTGGTGCAAGACAAGGTGGCGTTGTTCTACTGGTTGCGGGAGATCACCGGCCTCGTGTTCTTCGTCGGGCTGGTGCTCTACGTCGCGAGCTTCTTCGTGAAAGGCAAGGCGCACGTGCCCGAGACGAAGGCCGCCCGCGCGGCAACCGCATGATCGTTCCGATGCGCATGGATGCGACAAGCAAAGGGGCCGGCTCCGCCGGCCCCCTTTTGCACATTCCTGTGGCCTCGCTGCGCCGAGGGTGATACGAATGAGCGTAACTGCGGAACGAGTGGAGCACGGGCGTGCACTGCCGGGTGATTTCGCCATCTGGGTGTTCATCCTGGCGGAGCTGCTCGTGTTCGGTCTCTTCTTCCTCGCCTACGCTTTCGCCCGCAGCCGCAACGTGGAGCTGTTCAATGCCTCGCAGCTCCTGCTCGACCGGCAGGCGGGCGCCGTCAACACAGTGGTGCTGATCACCAGCAGCTATTTCGTGGTGCGCGCCGTCGCCGCTATCAAGGAAAACCACGCGCGGCTATGCGCCAACTGGGTCGGTGCGGCCATCGGCCTGGGCGGGGTCTTCGTGGTGATCAAGCTCGCCGAGTTCCACGCCAAGTTCGCCGCCGGCATCACGCTGAGCACCAACACCTTCTACATGTTCTACCTGTCGCTGACGTTCTTTCATTTCATGCACGTGCTGCTCGGCATGGTGATCCTGGCGGCGGTGATGCTCAAGGCGCGTCGGGGTGGCTACGACGCCGCGAACCACACCGGCGTCGAAACGGCCGGTTCCTATTGGCACATGGTGGATCTGGTGTGGCTGATCCTGTTCGCGCTGGTTTATGTGATCCGCTGACGCCCCGGCTCGGGGCGGCTGCGGGGCGGAGGATGCATGTCTGCTCCCAAAAACGATTCAAGCATGCGACCCTGCACCCGCGCATGGCTCGTGCTCCTGGGGCTGACGCTGTTTACCTACGGCATCGGCAGCATGAGTGTGGGCGGTATCGCGGCGACGGGCGTCGTGTTGCTGGCCACGCTGCTCAAGGGGCAGGTCGTGGTCGATCATTTCATGGGACTGCGCCATGTGCGGCTGTTTTGGCGCGTCCTGATGTTTTCTTATCTGGCGGTGGTGGGAGTAGCGATCGCCATCGCCTATGTGCTTGGGGTGAACTGAGATGGACGCCTTGAATCTGCGTTTGTGCACCGCCCATCAGGAGCCGGACGAGTGCGTCGGATCGGCCCCTTTCTACCAACCGCAGGGCAACGAAATCGCGTTGTTCGAGCACGCCTATCGCCATCGGCTGCCAGTGCTGATCAAGGGACCCACCGGCTGCGGCAAGACGCGGTTTGTGGCACACATGGCCGCCCGCCTCGGCCGGCCGCTGTATACGGTCGCCTGCCACGACGACCTGACCGCCGCCGATCTGGTGGGCCGGCACCTGATCGGCGAGGGCGGCACCTTCTGGGTCGACGGCCCCCTCACCCGCGCCGTACGCGAGGGGGCCATCTGCTACCTGGACGAGGTGGTGGAGGCACGCAAGGACACTACGGTGATCCTCCATCCATTGGCGGACGACCGTCGCGTCCTGCCCATCGAACGCACGGGCGAGCTGCTGCAGGCGCCGCCGGAGTTCATGCTGGTGGTGTCGTACAACCCCGGCTATCAAAACCTGCTCAAGGGCATGAAGCCGAGCACGCGCCAGCGCTTCGTCGCCCTGCGCTTCGGTTTCCCGGAACCGGCACTGGAGTGTGCGGTCCTGCAGGGCGAGACGGGCGTGGACGACCTGCTCGCCCAGCGGTTGGTGAACCTCGGCACGGCGCTGCGGGCCCTCAAGGACCACGATTTGGAAGAGGCCGCCTCCACGCGCCTGCTGGTATACGCCGCCACGCTCATTCGCGGCGGCCTCGACCCGCTGGAGGCGTGCCGCGCGGCGCTGGTGGAGCCGCTGACGGACGACGAGGAGACGGCCGCCGCGCTGATGGAAGTGGTGGACGCCCATTTCGGCTGAGTCTGCCGCCGACCGGCTTCGGAGGACGGACACGATGGGATTGCAACGCAAGCGGCTGGTCGCCCGGCTCGCCTTCTTTGCCTTGTTCGTGCTGGCGCCGCCCCTGGATATCCTGCGCCTGGACCTGCATCTCGGCCATTTCATCCTGTTCGGACAGGACTGGACGCTGGGGCTCGACGCCTTCGTGGAGGGCCGGGCCGGTACGGGCAGCGCCGCGCTGAATCTGACGCTGCGGGGCCTGCTGCCCATTGCGCTGGTGGCCGGTGGCGGGATCTGGGTCGCGTGGCGCTATGGCCGGCTCTATTGCGGCTGGCTCTGCCCGCACTTCTCCGTGGTGGAGCTCATCAACGGGCTGATGCGCCGGGCGGGCGGCAAGCCCACGCTGTGGGAGCGTACCGCGCTGCCGGAGCGGTTGCCGGACGGACGCGTGATCCGCCCCGATGCGCGCTACTGGGCGCTGGTGATTCCGGCGGTCCTGGGCTTCGCTTTCCTGTGGGCCGTCGTGCTGCTCACCTATCTTCTGCCGCCGGCCGAGATCTACGGCAATCTGTGGGCCGGCAGTCTCACCCGTAACCAAGCCGTTTTCCTGACGGCTGCAACGGTCGTGTTTGCTCTGGAATTCCTGCTGGCCAGGCATTTGTTCTGTCGCTTCGGCTGCGCCGTGGGCCTGTTCCAGAGCCTCGCCTGGATGGCCAACCGGCGCGCCCTGGTGGTGGGCTTCGACCGGACGCGGGTGCATGCCTGCGCCGACTGCGATGCCGCCTGCGACCATGCCTGCCCCATGCGGCTCAAGCCGCGCTCCATCAAGCGCCTCATGTTCGCCTGCACCCAATGCGCGCGCTGCATCACCGCCTGCGAGCAGGTGCAGTCGAATAATCCCGAGGGTTCTTTGCTCCAGTGGGTATCGGGTGATTGCGCCCTCGATGTGTCCGATCGTGATTTCGGACGCCGCCGGCCGCCTCCGGCCGGATGCTTCAAACCGAAAGGAAAAGGCCCGGGTGCGGCGGCATCCCAGGACGCGCCAGCCCAGCACTGCACTCCTGGGTGCTCCTGTATGGGAGGCCGATGATGGAAGAGTTTGTCGGCAGTTTGTGGCACCGCCTGATCACCCGTACTGCCAGCCGCTCCTATCCGGAGGCGGTGGTGGAGCTGAAGGACGTCGAACGGGCGCTTGGCATCTTGTTCCGTGCGTTCGGCGGCGATGCCGGATTGCGGCTCGAGGCCGCCGCGCCGACGCGGCACGGCGCCCGGCGCAGTTGGCTGCAGCGGTTGGCCGGCACCCAGTGCCGCGTCGAGCTGGCCGCGCGCACCGACCGGGCCTTGTGCCTGCCCGCCCGTATCGATCTGTTTCCGGAGCGCGCCCTGAACCGCGACCTTTATATATGGCTCGCGGCCCTCGCCGCGGCCGAAGATGGTGGCCGCGAGCCCTGGCTGCTGCACAATCAGCGGCTGACCTGTGCCGTACTGCAGCGGCTCCCGGGCATGGCGGCACGCTATCGGCGCCTGGTGGCGGCGCATCTTGCCTTGCGGCCCGATCCGTCCAGCCTGCCCGTGGACGAGGCGGCACAGGAGCGGGCCGTGCGGGAGGCACTGCGCGATCCCGGCAGCGTATCCGATCTGCCGGCGGCGCCGCGCCCGCCCGCCCCGGTGCCCCTTTGGCTGAATCCCGCTCCGCCCCTGCCGGGAACCGCGGATTCCCAAGCCGCGGACGCCGACGGCGGCGAGCCCGGGGCCGGCGCCAGGGCGGGCAAGCGGGAGGCGAAACAGCGGCTGGCCGAGCGTGTGGAAAGCCCGGAGCGGGAAGGCGGCCTGTTGACGATCCGTTTCGAAAACATATTTAGCTGGGCAGAATACATCCGCGTCGACCGCGGCACCGAGGATGAGGATGACGAGGAGCGGGCGGAGCGCGCAGCCGACGACCTGGATGTCCTGAGCGTCGCCCGCGATTCCAGGCCCACGGCCAGCCGACTGCGGTTCGATCTGGACCTCCCGGGGGCGGCCAACGACGACCTGCCCCTCGGCGACGGCATCCCGCTGCCCGAGTGGGACTACAGGAAGCAGGTTCTACGCCCGGACTACTGCCGCCTGCAGCCGATGATCGCCGCCGATGCCGTGCCGTGCGAGCTGCCCGCCCGCCTGCGGGCTGCCGCGCGCCGCCTGCGCGGCCAGTTTGAGACGCTGACGCCGGGACGCGTCTGGTTCGGCAATCAGCCGGATGGCACTGAGCTGGATCTGGAGTCCTGTCTGCGCCATGCGGCCGCCCGCGCGATCGGCCAGGCCGATTCGCGCCCGCCCCTGTACCGGGACTTGCGCCCCGGCGTACGCGATCTCGCCTGTTTGCTGCTAGCGGATCTTTCGCTCTCCACCGACGCCTGGGTGAGCGATGACGCCCGTGTCATCGACGTGATCCGCGACAGCCTGTTCCTGTTTGCGGAGGCGCTCTCGGCGACCGGCGACCGCTTCGCCATGTACGGTTTTTCTTCGCGCACGCGCAACCACGTACGCTTTCATGCACTGAAAGCCTTCGACGAGCTCTACAACGCCGCGGTACGCGGACGTCTGGAAAAAATCAAGCCGGGATATTACACCCGCATGGGTGCCGCCATACGCCATGCGAGCGACCTTCTGGCCCCGCAACCCATGAGTCGGCGCTTGTTGCTGCTGGTGACGGACGGCAAGCCCAATGATCTAGATCAATACGAAGGCCGCTACGGTGTGGAAGATACGCGTAGGGCGGTGCTGGAAGCCCGGCGCCGCGGCCTGCGGGTCTTTTGCGTGACGGTCGACGCGGAGGCGGGGGATTACCTTCCGCACCTGTTTGGCACGGGCGGCTATGCGGTGATTCGCAGGACGGCCGATTTGCCTCGGCAATTGCCGCTTTTGTATGCCCGGCTCACAGGCTGAGAAATTGTTAGCGTTTGAGTAGGAATTGTGCGTCGCCGGTCTTTATGACCGAACCGTATCTATTTGCTGTGTCAGGCATTACCGGTATTTCATGTTATGTCATTTGACACACCCTCGCTGCCCGCGTCTCATCACCTTCGCCGCCAATTCACCCTCTTTTTAGCGGTTTGATTCAAATCAAGGTGAATTTTCTCGCAACCTGCAATAACTACCGTGCGATATCACACGACCGGCTGTGTGAAATCACACAGTCCAGCACTTAACTTCTTTTGGGAAGGGGGTAGTAATGAACCCATCAGTCAAACGAGCGCTCTCGCTGGCGATAGGCGTGGGCATCGGGCTTTCGGTTGCAGGCGCTGCAATGTCGGCCGAGACATTGCAGGATGTCATGAAGCGCCGCGGGCTGACTCAGCAGGACCTGCTGGCGGCGGCGAAGACTTATGTGCCCACCGGCAAGCGCGACGAATACATCGTATTCAGCTCTGGCGGGCAATCCGGCCAGGTCCTCGTCTACGGCATTCCGTCGATGCGCATCCTGAAGTACATCGGCGTGTTCACTCCGGAGCCGTGGCAGGGTTACGGTTTCGATAATGAGTCTAAAGCGGTGCTGGCCCAGGGTCGGATCAACGGCAAGGACATCCTCTACGGCGATACCCACCACCCGGCGATTTCTGAAACCGAGGGCGAATACGACGGGCAGTACCTGTTCATCAACGACAAGGCCAACCCGCGTATCGCGCTGATCGATCTGCACGACTTCGAGACCAAGCAGATCGTGGCCAACCCGTTCTTCAAGTCGGCGCACGGCGGGGCGTTCGTGACCCCGAACACCGAGTACGTGATGGAGGCGAGCCAGTATGCGGCGCCTTTTGAGGATGAGTTCGTGCCCCTCGAGGAGTTCAACGACAAGTATCGTGGTGGCCTGACCTACTGGAAGTTCAACCGCGACAAGGGGCGGATCGAGCCGGAGAACTCCTTCACGTTCGAGTTCCCGCCCTACAGCCAGGACCTCTCCGACGCGGGCAAGGGTCCGTCCTACGGCTGGGGCTTCACCAACTCGTTCTGCTCCGAGCGCTACGTTGGTGGCATTGAGCGTGGCCGTCCGCCGTTCGAGGCCGGCTGCTCGGCGAAAGACACCGACTTCCTGCACGTGACCAACTGGAAGAAGGCGGAAGAGTTGGTCAAGGCCGGTAAGGTCAAGAAGGTGAAGGGGCACTACCTCATCACCATGGAGCAGGCGATACAGGAAGGGCTCCTGTTCCTGATCCCCGAGCCCAAGAGCCCGCATGGCGTGGACGTAACCCCGGACGGCAAGTACATCATTGTCTCGGGCAAGCTCGATACCCACGTGTCGGTATACGACTTCGCCAAGATCGAGAAGGCCATCAAGGAGAAGAAGTTCGAGGGCAAGGATCCGTATGGGATCCCGATCATTGCCATCAAGGACGTGGTGCATAAGCAGGTGTCGCTGGGGCTTGGTCCGCTGCACACGCAGTTCGATTCCAAGAAGTGCGTGGCCTACACCTCGTTGTATGTGGACTCCCAAGTTGCCAAGTGGGATTACTGTCAGGGTAAGGTACTCGACAAGATCTCCATCCACTACAACATCGGTCACCTGATGACGATGGAAGGCGACACGGTGAGCCCGGACGGCAAGTACCTGGTCTCGCTGAACAAGCTCGCCATCGACCGCTTCAACCCGGTCGGTCCGCTGCATCCGCAGAACCACCAGCTCATCGACATCAGCAACGACAAGATGCAGTTGCTCTACGACATGCCGCTGCCGCTGGGCGAGCCGCACTACGCGGTGGCGATCAAGGCGGACAAGCTGAAGCCCGGCGTGCGCTATAAGCTGGGTTGGGACAGCCGTACCGACCAGCAGTCGCCCTACAGGACGCGGCCGGGCAGCGAGAAGATCGTGAGGAACGGCAATAAGGTCGAAGTGTTCGGTACCCTGATCCGTTCGCACATCACGCCTGAGATCGTGGAAGTGGAAGAGGGTGACGAGGTCACGTTCCACATGACCAACCTGGAGCGCGCTCAGGACGAGACGCACGGCTTTGCGATGTACGGGCAGAACGTGCAGCTCTCCGTCGAGCCCGGCAAGACGGCGTCGGTGACCTTCACGGCCGACAAGCCCGGTGTATATCCGTACTACTGCACCGAGTTCTGCTCCGCGCTGCATCTGGAGATGCAGGGTTACCTGCTGGTCCGGCCGAAGGGCTACAAGGCCACGGCCAAGGTGATGGAGGAAGGCGCCAAGTACACCAAGGCCGACTACGAGAAGCAGGTCGCCGAGTGTGTGGCCACCCAGAAGGTCATTGACGAAGTGGTCGCGTTCATCACCAGCCACAACTATCAGGACTTCCCGACGGTGAAGGCCCTGGTGGAAGACGCAACCGATCAGCTCAACTTCGCGCAGGATGCCAAGGCGAAGGGCGAGGCTGCGGCTGCGAACTCCGACTGGCAGAACGCCGCACTGTGGGCGAACCAGTGGTGGCAGTATCAGGTGAAGGCCGCCGACCTCGGTCTGCGTGCCAAGACCTACCTGGAACAGCAGGGTGCGAAAAAGATCAAGTAGCGGGACGCTGCATGATCTAAATCAAACGTGACAACCGGGGGGCCGCGCTAAAGTATCAGCCGGCCCCCCTTTCAATGAGTGTTCGGAGGACTAACAATGAGCAAACAACTGATTACGTCCGCGCTGGCCGGTGCCGTCCTGCTGGGGTTCGCCGTCGCCGGTCCGGTCCAGGCGGCCGATGGGGCGACCCTGTATGTGACGAAGACCTGCAACGCCTGTCACGGAAAGGATGCAAAGAGCCCCATCATGCCGAGTTATCCGAAGCTGGCCGGGCAGAACGCGGCCTATGCATTGCAGCAGATGAAAGACATCAAGAGCGGTGCGCGCAGCAATGGGCAGAGTGCGGCGATGAAAGGCGTCATGCACCTGGTATCGGATGACGAGATGAAGGCCATCGCCGACTGGCTTGCCACCCTCCAGCCGTAATTGAGCCAGTGCGTTTTTTTTCAGCAATTTGATAAGAGTCAAAGCCGGCCGGCGCATGTCCTTGTACGCTAACCCAAACTAGCCGAGGCAGAGTGCCTTTGAGTTGGTTGAATCACCGTAATTGAAAGAAGTTTATAAACCGCTAATGATCCTTCCTGCACGCCGTCCGGCAGGTGTTGTTGGCACAAGCGCGATGATGGCAGGTACGGAAAAACGGAGGTAATGCATGTCCATTCGAACCAGATTCAAACTGACTGCGATGGCGCTTGGCATGGTGGTGAGCGTCGGGGCCATGGCCTGGAACGAGGCCGGCGGCGAAAAGGACGAAGCCCTGGATCTGGTGGGCGATCCCGAGCGCGGGCTGGAAGTCTACGAAGTATGCTCCGCCTGCCACATGCCGGAAGGCTGGGGACTGAAAGATGGCACTTTCCCGCAGCTCGCCGGGCAGCATCCCAATGTGCTCATCAAACAGTTGGCCGATATCCGGGCCGGCAACCGCGATAACCCCACCATGTATCCCTTCGCACTGCCGTCGCAAATTGGCGGCGCCCAGGCGCTGGCGGACGTGGTAGCCTATATGGCCAAGCTGCCCATGAATCCTGACAACGGCGTTGGTCCGGGTACCGACCTGGAGCACGGCAAGAAGCTGTACGAGGAGCACTGCGTACGGTGCCACGGTGCGAACGGCGAGGGTGACAACGAGAAGTTCTATCCGCGTATCCAGGCCCAGCACTACAACTACATCGTGCGCCAGTTCCGCGAGATCAAGGAAGGCAAGCGTCGCAACGCCAACCCGGATATGGTGAAGCAGGTCCAGGAGTTCTCCGAGCGCGATCTGTTGGCGGTATGCGATTACGCTTCACGCATCAAGCCGCCGAAGGAGCTGACGGCGCCTCTGGGCTGGAAGAATCCCGACTTCCAGTAAGCTCCGTTCCGTTCGGAGAACATGCACAGGGGGGTGCGGAACGCTGGGCCGCATCCCCTTTTGAATTCATGCCGAATCGGTTCGGCGGCGCCGGGCGTGGCGCCTCTGTATCGCCCGGCGGCGCGCTCCGCCGAGGGAAGAAGTGATCCATGGCTACAAGAATGCAAACCAAGTTTTCACCGGTCGTTCCGGGTTTGATCGCAGTTGCTGTGATCCTGCTGGCAATCATCTATTTCCTGCCCATCTGGTGGGTGTCGCTGGAGGCGCCGAACTATCCCCCCGAAGCGTTCCCCGATGGGGTCCGAATCCATTTCCACATGAATGGGGTATTCAACGGCTGCAAGAAGGTGGAGAGCACGGAGATCGTCGAGGAGGAGTCGCTGGATTGCGTCCATGAGATGGATACCATCAACCATTACGTCGGCATGTATCCCATCGCCGCCGGCGGTCCGGTAGAAAAGGCCTACTCGCAGTTTCTGGTCACGCTGCTCGCCATCATGCTGATCGGCTTCGCCATCACGCAGCCGAAGCTCAGGCTCGCCGTGATGGGCGTCGGCTTCGCGGCGCTCGCCGGCTGGATGTACGCCACCATGTATACCCCGGGCGGGCTGAAATTGCAGACCACCGGTTATGTTGAGGCTTTGATCGCCGCGCTGGACCAGGGCAAGGGCGAAGAACAGCCTGTTGCCTCCATGTCTTCGGCGCATGACATCATCGAACAGTTGCGGCGCTCGCTGGAGACGTCGGCCGGTGCGGAACAGGCGCAGGAAGAGAAAAAGCTTTCGGAAAAGGAACGCTACATCGCCAGCCTGCGCACGGCGTTCGAGCAGGATCAGGCACGCAAGGGCTCCGATGAGGCGTGGACCGGCAGTAGCTTCCAGGTGATGAGCTGGCACTACGAGAAAAATCTCGGACGCTATTTCAACAACCCGGACGAGATCCAGCCGATGGCGGCCAAGATGAAGCTCGCGGTTCATGTGGTGTTCGTAGCGGTCATTGTCGCCATGCTGATCCTGTTGTGGGGGGCACGGAAGCCGGGCGGCGCGATCTACTGGCTGATGGCCCTGGCGCCGGCAGCGCTGCCCGTGTTCTTCGTCATCGAATATTCCGCGTGGCTTTGGTGGTTCGGGCACAACCTGAACGAGATGGGCGCCTTCACCGTGAAGCCGTTCATGCCCACGGTGTTCGGTGATGGCAAGGTGGCGCAGTTTACCACCCACTCCTATCCGTATTGGGGCTTCGGCCTGATGCTGGTCTACTCCGCAGTGGTCTGTCTGGCTGCACTCCTGCGGTTCAAGCAGGTGCGCCAGATGGAGGGGGCCGGGCTCCAGACACAGACGGGCGGGCAGTCACTGGCAGGCGTATGAAACGCATAGCGGTAATTCTGCTGCTGGGCCTGCTGACCATGCCGGTCGGCAGCGCCCTCGCGGGGGACGACGCGCAGCCCCATGCGGCGTTGCCCCCCCTGCAGCCCCTGATCGACGCGACGGAGGAGGGGGGCGAACTGCGCCCGCCTCCCGGCGTGTACGCGGGGCCGGTGGTCATCAATAAGTCGATGACTCTGGACGGTAATGGCGAAGTCACCATCGATGGTGGCGGCAAGGGTACCGTGCTGCTCATTCAGACCAATGGCGCGAGGGTGCGCGGCCTGCGGTTGACCAATTCCGGCAGTTCGCACAACGACCTTGATTCAGGTATCCAGGTGCGCGGCCGCTACAACGTCATCTCCGACAACGTGATCGATAACTGCCTGTTCGGGGTGGACCTGCAGCAGTCGGACAACAATATCGTCCGGCGCAACCGCATCAGTTCCAAGCCCTACGACCTCGGGATGCGCGGTGATGCCATCCGCCTGTGGTACAGCATGCGCAACCAGATCGTATTCAACGAGATCACGGACTCGCGCGATACCGTGGTGTGGTACTCCAAAGACAACCTGATCGCGCACAACCGGGCCACGCGCGGGCGCTACTCCTTGCATTTCATGTATTCGCAGTACAACCTGGTGGAGCACAACGAATACACCGACAATGCTGTCGGCATTTTTCTCATGTACAGCGACGGCGTCCAGGTGCGGCACAACCGGATCAGCCATGCTACCGGAGCGGCCGGCATCGGCATCGGCTTCAAGGAGACCAGCGACGTCACGATCGAATACAACGACGTCCTGAACTGCGCGACCGGCATCTACCTCGACGTGTCGCCGTATCAGCCCGACACCACCAACCGCTTCATCGGCAACCGCATCGCCTACAGCGGGGTGGGCATCCAGTTTTTGAGCGACAACACCGGGAACATATTCCGGGACAATTATTTCGACAGCAACATCACCCAGGTGGCGGTGGGCGGCGGCGGCGGGGCCACGCGTCACGAATGGCAAGGCAACTATTGGGACGATTACCAGGGATTCGATCGCGACCGCAATGGTGTCGGTGATACGCCCTACGAGCTGTTTGCCTATGCCGATCGCCTCTGGATGGAGATCCCCGCGGCCCAGTTCTTCAAAGCGTCGCCCATGCTGGAAGTTCTGGATTTCCTGGAGCGCCTGGCACCGTTCAGTTCTCCGCAACTGATCGTGCGCGACGAGGCGCCGAGATTCATCCGCGAGATGTCGCAATGAGCGAAGCGAGCAAGCCTGTAACCAAGCAAACCGAACCACCCGTCGTCAACCGGCGTAAGCAAGAGGAGCGGCGACGGTTCCTGCGTTCCGCGGCGCTGCTGACCGGCATGGTGGGCGTCTCCCTGCTCGGTTTCGTGCCGGTGGTGCGTGGCTGGAATCCGCGCCTGCGGCCGCCCGGCGCGTTGGACGAAGCGGAGTTTCTCGCCGCCTGCATCAAGTGCGGCCAGTGCGTGCAGGTCTGCCCGGTGGAGGCGGTGAAGCTGGCCGACATCCTGGATGGATTCGGTATCGGCGTGCCCTACATTGCGGCGCGTGACCAGGCCTGCGATTTTTCCTGCGACGGTCTGCAGTGCGTGCTGGCCTGCCCTACCGGCGCGCTGACCCACGAGATCAACTACCCGCACGAAACGCGCATGGGCCTGGCGCGCCTGGCGCGCCCCGATCTGTGCCTCGCGATGCTCGGCCAGGGTTTCAAGGGTGTGGCGCGGGGTCCGGATTTCACCGGCAAGCTGCGCTTCGACGAGGTGGATCGCTGGAACCCAATCCCGGTGCGCGATCATCCGTTCGACCTGGAGATCTGCGACCTTTGCGTCCGGCTGTGTCCGATCGAGATCCGCATCGCCCAGTGCGCGGCCGGCACGCCGCCCTCCGGGGACCCGAACCAGTGTCCGCCCAAGCGGGCGATATCGCTCGAACCGATGGATGACAGCGATGGTGTGAAGCGCATGATGCCCGTCATCCACGAGGGCTGCGTCGGGTGTGGGGTGTGTGAGATGATCTGCCCGGTGGAGCCGGCGGCGATTGTGATCGATGAACGTAAGCAGTGGAGCGGCGCATGAAAGAGTTCCGTGAATCGCTGGCTGTGATGTTGGGCAAAGCGCCGCGTAAGCCCGCGCCTGAGGAATTCACCGAAGGCGCCAAGCGCATCCATCAGGCGCAGCGCGCCAAGAAGATCGACATGGAGGCGCTGCGGCGCGAGGCGCGGGAACACGAGAAGCGCCATTACTGGCGCAACCGGCGCTGGGCGGTGCTGATCGTGGTGAATCTGCTGTTCGTGCTCTCCTACCGGTTCGACGTGCAACTGGTGGAGGGCGCTTTGACGGCATCGCGGGTGCTTGGTTTTCATTTCGCGGATCTGAACTCCTCACTGCAGGTTACCCTGGCCTTCAAGCAGGTCCTGGTCAACCTGTTTATCGGTACCACGACCGTGTTTCTGCTGTGGTGGGTGTTCGGCGGACGCGGCTTTTGCTCCTGGACCTGTCCTTACCATTTGCTGGCGGAGTTCGCCGAGAAAATTCATCTGAAGCTGGCGGAGAAGAAACTCGTCACGGATCACGCCTTCCACCGCGGCGTGCGTACGGTCTTTTATGTGCTGTTCGCCCTGTTGGCGCTTGTCACCGGTTATACCGTATACGAGACCATATCGCCCGTGGGCATCGTGAGCCGGGCGCTGATCTACGGGCCGGGGCTGGCGCTGTTATGGGTATTGCTGCTGCTGTTGTTTGAGATCTTCTACTCGCGGCGCGCCTGGTGCCGGTACGTCTGCCCGATCGGCCTGACGTATGGGCTGGTGGGATCCGTGTCGCCGTTCAAGGTGACTTACGATCTCGACAAGTGCGAGCATGAAGGGGAATGCCGCAAGGTCTGCATGGTCCCGCACGTGTTGGAGTGCGTGATCAAGGGCCGCGCACACAAGGAGCACATCGACATCGGCGCGGATTGTACGCGTTGCGGCATGTGCATCGACGTGTGCCCCAGCCAGGCTCTGCGGTATGAGTTCAAAGGGCTCAGCAAATTCATGTAACACGGCGGCACTTGGTCCGGAGCGAGTGCTGAGGGGCTCGTTCAGGGCGGTGGGCAGTGATGGAAAGGACAGATACGAGCGCGAGAACTAGCTTATGACCGAGATGATCCACTTCCAGAACGTCGCCAAGACCTTCCGGCGCAATCGGGTGCTGAAGGGCATTGACCTGCAGATCAGCCGCGGCGATCGGATCGCGCTGGTCGGCTCCAACGGCGCGGGCAAGACCACCCTCATCCGCTGCCTGCTCGGCGAGTACGTCCATGAGGGTGCCGTTACCATCGACGGGCTGGTTCCACGGACCCATCGGCGCGAGCTGTTGTCCCGTATCGGTTTTGTTCCGCAACTGCCGCCGCCTCTCAAGATGCCGGTGGGGCAGTTGATCCAGTTCGC
>JBAYZB010000058.1:0-16139 GCA_041672765.1 Gammaproteobacteria bacterium | reverse complement strand
GGCCGTTAAATTCCAGGCTGACCCCGGCCGCATTGCCCAGCACCAGCCGGAACGGCGGCTTGCCGCGCACGGTGCGGGTCTCGTTGGCCTGCATCAGGCCGTGCAGAACCCGCTTGCCGTCCCCGTCCCTGATCTCCACCCAAGAATCCTCTGCAAAGCGTAGCACCAGCGTGTCACGCGGGGCGTCGGCTGATTGATCCGGCGCCGCAGCCCGTGGCGCCGGCGTGGCTGAGTCCGCCAGCGGCGTTGCCTGCACGGCGGTTTGCGGGGCCGGCAGTGGCGAAGCGAGTTCCCCGTCCGTAGCGGCATCCACCGCAGCGGTAACGGCCACTTCGCTGCTCGCCGCCGGCTCCGGTGTTTCGGCCGCCTGTGTCGACGCGGACGTCGCCGCGCCTTCGCTGTCGCCGGCCGCCTGCTCGTCCGGCGAGAGCACGACATATGGCTGCCCCGGCAGATCCGTCGGCAATCCCGCCGAATCGTCCGCTGCCAGGGGCGCCATCGCCGGGAGCTGCACCTGCGCCGGTGCCGTCACCTGCGGCTGCCACAAGCGCAGAGCGATCTCGTCCTTCCACCACAGCAGCGACAGGATCAGAACCAGGGCCACGACGCTGTAGGTCACCGTGCGTATGCGGCGGTCGGTACTGTGCAATTGGGTCCGCACGCGGGGTTGCGCGATGAGATGCTCCGGTTCGGGGATGCCGAGCCGATCATAGCTTTCCAGCACCTCTGCCTCGGGCAACCCCAGATAGCGGGCGTATCCGCGCAGGTAACCGCGCGTGAACGCACCGCCCGGCATGCGCGTATAGTCGTCGCGCTCCAGCGCCTCGATAATCCAGGGCGCCAACCGCAGGTAGGCAGCTACTTCCCGGCAGCCGATATTTTTGGCCTCGCGGGTCTCGCGCAAGAGCCTGCCCGGCCCCTCCGCCACGCGCTGGACCACGGCATCATCCGCAGGATCGTTCATAAGCGTTTACCGTTCCGACTCGAGCAGTTGCTGCATTTCCTCGGAGTCCGGGAAATTCGACTTGAGCAGCAGCGCATAACTCGCAGCCGCATCCCTGTTGCCCAGGGCGCGCTCGATGCGCACGCCGAGCCACAGGCTTTCCGCGCTCTTGGGTGCTACCTCTTGATAGCGCTGCAGGTAGGCGCGCGCCTGCAGGTAACGCTCCTGTTCGAAACTCAGCTTCGCCATCTCGATGAGGGCTTCCCTGTATAGTGGGTTCACCTTCAACGCGCTGCGGAAGTGCTGCTCCGCCTTTGCCGGGTCGGGGACGCGCAGCGCGCAGATTCCCGCATTGGTATGGGCGATCTCCGGCGTCTGATACAGCGGGTTTTCGAGCGCCGTGAGAAAGTGCTTCTCCGCCTCGGCCAGACGATTGCGCATGCACAGGAAACGGCCATAGTTGTTGTGCGCGCCGGAGTCCTTGGGATCGAGACTGAGGGCCCGGCGATAATGCCGTTCGGCCAAATCCAACTGGTTCAGTCTTTCGTACAGCACGGCGATCACGTTGTGGGCGCTCGCCGATGATGGGTTCTGTTCCAGCGACTTTTCCAGCTTCTCCAGGGCCAGTTCATAATTTCCCTGCTGCAGGTAGCCGACGCCGAGTTGCAAATTGGCCTCGGCCGCCGCCTGCAGGCTGCGCGTGCCGGGCTGCTCGGGCACCGCGGCACACCCCGCCGTTCCCAGTGCCAGGATCGCCATGATGACGAGTGTGTGCGTCCGCGACATCGTCAACCAGCCCTCTGCTCGATCTGCATGCGGCGCATGCGGCGCCTGGTACGATCCTCAAACTGCCCCGCGAGCTGCCCGCAGGCCGCCGCGATATCGTCGCCGCGCGTCTTGCGTGTGATCGTGTTCAGTCCCGCGGCGAGGAGAACGTCCCGGAAGCGGTTGATCGCCTCGTCGCTGGAGCGGGCGTAGCGGGCATTTTCGAATGGATTGAAAGGAATCAGGTTGACCTTCGCAGGAATCCCCCTGAGCAGCGCGACGAGCTGGCGCGCCTGCTGCTCCGAGTCGTTCACGCCCGCCAGCATGACGTACTCGAACGTGATCTGCCGATGCGCCTGCTGCGCGTCGGCAAAGCGACGGCACGCGGCCATGAGCTCCCGAATCGGATACTTCCGGTTGAGCGGGACGAGTTCGTTGCGCAGTTCGTCGGTCGGCGCATGCAGGGAGATCGCCAGGCTGGCCTCGCTCACCCCGGCGAGCCGGTCGATGCCGGGCACGTAGCCCGCCGTGCTCAGGGTCACGCGGCGCTTGGACAGGCCGTAGGCAAGGTCGTCCATCATCAGATTCATCGCCCGCACCACGTTGTCGAAATTCAACAGCGGCTCGCCCATGCCCATCAGCACCACGTTGGTGATGGGGCGCTCCTCGGAAGGCCGGGGACGGCCCAGGATGCGGCTCGCCACCCATACCTGCCCGATGATCTCGGCGGTGGTAAGGTTGCGGTTGAACCCCTGCTGCGCGGTGGCGCAGAACGCGCAGTCCAGGGCGCAGCCCACCTGGGACGACACGCACAGCGTGCCGCGGTCATCCTCCGGGATGAACACGGTCTCGATGCAGTTGCCGTCCTCCAGGCGCAACAGCCACTTGCGCGAGCCGTCCCGCGATACGCGGTCCAGCACCACCTCTGGCGCGCGGACCTCGGCCGTCTCCTTCAACTGAGCGCGCAGCGCCTTGCTCAGGTTGGTCATGGCGTCGAAATCGTCCACTCCGAGCTGGTGCACCCATTTCAACGCCTGAGAAGCACGAAAGGCCTTCTCACCGATCCCGGTGAAGAAGGCCTCCATATCGTGACGGTCGAAGTTCAGCAGATTGGTCTTGCTGCTCGTCTCCAACGATTCTCACCGTGTACGCGGGCAGATCTCTTCCGGCTTGAAGAAAAACGCGATCTCCGCCTTGGCGGTATCGGGGCCGTCGGAACCATGGACGGCGTTTTCGTCCACCGTCTGGGCGAAGTCCGCGCGGATGGTGCCGGGCGCGGCCTTCTTCGGGTCCGTCGCGCCCATCACCTCGCGATTCTTCGCGATGGCGTTCTCCCCCTCCAGCACCTGCACCATGACCGGACCGGAGATCATGAAGTTCACCAGATCCGCGAAAAAGGGCCGCTCCTTGTGCACCGCGTAGAAGCCCTCGGCCTGTTCGCGGGTAAGATGCACCATGCGGGCCGCGACGATGCGCAGGCCGGCCTTTTCGAATCGGCTGTAGATCTCGCCGATCACGTTCTTCGCAACGGCATCCGGTTTGATGATGGAAAGGGTACGCTCGATCGCCATTCAACAGCTCCGTAGAAGTGGATCAGGACACCAAAAACCCGCGACGACGCACGGGCTTGGCCTCGAATTTAAAGAGGACCAAGTTTAAACCTTGGGCGACTCGCAGGCAATCGTGACGCGGGTTCGTTGCAGCCCGGCGCATCCTGTATCCGATTTGCCGCCAAAAAACCGTGACCGCGCTTGCAAATCCGTATAGAGCAGTGCGTTAATTCCAGCGCTGTCATTTCCATTACTTGTGCAGTTGCAGGCGCGCACTGGAGCGCCAGGCCCGGCCCTGAGCCGGATTGCGGGCGCGGCGGATGGTTAACACTCCATACCGAGACATGATGGCCCTCCTGTAGAGCAGCGGGTACCCGTCATGCAGTCGCAGAACGGTCATGGCCCACCATGCGCCACCTGGCCGCGGCATTCTGGCGGGCGCGGCTCGCCCTGCGAAACTTTGCAGGCCGCGTCGCGCCCGCTACATGACGGGCGCGCCATGCCGAAGGGCGGTGTCAGGTTGCGCTGGCGCGCAATCCGATCTACGAAGACAGCCTTTGGCCAATAAGGCTACAGGCCACTGCGGTCGAGGAGGGAAGACAATCCTCGACCAGCGAACGTTACAGATCTCGCTCCTCGATCCAAGCCATCTGGATGGCCTCCAGGATCTTCTCGCCCGAGCGCTGCGGGTCGTCCGCAAACTCCTCGAGTTCGCACACCCACTGGTGCAGGTCGGTAAAACGGATGTAACGCGGGTCCGTGTCGGGATGCGCCTCGTCCAACGCGATGGCAATCTCCCGGCTGTCGGTCCATTTCAACGTCATACAACCCTCCTAACGCCGCTCGGAAACCATGTTGATGGTGTACTTGGGCAGTTCCACCACCAGGTCTTCTTCCCCCACGATCGCCTGACAGCTCAGGCGCGAGTCCGGCTCCAGCCCCCAGGCCTTGTCCAGCAGATCTTCCTCCGCCTCCTCTGGCGGTTCGAGTGAATCGAAACCTTCCCGCACGTACACATGGCAGGTGGTGCAGGCGCAGGACTTTTCGCAGGCGTGCTCGATCTCGATGCCGTGCTCCAGGGCGGCATCGCAGATGCTGGTCCCCGGCGCCACCTCAATCACCGCGCCTTCGGGACAGAGTTCTTCATGGGGCAGAAAAATGATCCGAGGCATGCTCCCCTCTCTTGCAAAACGCTCAAAGGCCACCTGGACAACTCTCCTTCCCATCGCAGGGGAGAGAGGCCGGAGGTTTTTTCGGAATTTCCCTGAACGGCACCGGACGGCTGCCGCTAGCCGCCGAAATCTTCCACTTTGTGCCCGGCCATCGCCTGCTGGATGCTCGTGTTCATGCGCCGCGCCACGTACTCGGCACAGGTCTTCTCCAGCGCCTCGACGGCGCGCTTGATGGCGAGATGATCGTCGCCCTGCCGCGCTTGCTTCACGGCCAGCAGCGCGGCATCGATGGCGGCACGCTCGTCGCGGCTCAGCAGTGCTTCACCGTCGGTGGCCAACGCCGCTTCCAGCGCCTCGACCACCCGGTCCGCCTCCACCTGCTGCTCGCGCAGCCGGCGCAGTTCCATGTCCTCCCGGGCATGGTCGAAGGAATCGCGCAGCATCCGTTCAATCTCATGCTCGGCAAGGCCATACGAAGGCTTGACCTCGATACTGCTCTGCACCCCCGTCGTCTTCTCGCGCGCCGTCACGCTCAACAGGCCGTCCGCGTCCACCTGGAACGTCACCTGGATGCGCGCCGCTCCGGCCACCATGGCCGGTATGCCGTGCAGCTCGAACCGGGCGAGGGAACGGCAATCGCTCACCAGTTCACGCTCGCCCTGCACCACGTGGAAGGCCATGGCCGTCTGGCCGTCCTTGAAGGTGGTGAACTCCTGGGCGCGTGCCACCGGAATCGTGGTGTTGCGCGGGATCAGCTTTTCCACCAGGCCGCCCATGGTCTCGATCCCGAGGGAAAGCGGGATGACGTCCAGGAGCAGCATCTCGTCCTCCGGCTTGTTGCCCACCAGGATATCGGCCTGGATGGCCGCGCCCACCGCCACCACCTTCTCCGGGTCGATGTCGACCAGCGGGGGACGCTGGAAAAACTCTCCCACCAGTTCCCGCACCCGCGGCACACGGGTGGAGCCGCCCACCATGACCACTTCCCGTATGTCTTCCACCGCCACGCCCGCATCGCGCAGGGCACGGCGGCAGGCGCTCAGGGTCTTGCGGATCAGAGGGTCGATCAATTCATGGAGCTGTGCGCGTGTGAGGCGGCCCTGCCAGCGCGATCCATCCATACGCTCCACCACGAGCCCGGTCGCCTCGGTCTCCGTCAGGGCCTCCTTCGCTGCGCAGGCCTCCCGCATGAGGCGGCGCAATTGCGCGTGGTCGGCATCGTCACCGATACCCGCCTGGGTCATGATCCATTGCGCGACGGCGCGGTCCATGTCGTCACCGCCCAGGGCCGTGTCCCCGCCCGTGGCGAGCACCTCGAACACGCCGCGGTTCAGGCGCAGGATGGAGATATCGAACGTGCCGCCGCCCAGGTCGTACACGGCGATGACGCCGTCGGAACCACGGTCCAGGCCATAAGCCACGGCGGCGGCCGTCGGTTCGTTCAGCAGTCGCAGCACGTTGAGCCCGGCGAGCCGGCCTGCGTCCTTGGTGGCCTGACGTTGGGCGTCATCGAAATAAGCGGGCACGGTGACCACCACCCCGTTCAATTCCCCGCCGAGGGCCTCTTCGGCACGGTGCTTGAGGGCTTTGAGGATCTCCGCGGACACCTCCACCGCACTGACCTCGCCCGCGGCGGTGCGGATACGCGGCACTGCGGAGTCGCCTTGGGCGAACTCATAGGGCAGACGCCCCCCGAGGAGCTTCAGGTCCGCCACGCCGCGCCCCATCAGCCGCTTGACCGAGACGATAGTGTTGAGGGGATCCTGAACGACAGCCGCCTTGGCGTCGTAACCGACGATGGGCGAGCCATCGGGACGATAACGTACGACGGATGGCAGAAGAAAACGGCCGTTTTCGTCCTCCAGCACCTCGGCAAGTCCGCTACGTACGCTGGCGATGAGCGAATTCGTGGTGCCGAGATCGATGCCGGCGGCAAGACGATGCTGATGGGGGGCCGTGGACTGACCCGGTTCGGAGATTTGAAGTAGCGCCATAGGAGCTTATACGGGTAGTTTATGCTAGGGACCGAATCGCACTGGGCTTGGGTGGATGGATCGATATCGGTCGTTTTGTATGTGCGCTGCTTGCCCGATGCTAGCCAAGCCCTTCTTCCAGGTCTGCTTCCAGTTCGAGCGCCTCTTCCCGCAGCCGACCCAGGAACTGCAGCTTGCGGACGTTATCGCGCGCCTGCCGCAGCGCATCGGGAGTCGCCCTGTCGAGTTCCCCGCCCAGGAGCGCGGTGAGGTCCTGGATGCGTGCACTGATGTCCTGGAAAAGCCGCGCGAGCGCCGCCTGAGGCTCCGCATGCCCGCGCACCTCGGACAGGGCCTCGCGCAGTTCCATCTGCTCCATGAGGAAGACGGGGTCCATCGCCGTGTTCTGCCCGTCGTCCACCTGGACCCCGTGCAGTTCCAACAGGTACTTGGCGCGCGCCAGCGGATCGCGCAATACCTGGAACGCCTCGTTGATCTGCGCCGCCCGCTGCACCGCCAACCGCCGCTCCTGCGCACCGGCATTGGCATAGCGGTCCGGATGCACGGCGCGCTGCAGCTCCCGGTAGCGTTCCGCCAACTGCTCCTGGTCCAGCGCAAATCGGGCCGGCAGTCCGAAAATCTCGAAGTGGTTGCCCGACAACAGATCGGCAGTCATGCGATAGTCCCGGCAGGCGCGCTGCGCGTTAAACGTTGAAGCTCTCGCCGCAGCCGCAGGTCTGCTTGACGTTCGGATTGTTGAACTTGAAGCCCTCGTTCAACCCCTCGCGCGCAAAATCCAGTTCCGTGCCGTCCAGGTACACGAGGCTCTTCGGATCGACCAGGACCTTTACGCCGCGATCCTCGAAAACCGTATCATCCGGCTCGATCTGATCGGCAAACTCGATGACATAGGCCATACCGGAACACCCCGAGGTGCGGACCCCGAGACGCAGGCCGATGCCCTTGCCTCGGTTGCTGAGGAACTTCTTGACCCGGTCAGCGGCTGTTTCTGTAAGCGTAATGGCCATGGGCTCATCCCTCTTGATGATTCGGTTTGACAACAAGAAAGAATTCAGGCGCTCTTCTGTTTGGATTCCGTATCTTCCTGCGCGGCCGCGGCGGCGCGGGCGGCCTGCTTGGCGCGGTAGTCGGCCACCGCCGCCTTGACCGCATCCTCGGCCAGCACCGAGCAGTGCACCTTCACCGGCGGCAGCGCCAGCTCCGCCGCAATGTCGGTGTTCTTGATCGCCAGCGCCTGCTCCAGCGTCTTGCCGCGCACCCACTCGGTCAGCAGCGAACTCGACGCGATCGCCGAGCCGCACCCGTAGGTCTTGAACCGCGCCTCCTCGATCACCCCGGCCGCGTTCACCTTGATCTGCAGCTTCATCACGTCCCCGCAGGCCGGCGCGCCCACCAGCCCCGTCCCCACGTCCGGGTCCGCCTTGTCAAACGCGCCGACGTTGCGCGGGTTCTCGTAGTGATCGAGCACTTTGTCGCTGTAGGCCATTCGGCTCTCCCCCTCTCTCTCTGTGTGTTACTCTCGGTCGTTGCTTCTCGCTCGCTGCCCGGCCCCCCGGGGGGCGGCGCGCTTTCAGTGCCGGCCCGCCGCCGGCCACGCCACCTGGCTCAGGTCCACCCCCTCTTCGTACAGCTCCCACAGCGGCGAGAGCGCCCGCAGCCGCGCCACCGCCGCGCGCACCACCTCGATGGTGTAGTCGATCTCTTCGGCGGTGGTGTAGCGCCCGAGGCTGAAGCGAATCGAGCTGTGGGCAAGCTCATCGGGCCGCCCGAGCGCGCGCAGCACGTACGAGGGCTCCAAACTCGCCGAGGTGCACGCCGAGCCCGAGGAGACGGCGATGTCTTTGAGCGCCATGATCAGCGACTCGCCCTCCACGTAGGCGAAGCTCACATTCAGGTTGCCCGCCACCCGCCGCTCGGCATCGCCGTTGAGGTAGACCTCGGGGATCGTGCGCAGCCCCGCCCAGAGCCGCTCGCGCAGCGCCAGCAGCCGCGCGCTTTCGGTGGCCAGCTCCGCCTGGGCGAGGGCGCAGGCCTCGCCCAGCCCCACGATCTGGTGGACCGGCAGCGTGCCGGAGCGCAGCCCCCGCTCGTGGCCGCCGCCGTGCATCTGCGCCTCCAGGCGCACCCGCGGGGCGCGGCGCACGTAGAGCGCGCCGATGCCCTTCGGCCCGTAGAGCTTGTGCGCCGAGAGGCTGAGCAGGTCGACCGTGGCGTGCTCTCCGGCCAGGTCGATCGCCACCTTGCCGGCCGCCTGGGCGGCGTCGACGTGCAGCAGCACCCCGCGCGGGCGGGTGAGCGCGCCCACCGCCGCGATGTCCTGGATCACCCCGATCTCGTTGTTGACCAGCATCAGCGACACCAGCAGCGTGTCGGGCCGCAGGGCCGCCTCCAGCGCCTCAAGGTCCAGGAGCCCCGAGGGCAGCGGGTCGAGGTAGGTCACCTCAAAGCCTTCGCGCTCCAGCGCGCGGCAGGTGTCGAGCACCGCCTTGTGCTCGGTCTTGCAGGTGATGAGGTGGCGGCCGCGGCGGCGGTAAAAATGCGCCGCGCCCTTGAGCGCGAGGTTGTTCGACTCGGTCGCCCCGGAGGTGAAAATGATCTCGCGCGGGTCCGCCCCCAGCAGCCCCGCCACCTGCTCGCGCGCCCGCTCCACCGCCGCCTCCGCCGCCCAGCCGTAGCGGTGCGAGCGCGAGGCGGGGTTGCCAAACTCCCCGTCGCGCGTCAGGTACCGCCCCATCGCCGCCGCCACCCGCTCGTCCACCGGCGTCGTCGCCGCGTAGTCCAGGTATATCGGTAGTTTCATGCGCCCCTCTTTCTTTCGACTTATCCCGGCGGCGGCCGGTTTAGGCGACGGAGCGCTTGCGATGCGCTAACCGTCCGTGCAGCGAATCCTGCTGTTCTACCCGCGCCTGAATGTTCGGCCGCTCCACGAATTCTGCCAAGGTGATGCCGTTCAGGAAATCATAAATCTGGTCGCTCAGTTCCGCCCACAGATCATGGGTGAGGCAGCGCTCCCCTTCCTGGCAGTTTTCCTGCCCGGCGCAACGGGTGGTATCCACTCGCTCGTCCACTGCGGTGACGATCTCGGCGATGGTGATTTCACTGGCCGGCCGCGCCAGTCGATACCCACCGCCGGGCCCGCGCGTGCCTTCCACCAGATTCCTCCGGCGCAAGTGCGCAAAGAGCTGTTCCAGGTAGGACAGGGAGATACCCTGGATTTGGGAGATATCTGCCAGGGTAACCGGGCCGTACCGCTCATGGATGGCAAGATCCATCATGGCCGTTACCGCATAACGACCCTTCGTCGATAGTCTCATGGTGATTCTCTCCCCAGTATTTGGATAGCAGGGACCAACAACCCAGCAAATCGATCAACCAACGTATACAACAACCCCATATACCAGTCAAGATTTGTGATAAAAAGAAACCCCACTCCGTCTTGCCGTATGGGGCGGTTTTTCTGCTGGCATCGAAATCCAAGAGGGCTGTTGGGAGAATCGTCTGCGTCCGGTCGACGGCTCAGGTTCCCGCCAATACCGGCGCGGCATCGCTGCACAGAGTGGGTTCGCTGCCATGCAGGAAGCGATGCCCCAGGCCAAGGCAATAATTCAACCACTTGTCCAGGAAAAGATTGATCTCCCACTTCCAGTCCAGAAGGGGAAGTCTGGCGACACAGCCGGGCGGCATGGCGCCGAGCCCGGGGCGGTAACGCGATGCCAGCGCCTCGGCAAGCTTGGCGTCATGGTATACGCGGACGTGCAGGCCGGGATCCGCTACCCAGTTGCCGTCGTCGGACTCAAAGCGGTATGTCAGGCACAGCGTGGTCGTGTATGGACCAAGCTCCAGGACCTGCAGGTGCAGGTCGGGTGAACCGTCGACTCGCGACACCAACGGACCATCGATCCTTGCCGGTTCCGGCACCAGCCGCAACAGACACGCGTAGTTGCGCTCGTACAGGTCCATGAGCGTCGTGAAGTTGCGTATACACCGAAGTTCGGGACGTATTGGCGTTTCGTAAAGCATGCCTGCAGTGTACCACAGCATGCCATTGCATGCCGTGGAGGACATGCGCGAAATGCCTTGAAACAAGGCATTTCGGCCTCATATTCATATTGGGAGGATGTATGCGAATCGCACATTTGGCGCGTGGGATTTGCGCCGACAGGAAACACGCAGGAGGTGAAGACGATGACGTTGCTGACTCCTTACCGCAATCCCTTGAGCTCGATCAATCAGTTCCAGAACGAGATGAATCGGTTGCTTGATCGTTTCTTTGGTGAAACGGACGCAGAGGACAGCCGTGTCATGACCGGTCATTGGGTGCCGTCGGTGGACATCATCGAGGAACCCGAGCGCTTCGTGCTCCTGGCGGATCTGCCCGGCGTCGAGTCCAACGACGTGGAGATCACCATGGAGGGCGGCATGCTCACGATCCGTGGCGAGCGCAGGGCGAACGGCGAGCAACGGGGCAACTACCGCCGCGCCGAGCGCGTGCACGGCACATTCTACCGCCGCTTCGGCATGCCGGATACGGCGGACCCCGAGAAAATCTCCGCGAAGTGCAGGAACGGCGTGCTGGAGGTGGTGATCCCGAAGCAGGAGGCCAAGCGGGCGCGGCGCATCCCGGTCAACGCGTAACCCTCTGCCACGCCGGATACGGGGCCGATCGGCCCCGTTCTTTTTTGCCTACATTCCCGATAGCCGTTGTCCGCTTGCACAATTGGCCCAGTACCCTATGCTTGATGGCTTTGCAGCAATCCCAACGACGGCAGAAGGAACTTATGAAAACGATCGACATCCCGACCCAACCCTTTCCGGGCCAGAAGCCCGGCACTTCCGGGCTGCGCAAGAAAGTAACCGTATTCCAACAGCCGCATTACCTGGAAAACTTCGTCCAGTCGATCTTCGATACGCTGGAGGGCTATCAGGGCAAGACCCTGGTGCTGGGTGGCGACGGCCGTTACTTCAACCGCCAGGCCATTCAGATCATCTTGCGGATGGCTGCGGCCAACGGCTTCGGCAAGGTGCTGGTGGGCCGCGACGGACTGTTATCGACGCCGGCCGCCTCCTGCGTGATCCGCAAGCACGGCGCCTTCGGCGGCATCATTCTGTCCGCCAGCCATAACCCCGCCGGCCCCGAGGGCGACTTCGGCATCAAGTACAACATCGGCAACGGCGGCCCCGCCCCGGAGAAGATCACCGAGGCCATCTACCGGCGCACCCAGGAGATTACCTCCTACCGCACCGTCGAGGCTCCCGACCTGCCCCTGGACCGGCTGAGCGAACTGCAGTTGGGTGCCATGAAGGTGGAGGTTATCGACCCGGTGGCGGACTATGCCCAACTGATGGAAAGCCTGTTCGATTTCGAGCGCATCCACGGTCTGTTCAACTCCGGCCTGTTCAGCATGCGCTTCGACGCCATGCACGCCATCACCGGCCCGTACGCGCTCGAGATTCTGGAACGGCGCCTGGGCGCAACGCCCGGCACGGTGATGAACGGCACGCCGCGGGAGGACTTCGGCGGTGGCCATCCCGATCCGAACCTGGTCCACGCCCATGAACTGGTGGAGGTCATGTTCGGCGCCAACGGCCCCGCCTTCGGCGCCGCCTCCGACGGCGACGGCGACCGCAACATGATCCTCGGACGGCGCTTTTTCGTCACCCCCAGCGACAGCCTCGCGGTACTGGCGGCCAACGCCCATCTGACCCCCGGCTACCGCATGGGCCTCGCGGGCATCGCCCGCTCCATGCCCACCAGCCAGGCGGCGGACCGCGTCGCGGCGCGCCTGGGCATCGAGTGCTACGAAACGCCCACCGGCTGGAAGTTCTTCGGCAACCTGCTGGACGCGCGCAAGGTGACCCTGTGCGGCGAGGAGAGCTTCGGCACCGGCTCCGATCACGTGCGCGAGAAGGACGGCCTGTGGGCGGTGCTGTTCTGGCTGAACCTGCTGGCCGTGCGCAAGGAATCGGTGGAACAGATCGTGCGTGCCCATTGGCGCACCTACGGCCGCAACTACTACTCGCGCCACGACTACGAAGGCATTGAAGAACATGCCGCCCACGACCTCATGCAGCACCTGCGCGACAGCGTCCCCGGCCTTGCCGGCAAGCGCCTGGGCGCCTACGAGGTGCAGTACGCCGACGACTTCAGCTACACCGACCCCATCGATCACAGCGTGAGCCGCCACCAGGGCATCCGCATCGGGTTCACCGACGGCTCGCGCATCGTCTACCGTCTCTCGGGCACGGGCACGCAGGGCGCCACACTGCGCGTGTATCTGGAAAAGTACGAGCCCGATCCGGAGCGGCACGATCTGGACGTGCAGCAGGCCCTGGGCGACCTGATCGCCATCGCGGACGAAGTGGGACAGATCCGCGCGCGTTCCGGCCGGGAGACGCCGGATGTGGTGACGTGATTCGTGGCTGGTGGTTACAGCAGGTTCCTAATGGTGTGTACACGCCCTGAAGGATTTCGCAGGGTGGGCATCGTCCATCACAATGCCTTGGCCGAGCGGCGCATGGTAGGCGGTGCCCGCCTACGGTCTTGAAGTGCGCGCGTCGGGAAAGCGCTGTAGTAACCATCTATAGGCCAGGTTGCGCGCCAGCGCTCATCCAATTTTCCGCAGTTCGATTCACTCCGCCTGGGGCGGCCGGACGCGCCAGAAGACCGGAAAGCGCGGCTTGCCCTCCCTGGTCCAGCCCTGGTGCTTGAAAGTGATGGTGCTGCCGATGGGAGGGGGATTTCGGCGCTGCTCATCGCTGAGGCCCGACCCGACGGAAAAGCGCGTCGCGTCGGGCAACTCCACCAGCAGCGAACCAACCATGCCGCGGTACTTGCCCTCGCCTGGGTTGTATCCCACCACCCGCGCCTCGGCGTCGTCGAACGACTTGAGCTTGCGCAGGTGGCGGCTGCGCCCCGGCTCGTAGGGAGAACCGGCCGCGCGCAGCATCACCCCCTCGCCGCCCTGCGCCTCCACCTCCGCCAGGAAGCGGCGCAGGTGGGCCGTTCCCGTGCAGCGGATCTGGGGTGCAACGGCGATCTGCGGCGCAGGGTGCCGCGCGAGCCACGCCTCTACCGCGCCGATGCGCGCCTCGAAGCCACCGGGCATCTCCGGTGCATCGAAAATCATGTAGCGGATGGCGCTCCAGCCAGGACCCGGCTCGGCATCCCGCACCGTGGCGGCCACCTCGTCAAATCGCCCGCGCCCCGCCCACAGCTCGCCATCCAACGGAAAAGGGGGAAGCGCGGCGCGCAACGCCTCCGGCACCTGGATCGCCTTCCCGCCGCGGCTCCACATGCGCTGGCCGTCCCAGTAACCGCGGATGCCGTCATACTTCTCGGACAGCCACCAGCCGGTGGGATCGGCGCCCTCCTCCCAGACGGTGGCCAGAATGAGTTGGGGTGCCTCGCGGGCCACGGCCGGCAGCGACACGGCCAGAACCACTCCGGCGAAAAGGGAAAAGAGAAGTCGTTTCGAGCGAACGAAGAGATCCATGCGGCAGCTCCCTTGCATTGGTTGTTATGTTTCGCTGTCGGCGGCACGGCACGTTTCTGTGCGTGCCGATTATCGATTCGTCGGGGAAATACGTCCAGCAATACGCCCCTGCGCAGGCCCTCCCCGCGCTATACAGGAGCGTCGCCGGAATGAATTCGAAAAAGAACCGCTTGCTTGACGAGACGATTCCGTGAGGATTTGGTGTCAGTAAAGCCGACGTTTCAGCTTGGTCTCGTGCAGGATCGTGGTGGCGATCTCTTCAATCGACATGGCAGTGGTGTTCAGGAAGCGAATACCCTTGATGCGGTAGAGCGCCTCCGCTTGCTGCACCTCATACTGGCACTGCCTGAGCGAGGCATAGCGGCTGTCCGGCTTACGCTCGGTGCGGATCTGGTGCAGCCGCAACGGATCTATGGTCAGGCCGTACAGCTTATGCCGGAACGGCTCCAATGCCGCCGGAAGTTGCGAGTCCGTGAGATCCTCCTCGGTCAGCGGATAGTTGGAGGCGCGGATGCCGAACTGCAGCGCCAGGTACAGACAGGTGGGCGTCTTGCCGGAGCGCGACACGCCGATGAGAATGATGTCCGCCTGATCGTAGTGCTGCGTCGTGGTACCATCGTCGGTGTTCAACGCAAAGTTGACCGCCTCCATGCGGCCGCCGTACATGGTCACGTCCACCAGACCATGCGAGCGCCCCACCGTGTGGGACGACTTGACGCCCAACTCGCGCTCCAGCGGCCCGATGAACGTATCGAAGAAATCGAGAAATACCCCATCGCACTCCGCCACCAAGGTCCGCACCCGGGCATCCACCAGGGTGCTGAACACGATCGGCCGCGCACCGTCTTCCCGGGCCGCGCGATTGATCTGCTCCACCACCTGCTCCGCCTTCTCCACCGAGTCCACATACGGCAGATTTATTTGCTTGAACTGGATATTATCGAACTGGGTCAGCAAACTGTGCCCGAGCGTTTCGGCAGTGATACCGGTACGGTCCGATACTAAGAAAACGGTGCGCTCCATGAGCGTCTCCTGGCCGAAGCTTGATTTCCGGCAATTTTGAGGTTGTACTGCAAGCCTTAAGATTGGGTTTATCAGTTCCATTGGCAGAGTGCAAGCGGAAGAGAAAGGAATAGCCATGCAAGATTACATACTCTGGTTCGATACCCTCGGCATGAACGATGTGGGCCGTGTCGGCGGAAAGAACGCCTCCCTGGGCGAGATGATCAGCAGTCTCACGGCGGCCGGCGTCCGGATCCCCGGGGGCTTCGCCACCACCGCCGCCGCATATCGCGACTTCCTGGCACAGAATGGGCTTGCTCAACGTATTCATGAGACGCTCTCCCCACTCGACATCGAAGACGTGGAAGCGCTGGCCGCGACCGGCGCGCAGATACGCCAGTGGATTCTGGACACCCCGTTCCAGCCCCGTTTGGAAGAAGCGATCATCGCCGCGTACCGCAAGATGGAAGCGGAGGCGGACGGCCATCTGGCCCTGGCCGTCCGGTCGTCGGCCACCGCCGAGGACCTGCCGGAGGCCTCCTTCGCCGGGCAGCAGGAAACCTTCCTGAACGTGCGCGGACTCGACCACACCCTGGAGGCGATCAAGCATGTGTTCGCCTCGCTCTACAACGACCGCGCCATCGCCTATCGCGTGCACCACGGCTTCGAGCACAGCGAGGTGGCCCTCTCCGCCGGCATTCAGCGCATGGTGCGCAGCGACCTCGGGGCGAGCGGCGTCATGTTCACGCTGGACACCGAGTCCGGCTTCCGCGACGTGGTGTTCATCACCGCCGCCTACGGTCTGGGCGAGACGGTGGTGCAGGGGGCGGTCAACCCCGACGAGTTTTACGTGCACAAGCCGACACTGGCTGCGAACCGCCCGGCGGTACTGCGCCGCAACCGTGGCGAAAAGGCCATCCGCATGGTCTACAGCGGCGAGAACATGCTCGGCCGCTCCACGCTCACCGAACCGGTGCCGGAGCCGGACCGCTTGCGCTTCTCCCTCACCGACGCGGAAGTGGAAGAACTGGCGCGCCAGGCGGTCATCATCGAGCGCCATTACGGCCGCCCCATGGACATCGAATGGGCGAAGGATGGTGAGGACGGCCTGCTTTACATCGTGCAGGCGCGCCCCGAAACCGTGAAGGCCCGCGACCAGGGCGGGCTCACCCGCTATCATCTCAAGCAGCGCGGCAAGGTACTCGCCGCCGGACGCAGCA
>JBAYZB010000057.1:0-16168 GCA_041672765.1 Gammaproteobacteria bacterium | reverse complement strand
ATGCTGCGCATGTCCCACATCGCTCCCGGCGATGTGGTCGCTCCCGGCGAATTTGTCTTTGCTTGTCCAAAGAAAGTAGGCAAAGAAAGGACACCCCGATGCCGCGCCCCTGTCGGGGTACCTTGCGCTTTTCGGTCAGGGCGGGCGCGCCCGACGGGGCTTCCGAGCCCCGACGTGCGCGTGCCGGCCTCCCTGCCGGCACCCTTCGGGCTTCTTCCGCCCTGCCCTGCGATGCTTAGCGCGGCATAGGGGCCCCAGGGTGCCAGCGTGAATTGCGGCAGGGAATTATCAGCGGTGGGGAGGCGCCCAACCGCTACTATTTGGCACAGTGTCAGAGGGCGGTGGGTTCCCTCGGAGCCGCCGAGCATCGCAGCCCAAAGCGGAGCAGGCCCCGAAAGGGGGCGCGCAGAGAGGCGCGCCGTCGCCCGTCGGGACACGGAAGGCCCGTCGGGCGACCCCCGCTTTGGGCGAGACAAATCGGCAGGAGCGCCCATTTGCACGGCTTCATCACCTAATCCAACCAACATACTGAACCGTTCCAAATAACCTCCCGCATCCAAGCCAAGCCCATGACATCAGCCACGCCAAACCCCACTCATGCCCGCCACCCCACCGCACAAGGATGCACCTGTATCCTCCCCCGTCCGTCGTCCAGCAGCTCCTCGTCCCCCAGCTTGAAGTGTTCCAGCCGCATGGTGTGATACCGCTCGAAGTATTCCCGCAGCGGCTTTTCGATGGCAGGGTCGTAGTTGGGCCGCACCACGTGGGTGGCGCCCCACACCACCTTTTGGATCACGCCGTCCTTCGCCACCAGCTCGCCGTCCTTGAAGACGTAGGCGGGCCTGGCGAACATCTCCTCCTTGTTGTCATGCTCCGTGTAGACGGTGATGTCCGCCACGGCGCCGGGGCCGAGGTGGCCGCGGTCGGTGAGGCCGAGGATGCGGGCGGGGCCGGCGCGGGTGAGGATGGCGATCTCGTAGAGCGAGTATTCGCGGTCGATGCTGCCCAGGGTGGACATGGCCGCCGCGCTCTTGTTGATGGTGGCGAGCAGGTCGTTGCGGTAGCTCCGGTCCATCAGCAGGCGGATCAGGTGCGGATAGGTGGTGAAGGCAGCGCCGTTGGGATGATCCACGGTGAGGAGCACGCGCCAGGGATCCTGGATGAGCAGGAACAGCTCCAGGCCGATGAGCCACTGCAGGGCGTTCACGAAATTCTGGTCGCGGTAGCGGAAGGGCACCACGCCGCAGCCTGCTTCGCACTCGATGTCCATGCACATCCACTTGCGCGGCGAGGCGTGGCGGTGGTTGCGGTACTGCGCCATGGTGTCGCCGGAGGCGGTGACGGTCTGGCCGAACATCACCTGGCCCACGTCCACCGTGACGTTCCGGTTGTGGTTCACCGCTTCCGCGATGCGCGCCGCGGCGGAGGAGAATTTGAAATCCCCCTCCGCGCCGTAGCTGTGGAACTGCACGTGGGTGAGGTGCAGCGGCAGGCCCTCGGCGGCGGCGATGGTGTCTAGGGTGGTGTCCGCGTTGCCCGGCACGCCCAGGTTGCAGCCGTGCAGGTGCACGGGATGGGGCACGCCGAGGTCGGTGACGGCGCGGGTCAGGCGCTGCAGGATTGCGCGCGGCGTCACGCCGTAGTAGGCGTTGGGCTCATCGAGATCGAGCTTGCGTTGGTTGAACTTGAAGGCGCTGATGCCGCCGGGGTTGACCACCTTGACGGCGATGGAGCGGGTGGCGTGCAGGGTCCAGGCGACGTAGTCGTTGATCGCCTTCTGGTCGGCGCCCTGGGCCAACATGCGCAGGAGGAAGTCGTCGCTGCCGAGCAGTGCATAGGTGCCCTTGTCCACCATGGGCGTGTCGGCCAGTTCCAGGTGGGTATGGCGCGCGTTGATGGGCACCATGGCGGGCTCGAAGCAGGCGGTGTAGCCCATCTGGGCGTAGCGGTAGCCGGTGACGAAGGTGGAGGGCGCCGCGTGGCCGCAGCCGGAGCGCGTCAAGGGCGTATGGGCCATGGGATGGCGGCGGTGGTCTTCGGGCAGCATGTTGCGCCCGATGTTCACCTTGCCGCCGCCGATGTGGGTGTGCAGGTCGATGCCGCCCGCCATCACCACCTTGCCGCGCAGGTCGTATTCCTGATCGACCGCGGCCTGGCCCGGATCGGCGACGATACGGCCGTCGCGCAGGTAGAGGTCGCGCACCTCGCCGTTGATGTGGTGGATCGGGTCGTAGACTCTGCCGCCGGTCAGTTTGATGAGCATGGCACCTTGTTCCCGTTCCCGCGCTTACAGCGCCGCCTGGATGGCCCGGATGATCTGGTCCGCGGACGGCAACCCCGCCTCGCGCAGCTTCTGCAGCGGCAGCGTGACCACGCTGTCCATCCGGAATAGCTGCCCCGCATGATCCAGCCCCGGCGTCCCCACCGGGATGTACACCGCGGGCGGCTGCGCGAACGTCATGCCGGGGCGGCCCAGGACGATGACGGGCACGCCGGCGGCGGGCGGCTCAGGTTCCGCCGCAAACGTGGAGATCCACATCAGGGCGTCTGCGCTGCCGCTTTCCAGCAGATGCGTGGTGCTGAAACGCCAGGGATCGAACACCGGATGGCCCGAGCCGAAACTCACGCGCAGCGGGAATCCCGTCTGCCAGGTGCAGACCTGGCTGAAGGTGGTGGCGCCGTCCTCGCCGCCGAGCGGAAGCCCGGAAAACCGCGTCAGGCGATTGAGGTCCTTCACCAGCTCGCAGAAGGTCTGCACCGTGAGTTCGCCGTGCGGCAGCTTCAGGTCGCCGGCGGACCACAGCAGCACGCCGTAGCGCGCCTTCTTCATGCGTTCCACCAGCGCTTGCAGTTCGGTGACGGCGATGCCACCCACCCGCGGCGCCTGGACCGGCCGTTCCGCCAGCAGCGCCCGCATCACGCCGGCCACTTCGCCGAGCCGGGCGGGGTCGCAGGCGAGCCCCGGCGGCGCCCGCCCGTCCGGGGCATGCCCGGGGCCGCTGTCGAGGCTCTGCCCCAGGTAGACGATCTGGCGCCGGTTCGTGTCCAGATCGAACATGGACTCCTTGTGCCAGATGAGCCGCTCGAAGAAGCGCGGGCAGTGCGTGACGGCATCGGTGCCCATGAACACCAGCAGGTCGGCGCGGTTCGCCAGTTCCGTCAGGGTGGTGACCATCCAGCCCGCGTCCTGGATCGCCAGGATGTTGCGGATCATGCCGTCGCCGTGCATGTGGTCCACGACGCCGCCGGTGCGGTCGGCCAGCTCCAGCACGGTGCGCACCCCGGCCACGTCCGCCCCCATGCCGCCGTACAGGGGAAGGCGCGCGGCCCGCAGTATCGCCGCAGCCCGTTGCACCGCGGCGTCCAGCTCCGCCGCCTGTCCGTCCACCAGCGGGGTGGCGGGCTCGCAGGGGTGGCCGAAGCCGGCCTCGGCGCGGCCACAGCCGCCTTCCAAGACCCGCAGCCGGCCGTCCTGGTGTGCCACGCTCAGGTCGTCGCACAGCAGGCCGCAGAACGGGCAGGTGACATTCCGCCACGTGGCAGTGGGGGAAGAAGCATCCTGGGAAGGCGTCATGCCGGCGGCAGTCTCCAAAACCTGGGGAGGCGCGGTCCGCGCAACTGGGTTTCCTAAAGTTTAGTAGCACTGGAAGTGACGCAATTCCTGTCCGCTGTCTATCCTTTTCAAGGACAAACGCGAATTGCGCGGGGCGCAGGGAGGACCGCCGGCGTGCGGTTGAGGGCGACAAGGCATGGATGAGACGGACGCACGGCTTGCCCTGGTCCACCGGTTCTTCTCGGGGACCGGGCCGACCTACGACTTCATGGTCAACTTCGCCACCCTGGGCATCGACCGGCTCTGGAAACGCCGCATCGTCGGGCTTATCCCGCCCGACGCCAGGCGCGTGCTGGACCTGGCCTGCGGTACGGGGATCTCCACCTTCGCCATCGCCCGGCGCCGGCCCGGCTGCCATGTGACGGGCGTGGAGCTGCGGGACGAATACCTGCGGGTCGCACGGGCGAAGGCCCGGCGCGCCGGCATGGAAAACGTCGAGTTCGTGCTGAGCCGCGCGGAGGATTACCGGTCGGACGAGCCGTTCGACTGCGTGACCTCGTCCTATCTCGCCAAGTATGCCGATCTGGCGCAGCTCATTGGCAACTGCCGCGCGATGCTTGCGCCGGGCGGTCTGCTGCTCATGCACGACTTCACCTATCCGCCCAAGGCCTGGCTGGCGCGGATCTGGCGGCTGTATTTCAAGGTGCTGCAAACGGCGGGCAGCCGCGTGTTTCCCGCGTGGCGCGAGATCTTCTACGGTCTGCCGCGGCTCATCGAACAGACCCGCTGGCTGCAGGAAGCGCAGGAGGCGCTGCGGGACTACGGGTTCGTCGATATCCGCACCGAATATCTGACGGCCTACGGCTCGGCGATCGTGACGGCGCGGAAGGCCGGTTGAGGGCTGATAGCGGCATTGGCAGGGCGCCGCGCCCTGCGCGACGCATGGAATGGAGAATCACAAGGAAGGAACGCCGGTCAATCCGGGCGATGCACCATGGTCGGACAGGACGTAAGGCGTTACATCGATGCCGGGCTGGCGCCCCTGGCCGGGCGCATCACCGTATCTCCCCATGCCATCACGCTCTCCTCCCTGGTCGTCATGGCGGGGGCGGCCGGCCTGGTGCTGGCGGGGAGGCTTCCGGCGGCGGGGCTGTTGATCCTGCTCTCGGGCGGGCTCGATCTGCTGGATGGCGCGGTGGCCCGGGCGCGGTCGCTGGCCACGCCCTTCGGGGCGCTGCTGGATCGGGTGGTGGACCGGGCGGCCGACTTCGTGCTGCTGGCGGCGATCATCCTGGGCAATCACGTCGGGCCGTGGCTGGGGCTTTACGTCATGCTCACCGTCCTGCTCGCCTCCTACATCAGCGCCTGCATCGAGGCGGCCACGGCCTCCCAGTGCGGCCGGGCCATGAGCCTTCGGGCGGTGCGCGTAATCATCCTCGCCCTGGCCTGCTTCACCGACAGCCTCCCCGCGGGCATGGTGCTGCTGGCGCTGATCGGCACCTATGCCTCAGGGGCGCGCCTGTATGCCGCCTACCGTACCCTGCGCTGAGCGGTCCAGGCAGCGCCACACCGCCTCGGCGAAGTGCCGTTCCGTCGGCGCCGGGTCGAATCCCAGCTCGGCGCAGGCGCGGGCGATGTCGTAGCGGCGCGCGCGCGTCAACACCCGCAGATGGCGGCGGTCCAGCGCAGGGCGCAGGCCCAGCGCGGCGTGCAGCCCTGCACACGCCAGGGCAGCGGCATGGAGCACGGGGCTGAGCAGGGGGAGCGGCAAGGGCACGGCGATGGCGCCCGTCTCCCGCTGGATGATCCGCGCCAGCGACGACCGCTCCACCGGTTCGCGGTCACAGATCGCATAGACACCGCCGGGCTCGCCGCGGTCGCGGGCGAGCAGGAACGCCGCGGTCACGTTGCTGCGGCTGGCCAGATGGACCGTGACATCCGGCACCAGGCGGGGGCAGAGGCGGGTGGCGGCGGCGAACCGGACGAGGCGCCGCAGGTTCACGCGCTCCTCGTCATACACCGGCCCGGGGCGCAGGGTGATGATGGGCAGCCGCTTTCGGTAGGCGGCAAGCGCCTGCTCCGCGGCGATCTTGGAGCGTCCGTACGGGGTGCTGCCGCCGCCGGGTTCTGCCGACACGGAACTGCAATGCACCATCCGGCGTACGCCATGGCGCAGCGCCGCTTCCGCCACGTTGATGGTCCCCTGCACGTTGACGCGGTACAGCGCGGCTTCCGGCGCGTGGTGGTCCACCAGGGCCGCCAGGTGATAGACGACCTCCACGCCCCGCATGGCGGCATCCAGCCGCGCCGGCTCCGTGACATCTCCGATGCAGGCCTCCGCCGGGGTTTCCCGCTGGCCCCGGCAGAGCACGCGCACCTTTTCGCCCTGGGCGATGAGCTGGTCCACCAGGGCCCGGCCGAGATAGCCGGTGCCGCCCGTGACAAGAATCATGACCGCTCCGTGCTCGTCTGTCGGGCTACGTTGCCCTGAGTCGGTTTGTTTTCATATCGCCGTCGACTCCATCATCCGCACGATCTCCGCCGGCGCGGTGTGCAGCAGCGGCGCGTGGGCATTGTCCGGAAAACGGGCGGCTTCGCTCACCGCCAGGCCCACCCGCGTTCGCACCGCTTCCATCATGCGTTCCTGCAGCACGGGGCGTGCGGCATCGCACCAGGAGCGGAAACCGTCACGCCGCCAGGCATCTATTCCGTCGGTGAAGTGCAGGAACAGCAGCGCAAGCTGCGTGGCGTCGGTTATGCGGCCGTCGGGATGCAGGAGGTCGTGCAAGTCGTCGGCGATCTGATACGCCTCCCCGATGCGGGCGCCGTAGCGGAACGCCAGGTCGCACAACTCCGGCCCGGCGCGGGCCGAGAGCGCGCCCAGCCGGGCCGCGGCGCCGAACAGCGCGCCGGTCTTGAGGTGGATCACGCGCTCGTAATGATTGCGCCGATAGCGCCCGTCGGCGATGGCGCGGGCCAGGTCCGCCGGCTCCAGAAACTCCAGATACGCGCCCTGCGCCACGGTGGCGATGGCCTCCGCCGCCGCCATGCCATCGCTGCAGCCGATCTCGGCCATCCGCTGGATGACGGTGGCGAACACCACGTCGCCCAATAGCACCGCCTTGCGCGGGCCTTCGATGGTCCACTGGGCGGGATGATTGCGTCGGACGGTATCGCCGTCGACGTAATCGTCGTGGATCAGCGAAGCCGCCTGGATGCACTCGATGGCGATCGCCCGCGGAATCGCGTCTTCGATCCGCCCGCCCAGCGCGCGGTTCACCAGGCAGGTCAGACACCCGCGCAGCCGCTTGCCGTCCTGCAGGAGCTGGCGGATGTGATCGACCTGCTGCGGCGGCAGGTCGCGGAAGAAGCGGGGCGTCCATTCCGCCAACTCCTCTTCGATCCGCACCCGCGTATCGTCCCAGTAGTCGCGAAAATCCACTGCGCACCTTCCCTTGCCGATGGCAGGCAGGATCAGCCCATCACATGCATGCCCAACAGTCCCATCCCGAGCAGGATCACGCCGAGGCTGAGGCTCTTCAGGATCGCTTCGTAGCGTTGCGCCAGCAGCCGCTCCGTTTCATCGCCTCCGTTCCGCAGGCGGCGTTTCAAGTCCTTGTAGGGCCGCGAGGCCTTGATCTCCACCAGGCTCAATAGTCCCATGGCCGCGGCGACGAGCAGCGCCGGCGGCGAGACCGAGTTGGTCTGCATCACGTAGCCTGCCAGTACCGGCAGACTGCCCCAGGAGAAGGCGAACCAGCCGTCGGTATGAAACCGCCCGCCGAACCACTCCAGGTTGTACGCCAGGAGGAAGAATCCTTCGAGGATGGCGATGGGCCAGAGCAGCGGCACGTACAGCAGCATGTAATAGATGCCGATGGTGTAGGCGGCGGCGACGGAGCCGGCGGCGAGGACCAGCAACTGGTGGTCGGAAAACGCCTGTCCCCACGGCTTGACGTCTCTGCTGCCCAGGGCGTCCAGCGCGTGCGCGCCGATGCCGAGGGCGAGGAAATAGATGAGCAGGAGGGCGCCCACGCGATCCCAGTGGACATGCGCCGCGAGACTTGCGCCTATCATGGTGTAGGCGAGCACCATTCCGGTGTAGGGCAGGAAGAGCAGGCCGACGAACGCGCGGAACTTCCGGGGGCCGAAGGCGGGAACGAACCACTCCGCCGTCCGGTCGGCCATTTCCTGCGCTTTCACGGTGTATCCCCTCTGACGAGACATTATCGAATCCGTTGGTGTCGTTCTGGCCGGGCGGTGCCGGGGACAGGCTCTTCAAAGTCTTTAAGCATATACGAGTATCGGCTGGCGGGACGTTTGCCGCCCGGCAGGCGGCTATAATCGGCTGCCGGAGGATCGATCGCAGGCCGGGTTGGGCCGACAGCCAATCGCCCGGCGAGGTGCCGATGCGGCCTGCACAATTGTACGAGACTGGGTGCCCCCATGCTGGAATGGTTTGCTTTTCTCGGCAGCGATGCCGCGGCCTTTTTCCTGTCGGCGTTGCTCATCCTGATATATCAGCTTTACATGCGCCGGCGCGCCGCCCGCAACCCGGCCTACACCGTGCAGGGCGTCAACACCATCGCGCGCACCGCGTGGGTGGAGAACATCATGCGCGAGGGCAAGGACATCCTCGCCGTGCAGACCCTGCGCAACTCCACCATGGCCGCTACCTTCCTGGCCTCCACGGCGATACTGTTGATCATCGGCGTGCTCACCCTGAGCGGGCAGGGCCAGGAACTGGGCAACGCCTGGCATGCGTTGAACGTGGGCGGCTCCACGCACGCGCAGGTATGGATGCTGAAGCTCATCCTGCTGCTGCTCGATTTCTTCATCGCGTTCTTCAGCTTTGCCATGTCCATCCGCGTGTACAACCACGTCGGCTACATGATCAACGTGCCGCTGGCAGCGCGCCGCAAGGTGATCTCGCCGCAGCACGTGGCCCATCACCTGAACCGGGCCGGCAATTACTACAGCATCGGCATGCGCGCCTATTACTACGCCGTGCCGCTGGTGTTCTGGCTGTTCGGCCCGCTTTTCATGTTGGCCGCCACGCTCATCCTCATTCCCGTGCTGTATCGTCTGGACCGCGCGCCGAAAATCCTCGAGGAGGAATACAGCGATGCGGCAGCGCCGTCCGTCAAGGTGGAACGGCAAAGAAAATGACGCGAGCGCACCGCAACGGTGCCGGGCGCGCGGGACTGTCAAATAGTTCGACGACCACAGCGGCCGGCGGTCTCCGTTCGCGCCTCGATACATCTGGCATGTCGGGATCGTCGTTCGTTCCATCTGCTATATAAAACATTATTCGATATGACATCCGGATTCGCCGTCCGACTGCGCAGCCGCGCAAGAGCATCGACCATGAATAGCGACTCGGACGGCAGATACGGAGCACGACTTTCCATTTTCGCTTGAATCTCAATGACAGCCGCCGGTCTCGCGCGCTGGCAGTGGCGTTGCACACACCTGTTGCAGGAGGAGAGAAAGCATGAACGGAAGCAGGAGCAAGAAACCGATGACGGCCATGGCGCTGGGCTTGGCAAGGGCGCTGGTCCTGGGCGGACTGGCGGCTACGCCGGCAGCGGCGGATGAGACCTGTCTGTCGCCCTATATGGCGAAGATCGAGGGGCAGGAGGATTTCGTCTATGTCTGGACGCTGGGGATGGAGGGCGTCGGTGACGAACAGGACAAGCTCGTGACGGTGGACGTGAATCCCAAGTCGGAAAATTACGGCAAGGTCGTCCACGTCCTGTCCGTGGGCGGGCGCAACGAGGCGCATCATTCGGACTTCACGGACGACCGGCGGTATCTGTGGGGCGCAACACTCGACACGAGCAAGATCTTCATCTTCGACGTGCATACCGATCCCGCAAAGCCCAAGCTGGTCAAGACCATCGCCGACTTCGTGGCCAAGAGCGGCGGCGTGGTCGGGCCGCACACCACCTATGCGCTGCCCGGCCGCATGATCATCACGGGGCTGTCCAACAACAAGGACCACGGCGGGCGCACGGCACTGGTGGAGTACACCAACGATGGCGAGTATGTGGCGACCTATTGGGTGCCGACGGACGACAACCTGCAGGGCGCGACGAAGAGCGGCAAGTACGCCGATGGCTATAACTACGATCTGCGCGCGCTGCCGCGGCGCAATGCGATGTTCACCTCGTCCTTCACCGGCTGGTCCAATTACATGATGGACATGGCCAGGTTGGTCAAAGACGAAGAGGCGATGAAGCGCTTCGGCAACACCGTCGTGGTGTGGGACCTGCACACGCGCAAGCCCAAGAAGGTCCTCGACGTGCCGGGCTCGCCCCTGGAGATCCGTTGCGCCTGGGGCGAGAACAACAACTACTGCTTCACCACCACGGCGCTGACCTCGAAGATCTGGTTGATCTACGAGGATGAGCAGGGCGAGTGGCAGGCCAAGGACGTGGCGGACATCGGCGATCCCGCCCAGATGCCGCTGCCGGTGGACATCTCCATCTCCTCGGACGACAAGCTGCTGTGGGTCGACACCTTCACCGACGGCTCGGCGCGCGCCTTCGACATCAGCGACCCGTTCCATCCGAAGCAGATCTATCAGAAGAAGATCGGCGCGCAGGTCAACATGGCCGCCTCCAGTTGGGACGGCAAGCGCGTGTACTTCACCTCCTCGCTGCTTTCGCGCTGGGACAAGCTGGGTGCGGACAACGAGCAGTTCCTGAAGGGCTACACCTGGGACGGCAAGGAGCTGACCGAGAAGTTCGCCATCGACTTCCTCCAGGAGAAACTCGGCCGGCCCCATCAGATGCGGTTCGGCGCCTATTCGCTCTATGCCCAGGAGCGGCAGGAGGCGGGGGGAACGCGCGTCGCGCAAGTGCAGAAGTGATGCCCCGGCTTGGCCCGACATAACGAAATGTAGACGCTGGTCGGGTCAAAGCCCATCGGCCTGCTCCGACCAGCGTCTGCTGTCAGCAGCAATGGGGGAGTGGGCGTCCACGTGGAGGCGTGCATGAAAGCGTTGGCATTTCTTTGGTCGCTGCTGGCCTGTCTGCCGGCCATCGTTCACGGACATGGAGGACACGAGTCCAATCCGGCCCCCGTGCCGCTGGCGCCCGGTTACGGAAAGCTCGGCTTCACCGCCCCCATCCCCGGCAGCTATGAGCTGCCGGTGATACGGGCGGCGGCGGATGGCGAGATCGTGCTGGCCACGGGCGAGGCGGCACGGTTGCACGAGATCCTGGACGGCAGGCTGGTGGTGCTCAGTTTTATTTACAGCGCCTGCAGCGACGTGAACGGCTGTCCGCTGGCAATCCACGTGTTGCGCGAGATCCGGGCGGCCCTGGAGCGGGAGCCGGACTTCGCGCGTGACGTGCGCCTGGTGAGTTTCAGCTTCGATCCCGAGCAGGATACCCCGGAGACGCTCCAAAAAATCGGCGAGAGCATGGGCGCCGGCACGGCGGAATGGCTGTTCGTCACGACGCCGTCGCAGCAGGCGTTGCAGCCGATCCTGGATGCCTATGACCAGAGCGTGCTGAGGGATTACGACGCGAAGGGCGATCCGGTGGGCACGTTTTCGCACATCCTGCGCGTCTATCTGATCGACCGCGCCAAGCGGATCCGCAACATCTACAGCGTGTCCTTTCTGCACAAGGACGTGGTGCTGGCGGACCTTCGGACGCTGCTGCAGGAAGAGGCGCGGTCTGCGCTGGCCGCGGACGGCGCGGCCGCAGCGCTGCCCGCGGTATCGGTGGCGGGGCCGGGCGACTACAAGGAGGGGTATGAGTCCGCCGATTACACGACGCGCTCCACCAGTCTGACGCGGCGCACGGGCCGGCCCGCCGATCTGCTGGCGCTGATCGCGCAGCCGCCCCTGGGACTGCCGCCGGTGTCGGTGCCGGCGGACAATCCGCTCACCGCGGCCAAGGTGGAACTGGGCCGCAAGCTTTTTTACGACCGGCGCCTGTCGTTCAACAACACCTTCTCCTGCGCCATGTGCCATGTGCCGGAGCAGGGGTTCACCAACAACGAAATCGCCACCGCCGTCGGCATCGAGGGGCGCGCCGTGCGGCGCAATGCCCCGACCATCTACAACACCGCCTATTTCCCGCGCCTGTTTCATGACGGGCGCGAGCACCGGCTGGAGCATCAGGTCTGGCAACCGCTGCTCGCCCACAACGAGATGGGCAATCCCGGCATCGGCCTGGTGGTGGAGAAGGTCAAGCGGCTGCCGGATTACCAGGGCATGTTCGAGCGGGCCTTCGACGGGCGCGGCCCTGATATGGACACCATCGGCATGGCCATCGCGAGCTACGAGCGCACGCTGGTGTCCGCCAATTCGCCCTTCGACCGTTGGCATTTCGGCGGGGATGAAGGCGCGGTGGACGACGCTGTAAAACGGGGCTTCCGGCTGTTCACCGGCAAGGCGGGTTGCGCGGCGTGCCACAGCATCGGCGAGAAGGAGGCGCTGTTCACGGACCACGCCTTCCACAACACCGGCATAGGCTGGTACTTCTCCATGCAGCGTGAGCCGGAAGTGCGCAGGGTGCGGGTGGCGCCAGGCGCTACGCTGGAGGTGGCGCCGGTGGTGTTCGAGCCGTTCGTCGCGGCGGCGCAAAACGATCTCGGCCTGTATGAAGTGACACAGGACCCGGACGACCGCTGGCGCTACAGGACGCCGTCGTTGCGCAACGTGGCGCTTACCGCCCCGTACATGCACAACGGCGCGTTCGGCACGCTGGAGCAGGTGGTGGAGTTCTACAACCAGGGCGGCCACGCGCACGAACAGCTCGATCCCCTGATACGGCCGCTGCATCTGACCCGTGAAGAAATGGCGGATCTGGTGGCGTTCCTGAAGTCCCTTACCGGAGACAACGTCGCGACGCTGGTCGCCGACGCCTTCGCCGCGCCGGTGGGCGACCCGGACTGAGCACATCTCGATAAGGCTTCGAATCCGTCGGTCGCGTTGCGCCGGCTACGTGACAGGCGTGTCCTGCCGGAGAGCGGTGTCAGGCAGCGCCGGCGTGCAATCAGACCTACGGTAAATAGCCGATGCGATCCGGCATTGATCGATGCTTGCGCCGGCTGTCGCTCCGGCACCCGCGATGGGGGTGCTCGCGGCGGGCTGAGTTCAGGCAAGCGAGCGTCTGCCCCAGGTCGCAAGCGCTGCGTGCACGCGCCGTTCGATGGCGCGCAATTCTTCCTCCCGGTAGAGTCCCCGCGGCATCAGCGCCAGAACCTCGCCGGCGGCGTAGGGCGTGTAGGTTTCGCCTGCCGCAGCGGCACGATCCAGAAGATCGAGCATCTTGATCATGGAGGCGTTATTGAGACCCAGGTGGGCGTCGGTGATGCCCGCGGCCTCCTTTTTGCGCTGCAGGCGCAGGATGGGATGGTCGGGCTCGAAGCCCACGAGTCTCAGGTTGCCGTTCTGAATGCCGGTCAAGGCGGCGTGCTTCGGCCAGCAGTAGAGTTCCACCGGGTTGTCGATGGAATGGATGTGGGTTTTGCCCGACGGCGCGACGACGATCCATTTCCGCAGCGGGCCCACGTCGCCGGAAATGGAAATGGTGCCTTCGTATATCTGCCCTTCTTGAAGGTCCACGCTTTCGCTCCAGGCCAGGTTTTCCAGGTCCTGATAAAGCGCACGGGCGCGTGCGGCGTGTCTGGTTAAAAGACAAGTGTAGCTTTTGTGAAATCCACGAACTGATGGCTGGAACCAGCATGTATGTCCGCCGTGTTTGTCTCCATGCAAGGCTCGATTTCTGCACTATAGTAGTGGCGTGCTTCGCAAGGACGGTTATCTCCCGCAAGGACGCGGGCACAGCAACGATCTTTGGCCGATACCCTTCCTGCTGCACGGCCAAGCCCGAATCCGTCGTCACTTCGCAGCCGGGACGTCACCGCATCCTGCGCCCAGGCCCGGGCGTGCTTTGTTGCGGCCCGTTTCCACCGCATATTCATGAAGGCAATAGGATCGTCCGCTCATCCGTGGAGCGCAGGATTGGCAATGCGAAACGCATCCAGCAGGGTTGCAAGAACCGAAGTGAAATGCTCGATTCGTGTACCGATCTGCAACGCCCGCGCCGGGTCGCGCGGGGCGGCAGGGGCGGTTCGCGCTCCTCGGGCGGATGGAACATGATGATTGCTTGTTGCGGCAATCGTTATATATCATCGTATATAACGATATGGGGGCGGTGTGAAACAGAAGAAAGCTACCAAGCTGGCGGGAAGGCTCTGGCTTGAGAAAAGGGGACAGGGATTCCTCGGGCGCGGGCGGATAGAACTGCTGGAAATGATTGGGGAATACGGCTCCATTTCCCAAGCCGCGAAGGCGATGAAGATGAGCTACAAGGCGGCCTGGGACGCGGTGGAGGCCATGAACAACCTGGCGGACGAGCCCGTGGTGGTGCGGGTGACGGGCGGCCGGCATGGCGGGGGCACGCAGCTCACGGACTACGGCAAGGCCCTGGTCGAGGCGTTTCGTGCCGTGGAGGAACGGTATCAACGGTGGCTGGCGGGGCTCGGCGAGGGCGTCCGGGACTTCGACAAGCTCCACAACTTCCTGGGAAGGTTGACCATGAAAACCAGTGCGCGCAACCAGTTTCTTGGCCGGGTCGAATCGGTGACGCCCGGTGCCGTCAACGCCGAGGTGGTGCTCGACATCGGCGGCGGCGATCGCCTGGTCGCCATCATCACCAACGAGAGCGTGCGCAACCTGGACCTGAAGGCCGGTGCGGAGGTCTTTGCCCTGATCAAGGCGCCCGCGGTCATCGTCACGACCGACGAAAACCTCAGGACCAGCGCGCGCAACCGCTTGTGCGGGACGGTGAGCTATTGCAAGGAAGGCGCGGTCAACGGCGAGGTGCGGATCGAGCTTCCTGGCGGCAAGACCGTCGTTTCCGTCATCACCAACGAGAGCATTCGCAATCTGGGGCTCAGGGAGGGTGTGCGCGCCTGCGCCGTGATCGACGCATCCAGCGTCATTCTGGCGGTGAATGCCTGACCGCCGCGCGTGGCGGACAAGAACCGAGCGACGACTTTTGGGGATCAATCATGAGAACAAAATCCGCTGCATGCTTTTTCGTCTTGTCTGCCGCCCTGCTTCTCTCCATGACCGGAGTGGCGTCGGCCGGGGAAGCGAGCGCCGCGGTCGCCTCCAACTTCACCAAGCCCATGCGGGAGATTGCCGCCGGGTTCGAGCGCAAGACCGGCCACAAGGTCGTGCTCAGCTTTGGGTCCACCGGCAAGCTGTATGCCCAGATCCACAACGGCGCGCCGTTCGACCTGTTCCTGGCGGCCGACAACCAAGCGCCGGCAAGACTGGAGTCCGAAGGCCACGGTGTGGCGGGCAGCCGCTTCACTTACGCCATCGGCAGGCTGGTGCTCTGGAGCGCGCGGCCGGGATATGTGGATCAGAATGGCGAGGTTTTGCAGAAGGGCGATTTTCGGCATATCGCCATCGCCAATCCCAAGACCGCGCCCTATGGCGCCGCGGCGCGGCAGGTGCTGGAAAAGATGGGGCTGTGGGCCGGCATCAGACCGCACATCGTGCAGGGGGAGAACATCGCACAGACCTATCAGTTCATCGCCAGCGGCAACGCCGAGCTTGGCTTCATTGCCCTGTCCCAGATCCGGGATGCCGGGCGCGCCGAAGGCTCCCGGTGGGACTTGCCCCGGGAGCTGCACGATCCGATCGAGCAGGATGTGGTGCTGCTGCAGCGTGGCAGGGACAATCCCGCGGCGCGGGAACTGCTGGCCTACCTGCAGAGCGACGAGGCGCGCGCCATCATAGCGTCCTACGGGTATGACCTGAAGTAAGCGCAGAGCGACTGCGGCAATGACCTTTGCGGATCTGGATCTCACGCCCGTCTGGCTCACGCTGCGTCTCGCCGCCACAGCGACGCTGGTGTTGCTGGTGGTCGGTACGCCGCTGGCATGGTGGCTGGCGCGCACCACCTCGTGGCTCAAGCAGCCGGTGGCGGCCGTGGTCGCGCTGCCCCTGGTGCTGCCGCCCACGGTGCTCGGCTTCTACCTGTTGGTCATGCTGGGGCCGCACGGGCCGATCGGCGGTCTCACCCAGGCGCTGGGGCTCGGCACCCTGCCTTTCACGTTTGCCGGGCTGGTGGTCGCATCGGTGCTGTATTCGCTGCCGTTCGTCGTGCAGCCCCTGCAAAACGCCTTCGAGGCGGCGGGCACCCGCCCGCTGGAAGTGGCGGCCACGCTGCGCGCCTCGGCCTGGGACCGCTTCTTCACCGTGGCCGTGCCCCTGGCGCGGCCCGGTTTCCTTACCGCCACCGTGCTCGGCTTCGCCCACACGGTGGGCGAGTTCGGCGTGGTGCTGATGATCGGCGGCAATATCCCCGGCAAGACCCAGGTGCTTTCGGTGGCTATCTACGACCACGTGGAGGCGCTGGAATATGGCCAGGCGCACCTGTACGCGGCCGGCATGCTGGCGTTTTCCTTCCTGGTGCTGCTCGTCCTCTATCTCACCAACAAGCGCATCCAGGAGCGGCAGCGGTGATGACGCGCCATGTACCGAACGGCAATGGCTGTGGGAGCGAGGACCCCGCCGCGATGGATGCCGTCGCCCAACGGCCTGAGGACAGAACTCCCACGGCCGCCCGCATGTCT
>JBAYZB010000056.1:0-16293 GCA_041672765.1 Gammaproteobacteria bacterium | reverse complement strand
GCGCATGCAGCCGCGCACGCCGCGCAGAAACCGTACCGCCTCGGCGGCCGTGAAGTTGCCGATGGTGCCGCCCAGGAACACGAACAGCCGCCTGCCACTCATCGCCGGCAGGGCGTCCAGTTCCGCCAGATAATCGCCCACCAGGCCGGTGACGCACAGCCACTCGTAATCCGCGGTGAGGGCATGACCGGTGGCATGGAGCGCCGCCTCGCACACGTCGAGCGGCCAGTAGGTGCAATAGCAGCGCAGCGCCTGGCAGCCATCGAGCAGATGACGGGTCTTGCGCGCGGTGCCGCTGCCCAGTTCCACCAAGTGCGCGGGGCGCACGGCGGCAACGATGTCGCGGGCGGTCAGGGCGAGCAGCGCCGCCTCGGTGCGGGTCGGGTAGTACTCGGGCGTGTCGCAGATGCGGTCGAACAGCCAGGAACCGCGCGCGTCGTAAAAGTACTTCGGAGGGAGCGAGCGGGGCCGCGCCGCCAGCCCGCGCCGCGCATCCTCCAGCAGACTGCCGGAAGCAGGCCCCGATTTCAGCCTGCGGCAAGAGAAGCGTTCACCGAGCCGCGCTTGGCTGGCAAAATCCATCCGCCGATCCCTGGCTCCCCGCGGAGCCCTCCTGTACAGGATGGGGTGAAACGGAGTGTTTTCCCTGAAGGCGACACATTGGACAGCCCCGAGACATCGGCTAACATCACAGCAATTGAAGTGTAGAAGAGGAACTTCCGATGTGCCGCCTCGCCGCGTATGTGGGTCCGTCCATTACGTTGGAGCAATTCCTGCTGAACCCGCCCCACGGACTCCTGGTGCAGGCGTGGCGGCCGCGCGAGATGCACCATGCCGCCCTCGGCGTGGACGGGTTCGGCCTCGGGTGGTACGGCCCCGACGAACTGCCCGCCACCTATGTCAATCCCATGCCCATCTGGTCGGACGTGAATCTTTCATCGCTGAGCCGCAGCCTCAGTTGCGACCTCTGGCTCACCGCCGTGCGCAGCGCCACACCCGGTTATGTCTCCAGCCACGCCAATCTGCAGCCCTTCTCCGATGAAGCGGACCTGCTGTTCATCCACGACGGTTACATCACCGATTTTCGCCGCAACCTGCGCCCGGCACTGCGCCAGTTCCTCGATCCCGCCATCGAAGCGGATATGGAGGGCAACACCGATTCGGAATACCTCTTCGCCCTGCTGCGTCATCTGCTGGCGGGCGACGACGATCTCTCCATCGAGGAGGCGATCGCCGAGATGATGCGGCTGCTCGATGACTGGCTCGAAGAGGAAATCCCCGCGCTGCTGAATTTCGTGATCAGCGACGGCGAGCGCCTGTATGCGGTGCGTCACGCGGTCAACGCCGACTGTCCGTCCCTGTATTACACCACTGACGACGAAACCTTCCCGGGCGGCCAGCTGGTCGCCTCCGAGCGGCTGACGGAAACGGAATACTGGCAGCCGGTTCCGGAACATCACATCCTGATCCTCGACGCCGAGGAACCGCCGGAGCTGCTGGCGCTGTGACGGCGCGCCCTCTCGCCCGAACCGATCAACACCCGGTAACCGCGAAAACTTCTTGTAGAGAACCAGGGCACGGATGAAAGGCGTTCACCCGCCCTGGTATCATCCTTCTTTTTTCCAGTTATGCCTCCCGTGAATATACGATCATGAATGATGTGGTTACTCGCGAAGACGCTTTACCTTGGCACGCTGCGACCAGTGACGAGACGCTGCGCCGATTAGCCACCGATACGGGAGGACTGACCGCCGCGGAGGCCCGGCGCCGCATGGCGCAATTCGGACCGAACCGTCTGCCGCCTCCGCCGAAGCGCGGGCCGCTCACACGCTTTCTGCTGCAATTCCACAACATCCTCATCTATGTACTGCTCATCGCCGGCCTGGTCACCGCGCTTGAGGGACACTGGGTGGACGCCGGCGTGATCTTCGGCGTGGTGGTCATCAACGCCATCATCGGCTTCATCCAGGAAGGCAAGGCGGAGCGGGCGCTGGACGCCATCCGCAACATGTTGTCCCTGCAGGCCGTGGCGCTGCGCGACGGGCAGCGCGTCACCATCGCCGCAGACGAACTGGTGCCGGGCGACATCGTCTATTTGCAGTCAGGCGATAAGGTGCCGGCGGACCTGCGCCTGCTGAAGGTACGGGACCTGCGCATCGACGAATCCGTGCTCACCGGCGAATCGGAGGCGGTGGAGAAGGGCGTGGCGCCCGTTGCGGCGGACGTCACGGTGGGCGACCGGACCTGCATCGCCTTCTCCGGCACCTTCGTGACCTACGGGCAGGGCAGCGGCGTGGTGGTGGCCACCGGCAAGGCGACCGAGATCGGGCGCATCAGCGCACTGCTCGCCGGCGTGCAGCAGATCACCACCCCGCTGCTGCGCCAGATCGGGGAGTTCGGCCGCCAGCTCACCGTGGCGATCATCGGCCTTGCGGCGCTCACCTTCGCCATCGGATACCTGTTGCGCGACTACTCCGCCGACGAGATGTTCCTCGCCGCCGTGGGGCTCGCCGTCGCCGCCATCCCGGAAGGACTGCCCGCGGTGATGACCATCACCCTCGCCATCGGCGTGCAGCGCATGGCACGGCGCAACGCCATCATCCGGCGGCTGCCTGCGGTGGAGACATTGGGCTCGGTCACCGTCATCTGCTCCGACAAGACCGGCACCCTCACCCGCAACGAAATGACGGTGCAGAGCGTCGCCACGGCGGAGCATGTGTTCAGCGTCACCGGCGTCGGCTATGCCCCGCACGGCGGTTTCACGCTGGAAGGCAAGGCGATCGAACCCGAGGAGTATCCGGACCTCGTCGCCCTCGCCAAGGGCGCCCTGCTCTGCAACGACGCCACTCTCCGCCACGAAGCGGAACACTGGAGCCTGCAGGGCGACCCCACCGAAGGCGCGCTGCTCACCGTGGCGATGAAGGCAGGGCTGGAGCCCGACCGCGCCCACGAGCTGTGGCCCCGGGTCGATGCGATTCCGTTCGAGTCCCAGCACCGCTTCATGGCCACCCTGCACCGCGACCACGCCGGGCATCGGTTCATCCTGCTCAAGGGCGCCCCGGAACAGGTGCTGGAGCGCTGCTCCCACCAGCGCGTGGGCGGAGAGGACCGGCCGCTGGAGCCCGCCCTCTGGCACCGCCGCATCGAGGAGATCGCCCAACAGGGCCAGCGTCTGCTCGCCGTGGCCATGAAGGCCGCGGACGAGGTCCGGGACGAACTCCGGTTCGACGACGTCGAGGACGGCATGACGTTATTGGGCGTGTTCGGCATCATCGACCCGCCGCGCGAGGAGGCCATCACCGCAGTGCGCCAGTGCCAGGAGGCCGGCATCCGCGTCAAGATGATCACCGGCGATCATGCCGTCACCGCCCAGGTCATCGCGGCGCAGCTCGGCATCGGCCACAACGGCGCCAGCCTCACCGGCCAGCAGATCGAGACCCTGAGCGACGAGGAGCTGCGCCTGAAAGTCCGGGAGGTGGACGTGTTCGCCCGCGCCAGCCCCGAGCACAAGCTGCGCCTGGTGCAGGCGCTGCAGGCCAACGGCGAGGTGGTGGCCATGACCGGCGACGGGGTGAACGACGCGCCGGCCCTGAAGCGTGCGGACATCGGCGTCGCCATGGGGCAGAAGGGCACCGAGGTGTCGAAGGAAGCCGCCGGCATGGTGCTGGCGGACGACAACTTCGCCTCCATCGCCCATGCGGTGGAGGAGGGCCGCACCGTCTACGACAACCTGAAAAAGGCGTTGCTGTTCCTGCTGCCCACCAACGGCGGGCAGGCCCTGGTCATCATCATCGCCATCCTGCTCGGCATGGTCCTGCCCATCACCCCGGTGCAGATCCTCTGGGTCAACATGGTGACGGCGGTGACGCTCGGGCTCGCGCTCGCCTTCGAGCCGACGGAGGCGGACGCCATGCGCCGCCCGCCGCGCCCGCCCGGCACGCCCATTCTGTCGGGATTCATGGTCTGGCGCGTGACGTTTGTCGCGCTGCTGCTGGTCGCCGGCACCTTCAGCCTGTTCCTGTGGGAGGAATCCCGCGGCGCATCGCCGGAACTGGCCCGCACCGTGGCGGTCAACACCCTGGTGATGTGCCAGATCCTCTATCTCTTCAGCGCCCGCTACATCCTGGCCCCGGCCTGCACCCGCGCGGGGCTGTTCGGCAGCCGCTACGTCCTGCTCTCTTCCGCTGTCATCTTCGCGCTGCAGTTGCTGTTCACCTATGCCCCGTCGATGCAGGCGCTGTTCCGCACCGAGGCCATCGACCTGGCGACCTGGGCCCGCATCCTTCTGGTCGCTATCGCCGTGTTCACCGTGGTGGAGATGGAAAAGGTGGTGGTGCGACACGCAACCCGGCGTGAAACTTAGAAGCGGCTGCGACTGCCGGACGTCGATCCGGCGGTCGCGGCACCCTTGCCACGCTGCATTCCGCGTCCCCCGCCTTCACATGACTCATCTTTACAAAAATGATATGGTGGTCGCCGACCTGATGGCGGATCGGGCATGGTCCCGATCCGGCCTCTCTGCCTCTCTTTAGCTGGACTTCGGAATTCCATGGAATTTGCAGGCCTGGATATCCTCGAAAGCGTGCGCCGCGCCCTCGCGGAAGATATCGGCCCCGGTGACCTCACTGCGGCCCTGATCCCGGACGACGCAATCTCCGAGGCGCACGTGATCAGCCGGGAAGAAGCAGTACTGTGCGGCACGGCCTGGTTCGATGCCGTGTTTCACGAACTCGACCCCTCGATACAGATCGCCTGGGACGCCGGCGACGGCGACCGCATTCAGCCCGACCAGGCGCTGTGCGTCCTGCACGGCCCGTCCCGCGCGCTGCTCACGGGCGAGCGTACGGCACTGAACTTCCTGCAAGCCCTGTCCGGAACCGCCACCACCGCACGCCGCTATGCGGATGCGGTCGAAGGCACCGGGGCGCGCATCCTCGACACCCGCAAGACCGTGCCGGGGCTGCGTCTGGCCCAGAAGTACGCGGTACGCTGCGGCGGCGGCCACAACCACCGCATGGGGCTGTACGACGCGATCCTGATCAAGGAAAACCACATCATGGCCGCGGGCTCCATCACCAATGCCGTGGTCGCAGCCCAGGCGCAGGCCCCTGGAGTCCTGATAGAGGTGGAGGTCGAAACGCTGGACGAGCTGCGGGAGGCCCTGAACGCGGGCGCCAAGCGCCTGCTCCTCGACGACTTCTCCCTGGACCAGTTGCGCGAGGCGGTGGCCATCACCGCGGGCCAGGCGGAACTGGAGGCCTCGGGCGGGATCACCCTGGATAACGTACGCAGCATCGCCGAGACCGGAGTGGATTACATCTCCGTCGGCGCGATCACGAAACACCTGCGCGCGATCGATCTCTCGATGCGGTTTCTCGACGGCAGTCCGTCGGATCCCGTGAGCACGATATAGGCCGGATGAAGGGAAATGGGCGTGGTATAAACTCTAACGAGAGGGCGCGGCAGATTCTCTGCTCCGCTTCCAGATCGAGGCCATGACGAACATCCTGCAGCAGAATTCTCACCTCTTTGGCGCCAATGCCGCCTTCATCGAAGAACTCTACGAGCAGTACCTGCTTGATCGGTCCTCGGTAAGCGACAGATGGCGGGCCTATTTCGACTCGCTGCAGGGCGCAGGCCCTGGCGACCGGCGGCAGGCTCCCGTTGCCGAAGAACCCGCCAGCCTGCCCCCCGCGCCGCGCCCCCCGGTCTCAGCGAACGAAGGCCCGTCGCCGGATGCCGTACAAAAGCAGATCGCGGTACTGCAGCTCATCAACGCATACCGCACGCGCGGACATCAGCAGGCCAACTACGACCCGATCCACCTGCGGGACCGCCTGACCGTGCCGGATCTCGATCCAGCATTCCATCGCCTCACCGAAGCGGACATGGACACCCTGTTCGGCACGGGCTCGCTGGTGGCCCCCGACCGCCTGCCGCTGCGGGACATCCTCGCCCTGGTGCGCGAGGTCTACTGCGGCAAGATCGGCGCGCAGTACATGCACATCACCGAAACCGCCCAGAAGCGCTGGCTGCAACAGCGGCTGGAAGGGACACGGCTCGGTATTCAACTGTCCGCCGAACAGCGTCGCCAGATACTGCAGCGACTGATCGCCGCGGAGGGGCTCGAAAAGTATCTGCACAGCAAGTACGTCGGCCAGAAACGCTTCTCGCTGGAAGGCGGCGAAAGCCTGATCCCCCTGCTGGACGAACTGATCCAGCACGCCGGTGCGGGAACCGTGCGCGAGATCGTGATCGGGATGGCGCACCGCGGACGGCTCAACGTATTGGTGAACATCCTGGGCAAGTCGCCTCGGGAGCTGTTCCAGGAGTTCGAGGGCAAATACGACCCGAACCTGTTTCGCGGCTCGGGCGACGTCAAGTATCACCAGGGGTTCTCCTCCGACGTGGAGACGCCGGGCGGCCCCGTGCACATCGCGCTCGCCTTCAACCCGTCGCACCTGGAGATCGTCGATCCCGTGGTGGAAGGCTCGGTGCGCGCGCGCCAGCAGCGGCGCGGCGACCGCAAAGGCGAGCAGGTCCTGCCGGTGCTGATCCACGGCGACTCCGCCTTCGCCGGCCAAGGCGTGGTGATGGAGACCTTCAACCTGTCCCAGGTGCGCGGCTTCACCACCGGCGGCACGATCCACATCGTGGTGGACAACCGCATCGGCTTCACCACCAGCCATCCCCAGGACATGCGCTCCACCATGTACTGCACCGACATCGCCAAGATGGTGGAAGCACCGATCTTTCACGTGAACGGCGACGACCCGGAGGCCGTGCTGTTCGTCACGCGGCTCGCCCTGGACTTCCGCATGGAGTTCAAGAAGGACGTGGTCATCGACCTGGTGTGTTACCGGCGTCACGGCCACAACGAGGCGGACGAGCCGGCGGTCACCCAGCCGATGATGTATCAGAAGATCAAACGCCATCCCACGGTGAGCCAGGTCTACGCCGGGCGGCTCGCGGCCGAAGGCGTCATCGGCCCCGACGATGCCGACGCAATGGCGCGGCGCTACCGGGATGCCCTGGATCAGGGCGAGATCGTGGCGCACAACATCCTGACCGGAGTGAAAAACGAGTTCGCAGCCGACTGGACCCCTTACAAACAGGCCGACTGGCGTTTCCCGGCCCACACCGGCATCAGCGCCGAGCTGATCCGCGAGCTGGACGAGAAGCTGCGCCGCCTCCCGGAAGGATTCGAACTCCACCCGCGCGTGGCGAAGATCATGGACGACCGGGGCAAGATGGCGGCCGGAGCGCTCCCGCTCGACTGGGGCTTCGCCGAAATCATGGCCTATGCCAGCCTGGTATACGAGGGCTATCACGTGCGTCTCTCCGGCCAGGACAGCGGCCGCGGCACCTTCTTCCACCGCCATGCCGTGCTGCACAACCAGAAGGACGGCACCAGCTACATTCCGTTGCAAGGCATCGCGGAAAACCAGGGCCATTTCACCGCCATCGACTCGATCCTCTCGGAGGAGGCGGTGCTCGCCTACGAATACGGGTACGCCACCGCGGAACCGCACGGGCTGACCATCTGGGAGGCGCAGTTCGGCGACTTCGCCAACGGCGCCCAGGTGGTCATCGACCAGTTCATCAGTTCCGGCGAGGCGAAGTGGGGCCGCCTGTGCGGCCTGACCGTATTCCTGCCCCATGGTTACGAGGGCCAGGGACCGGAGCACTCCTCGGCCCGTCTGGAGCGCTGGCTGCAACTATGCGCCGAAGGCAACATGCAGGTCTGCATCCCCAGCACGCCAGCCCAGATGTTCCACATGCTGCGCCGCCAAGTGCTGCGGCCGTACCGCACGCCCCTGATCGTCATCACGCCGAAGAGCCTGTTGCGGCACAAGCTGGCCGTCTCCAGCCTGGAGAGCCTGACCACGGGGACCTTCCACCCGATCATCGGCGAGATCGACGCGCTGGAACCCTCCGCCGTGCGCCGCGTCGTGCTGTGCAGCGGCAAGGTGTATTACGATCTGCTGGAAGAACGTCGTGCGCGCGGCCTGGAGGATGTCGCCATCCTGCGCATCGAGCAGCTCTATCCGTTCCCCGGGCAGGAGCTCGGCGCCGAATTGCGGCGCTACGCGCACGCGGCCGAAGTAGTCTGGTGCCAGGAGGAGCCGCAGAACCAGGGCGCCTGGTACCAGAGCCAGCACAACATCCGCGCCTGCATGCGGCCGAATCAGACCTTGCGCTACGCCGGGCGCCCCGCCTCGGCGTCGCCCGCCGCCGGCTACTTCAACCTGCACATCCAGCAGCAGGCCGCTCTGGTGAACGACGCGCTGAGCATGGAACCGGACCCGGCAGACGAGCATCCCGCCGCCGCGCAGTCCGACGAACAACAAGAACCGCGTGAACTAAGAACCGCCAACTGACCCATGAACAAAGCAGAAAGCAAACTCATCGAAGTGCGCGTGCCGCAGCTTCCGGAATCCGTCGCGGACGCAACCTTGAGCGCCTGGCACAAGAAACCCGGCGAGCTGGTGCGGCGTGACGAGAACCTGGTGGACCTGGAGACCGACAAGGTCGTACTGGAAATCCCTTCCCCGGAAGGCGGAGTGCTGAGCCGGATCCTCAAGAGCGACGGCGAGACCGTGGTGAGCGACGAAGTCATTGCCGTGATCGAACCGCGCCGGATCGCGGCCGTCGCTGCCCCACCGGCGGAAGCGGCCGAGCCTGCGCCGACCCCGCCCGCTGCAGCCCCCGAACCGGAAGAGGGGCCGCTTAGCCCCGCCGTGCGGCGGCTGTTGGCCGAGCATGGCCTGAGCCCGGATCAGATCACCGGCACTGGGCGCAACGGGCGCATTACCAAGGAAGACGTGTTGCAGTACATCGCCGAACGGGAAAGCGCCGCGGCGCCGGAACAGGCGGCCGGGGGCACCCCGCCGGACCCTATGGCAACGGTACACGCCACGCCGCAGGAGCGCAGCGAGCGGCGCACGCCCATGACCCGCCTGCGCGCCCGCATCGCCGAGCGCCTGCTGCAGGCCCAGCAGAGCACCGCGAGCCTCACCACGTTCAACGAGGTCAACATGCATGCGGTGATGGAGCTGCGGCGGCGGTACCGCGAACAGTTCGAGGCACGGCACGGCGTGAAGCTCGGCATGATGTCGTTCTTCGTCAAGGCGAGCATCGAAGCCCTGCGGCGCTTTCCCGTCGTCAACGCCTTCATCGAAGGCCAGGACATCGTCTATCACGATTACTGCGACATCGGCATCGCCGTCTCGGCCCCGCGCGGGCTGGTGGTGCCCGTCCTGCGCGACGCTCAGCGCATGAGCTTTGCGGACATCGAGCGCGGCATTGCCGAATTCGGCCGCAAGGCGCGCGACGGGAGCCTGTCCATCGACGAACTCATGGGCGGCACGTTCACCATCTCCAACGGCGGGATCTTCGGTTCACTGCTCTCCACGCCCATCCTGAATCCACCGCAAAGCGCCATCCTCGGCATGCACAAGATCGAGGACCGTCCCGTGGTGGAGGATGGCGAGATCCGCATCCGTCCGATGATGTACCTGGCGCTGACCTACGATCATCGGCTCATCGACGGACGCGAGGCCGTGCAGTTCCTGGCCACCATCAAGGAATGCCTGGAGGATCCGGCGCGGTTGCTGCTGGAAGTCTGAAACGAGTGAAAAGCGGCAAGTCGGCACAAGGCGTTTCCTTGTAGCTTGCCCTTACCTTGGTGATCGCACATATGACCGATAACGTAACGCCCGCGACAGAAAACCACTACGACGTCGTTATCGTCGGCGCCGGACCGGCCGGCTACGCCGCCGCCATCCGCTGCGCCCAGCTCGGGATGCGCGTGGCCTGCGTGGACGACCGCGTGAACGAGCAAGGCATTCCTGTCCTGGGCGGCTCTTGTCTGAACGAGGGCTGCATCCCCTGCAAGGCGCTGCTCGACTCGGCCGCCCACTACCACCGCGCGCGCCACCAGTTCGACGCGCACGGCATCCGCGTGGGGGAGGTAAGTCTCGATGTGCCGGCCATGCTCGCGCGCAAGGAGCGCATCGTGCAGCGGCTGACGGACGGCATCGCCACGCTGTTCCAGGCGCACCGGATCACCTGGATTCCCGGCCGCGGCCGTCTGCTCACCGGAAAGCGCGTGGAGATCACCCGCCGCGACGCCACGGAGGAGCCGCTGATTCTCAGCGGCGACCACGTCATCCTCGCCTGCGGTTCGCAGCCGAGTGTCCTGGATACCGTCCCCGTGGACGGCGACCGCATCGTGGACTCCGCCGGGGCGCTGCGCCTGCCGGACGTTCCCAGGCGACTCGGCGTGGTGGGCGCCGGCGTGGTCGGGCTGGAACTGGCGGGGATCTGGTTGCGCCTGGGCGCCGAAGTCGTGCTGCTGGACGCCCGGCAGGAATTCCTGCCCCTGGCGGACACCCAGATCGCACGCGAAGCCCAGAAGGAATTCACGCGGCAGGGGATGGACATCCGCCTGGGCGCCCGCGTCACGGGCACCCACGTCGCGGACGGGCAGGTCACCGTAACCTATCAGGACAGCGAAGGCAGCCATCAACTACAGGTGGATCGCCTGATCGTGGCGGTCGGACGCAGTCCCAACACGGACGAGCTGTTCGCGCCGGATACCCGCCTGCTCCTCGGCGAGGGCCAGTTCATCCTCGTGGACGAGTACTGCCGCACCAACCTGCCAGGAGTCTATGCCATCGGCGACGCGGTGCGCGGCCCGATGCTGGCGCACAAGGGTTTCGAAGAAGGAGTGGCCGTTGCGGAGGCCATCGCGGGCCAGGCGGCGCCGGTCAATTACGACATGATGCCCGCGGTGATTTACACCGAACCGGCGATTGCCTGGATCGGCAAGACGGAGCAGGCGCTCAGGGCGGCCGGCGAGGAGTACAAGGTGGGTGTCTTCCCGTTCGCCGCCAACGGATGGGCCCAGGCCATGGAAGAGCCCGCGGGGCTGGTCAAGGTCCTGTCCCACGCCCAGACCGACCGGATCCTGGGTGTGCACATCCTGGGTGCGGCCGCTACGGAACTCATCGCCGAGGCGGTATTGGCGCTGGAGTATGCGGCGAGCGCCGAAGACCTCGCCCGCACCATCCACGCCCATCCCACCCTGTCGGAAGCGTTGCGCGAAGCGGCCCTTGCAGCGGAAGGATCGGCGCTGCACCGGGCCGGGTAAGCCGCAACGCCGCCGCAGACCGGCCAGCCACCGATACCGAAGACCGCATCAATACCGGTTGCCCAGGCGCTGGCGCCGTTCGACGAAATCGAACACCTCGGCCGGGGACGAGAATTTCTTCAGAATCGTCCGGTTATCGACCGCCGCCTCCCAGAAGGTCGGCCGCGGCCCTTCCCGGAAGATGGGCCGAACCACCACTATATGTGTATTGATTTTCTTCGAAACCACCATATCGCATCACTCCCTGGACTCCTTCCATGACAACGCACCCAGGCGCTGCCCGCCTGGCCTCCTTGCCGGAAAAAACTAGCATTAACCGCGCCAATTCACGCTCTGCGGGTCTGATCAAGCGGTTACCATGCCTATATTTTCGGCCGACACCGTCGGATGTTGAGTGTTTCTGACGAAATGTAACGATATTGCGACAGCCCAACACCCCGGCCGCCGGCCGGACCGTTTTTCCGCACTGGACAGAAGCGGATCCTGGATTATTTTTATGGGTGTGCTCTTAGTTTTTCCCCCTTGTTAGTACATTTTCCGATCCCGCACCCACCCGTGCGGGATTTTTTTGCGCATCACCCGCAACGCGCCAGGATTCCCCACCTGCCGCGCCCGCACAGACCGGCGCTTCAGGCGCCGCGAGCCGCTGCCGTTTGGCAAGCGTCCCCGGCAACGCCGTCAACGCTCCCGGTCCCGCGCCCTGCCATCGCTCCTTTCGCCATCCTTCAGCCGTTCATCGGTGTCCTGTATGGCTTCCTCGACCGCCTCCCTGGAGTCGTCCACCGCCCTGTCAATATCCTCCCCGGCCTCTTCCGCCGGCCCTTCCCGCTCGCAACCGGCGCCACCGAAGAAAATCGCGCCAAGGAACAGGAACAATCCCATCGAGCGAAAATTGAACATGAACACCTCCTGTGCCCGAACGTCTGGTGCAATCGAACGAAAACATGGACAGGCGCCTGTGCGGCAAGCCTCTTGAAGTCTAGCGGCGCAGTAACGTCACCGATCCAAACGGTGCGGGAAACGAATCGAGCCATTGCGCCGGGAAGGATGAAAAAACTGGTCGCCGGCCCGCTATGCATCGTCGGCGGCGGGCACCGGCTCCAACGCCCGCGGCCGCGCCACCTCGTAGCCTTGCGCGTAGTCCAGGCCGAGTTCTTTCACTTTGTCCAGGACGAGCCTGCTTTCCACCTGGGTGGCGATGATCCGCACGCCCATCAGGTGTCCGATCCGGCCGATGGCATCCGCCAGCACCGCATCCGCCGGGCTTTCCACCACACGCCTGATGATGGCGCCCTCAATCTTCAAGTAATCGACGGGCAGGCTGCCGAGATGCCCGAACGAGGAGCGCGCACAGCCGAAATCGTCCAGGGCGAATCGGCATCCACGTTCCTTGAACGTGCGCACGAAATGCACGGCATGACTGAAATTAGCCATGACATCCGCATCTCTCACCTCGAAACAGATTCGCTCCGGCGGTACGTCGTTGCGATCGATCTGTTCGAGCACGAAATCGATGAATTCCTCTTCGCACAGGGACTGGGCGGAGAGATTGATTCCGTAGACCACATCCCCGTCCTGCGGCGGGATCTCGCCGCGCCCCAGCATGGCAAGAACGGTGCTCACTACCCATTGGTCGATGCTCTGCATCAACTGATAGCGTTCCGCGGCGGGCAGAAACGCCATGGGCGGCAGAAGCTCGCCTGCACGCGGGCGCAGCCGCAGCAGTATCTCGTAATACCGTGTGGTGCGTCCTGCCTCCGTCAGTGGCTCCGCCGCCTGCTGGTACAGACAGAACTGATCGTGTTCCAGCGCCTCCTTGATGCGCCGCATCCACTGCGTCTTCCCGGACTCTTCCGTCTCGCTCTCCCCTTCGTACACGTCCACCCGGTCGCGTCCTTCGTTCTTCGCGGTGTAGCAGGCGGAATCCGCCGCGCTGAGGACGTCGTTGAGACTGCCGCTGGCCGCGGTCACGGGGACGAGCCCGATACTGACACCGATATCGAAGGTGTGATCCCCCCACACGAACCGGTAATCCTTGAGGGCGTGCCGGATGGACTCGGCAATCTTGCGGGCGCTGTCCACCGAGCAGGAGTACAGCAGGATGCCGAACTCGTCGCCGCCGAGGCGCGCCAGCACGTCGGACTCGCGCAGCTTGCTCTGGATGATGGCCGCGATCTGCCTCAGCAGTTCGTCGCCGGCCGAATGACCGCAGATATCGTTCACGGGCTTGAACTTGTCCAGATCGAGATATCCCAGCACATGCTCCTTGTTTTCCTCGCGAGCGATGGTCAAGGCATGCTTGAGGTGTTTCTCGAACTCGCGGCGGTTCAGCAGGCCCGTCAACGCGTCGTAGCGCGCCTCGTAGGTCATCTGGCGCGCCATCGCGCGCATCTCGGTGACGTCGTGGAACACCACCACCGCGCCGATGATCTTTTCGTCGCGGTCGCGGATCGGCGCCGCGGTCACCTGGATCGCGAACTCCTTGCCGTCTTCGCGCACCAGCGACGCCTGGCGCGCCACCGTCACCAGGCGGCCCAGACGCAAGGCCCGCTCCACCGGATCCTGCAAAGGCTTGCGCGTGTCCTCGTCGAGGATGTTGAGCACGTAGGCGAGGGGCATCCCCTGCGCCTCCTCGTTCAGCCATCCCGTGAGCTTCTCCGCCACCGGATTGAGATAATCGACGATGCCCTTGGCATTGGTGGTGATGACGCCTTCGCCGATGGACTCCAGCGTCACCTGGGCGCGCTCCTTCTCCTGGAACAGGGCCTGCTCCGCGCGCTTGCGGCCGGTGATGTCCACCAGAAACGTTACGACGTCGGGCGTGCCGCTGGCACTGGTGAGAAAGGCCGTGTTGGCGAGCAGCGTCAGCCGCTCCCCGGTTTTCTTGGCGAGCCAGATCTCGCCGCCGCCCACCTGCGCTCCGGCACGCGCCGGCGCGATACGCGCCCACACCTCTTCCGGAATAACGTCGTGCAGCGAACGGCCGGCGAGTTCCTCCGGTTCGAAGCCGAGCAAGGCGCAGAAGAACGGATTCACCGCCTGCAATTCGTTATGCTCGTCCGAGATGCAGATGCCGATCGGCGCCCCGTCGATGAGCGTGCGCAGACGGCTCTCCGCGCGCACGAGTTGATCCTCATGGCGCGTCCTTTCCGTCACATCCCGCAGTACACCGATGAAGTGGGTCACGCGGCCGCCCGAGTCCCGGATAGGCGCCACGCTGAGTTCGTTCCAGAACCCTTTTCCATCCTTGCGCTGATTGTGCAGGATGACGCGGCAGGCCTCGCCTGCACGGATGCCCTGCTTCAGTTGCTCGATCCCCGCCTGGTTGGACTCGTGCGCGTACAGCAGGCGCGGGCTCTTGCCCAGCAGCTCGGCGCTGCTGTAGCCCGTGATGGCCTCCACGGCCGGATTGGCGTAGATCACCGCGTTGTCCCGGCTCGCGTCGGTGATGATGATGCCGTCCGGAGACATGGTCACACCGCGCTCCAGCAGGCGCAGTATCGTCTCTTCCTGCTTGCGCCTGGAGATGTCGCGCATGCTCCAGAGGCGGCCGATCACGATAGCGCCGCGCGCCGGATCGCGCAGCGGCACCGAGGACAGCGCCACATCGATCAGCGCGCCCCGCTTCGTCAAACGCTGGGTTTCGAGTTCCGTCGCAGCGGGGGCCCCCGTGGCCGTGGCCAGGTCCTCCTGCACCTCGTCGCGCTTCCACGGCGGCATCAGCCGCATCACGGGCTTGCCCAAAAGCTCTCCGGGGGCATAGCCGAGCAGTTGCTCGGCAGCCGGATTGCAGTAGACGACCAGCCCCTTGCGGTCGTAAATCAGGATGGCATCGCTGGTCTGACTGGCGAGCAGCTCCGAACAGGACACATCGGCACCGGTCCCGACCACCATGTCCGACGCCGCGCCGATTTCAGCACCGGACTGCTGCCGACGCGCGTCCTGTATCAGGATGGGCGATCGCTCCGCGTAGGACAGCCGCTCCGGGTGGCGGCGCGTCCGTGAACCGACGATGGCGGCGCCCAGCAGGAAGGCCCCCGACAATGCGACGGTCAACCGTCCAAGCTGGCCCCACGCGCTTGCGACGACGTCCGCCACATCGAACCGGATGACCACTCGGCCGCCGCCCTGCTCCTGCATACGCGTGGCGGTCACCGGCAGCGTCCCGGCGATCAGGCGCGCAAACCATTGCGGCGCGGTTTCCGCTACGCCCTCCTGCCGCAGCGCGAACTCCGCAAGCAGGATGTCGCCGTCGTAAACGCGGACATCCGCCACCCGGGCCAGTTCCGCCGTGCGCGGCAGCCGCGCCGTCCAGCCGGCATCGCGCCCGGCGGCCGCCTGCAGGGCGGCGACCACCTGATCGGCGGCTGCGCTTGTCTGGTCTTGCAACTGATGCCGGGCATCAAGAATGGTCCAGCCAGCGAAAACCAGGAAAATCAGCAGCAATGCGCCGCCGGACCGAACGATGATTTTGGAACTCAGATTGAAGGGCATCGCCTGCCATCATTACTGCGCGAATGCGGTCGCGTGGGTTCCAAGCATACCATAATGCCCGTCCGCCCGTTTTTATTGGAGGGAGTGGTTGTAATCGTACGGTTTCTTTCGCTCTTTTTTCCTCCGAATCGGCCGCAATCCGCTCCTCGGGCGGCCCCATGGCCAGGAATTCGGAAAGACGCCGATACCCGGCCCGGGTCGGCGAGCCGAGAAAACACCGATGGAAGGCTTGGCGGATTCAAAGCTGGATGCTTGTCTTCCCCTTCAAGACATCGGGCACACTGGGAATGCTGACGCCGCCCAGTTCGATGACGGGGATGATCGGTTTCGCGGCGTAGTCGTACTGGATGCAAACCTCGAGCACGGGCCTGCCATCCTCGTCGGTAAGTAGTTTGTAAAACGGCCCATTTTGTCCGTAACAAGATTGGCGCCAGTCCGCCGGCAGCCAAGACTCATTCAGCACATTGTTGACCTGGGTAGCGACCCGCTGCTCGAACCCCTCCCCCGGCTCTACCCTCACCGCGCGGCGCGTCGCCTCGGCGGACAGCTCATTGAAGGTGAGCAGCATCAGCAAGGGCATGGCGTAGCCCACGATGGCATAGAACACCATGAAGAACACCGTGAACACGAGGGCGAACTCGATC
>JBAYZB010000055.1:0-16544 GCA_041672765.1 Gammaproteobacteria bacterium | reverse complement strand
GACGTCGCGCTCGCCGCTGGCGCTTTCCTGGACGAGCCGTGCCCAGCGCTCGTTGAGCCAGTCGTGCACCCCGGCGAAATCCTGCCGGTTCCAGAGCAGTGCGAGTTCATCCCAGATCAGAAGGTACGACATGAGCGCTCCTTTCGTAGACTACGGGGGCGGCACTATCCACGCCAACACGACAGATATTCAGTCTGTGCCTCTGCACGCACCGCACGCCGACGCGCCCTGTTCAACAAGCCCCGCCAGTTCACTGCGTTGCACCTTGAGCTTCCCATGATCCTCGTCTTCCACGTGCACGCCCAGCAGCTCCAGCTCCGCTTCCGCGAACCCGCGCAGCAGCCGCGCCATCTCCCGATAGAAGGAGTGTTCCGTCACCTTCTCCAGCAACACACCATAACCGCGTATCCAACGCCCCAGGTGCAATGCCCAGAAGCGTTTGATCTCCTTCTCCAGCCGCCGCGCCTCCAGGTGCTCGCCCCGGTCGAGGGCCGCCGCGCACCGCTCCAGCAACTCCGCGACGAACTGGAGCTCGATCCCCAACTGGTCTTCGAACACTTGGAACCGTCCGGGCACCACCTGGAATCCGGCCCGCCGGTACACCTCCCGCACCTCGAAACAGGCGGCCTGCTGGTAGCCGCCCTGGCGGCGTACCGACTCCACCGGCGGAAAGCCGCCCGAGGCGGCGAACAGCATGGTGTACTCGTGCGCGAGGGCCTGTTCCAGCGCGGTGATGGGCGGCTCCAGGAAATCCGCATCGAACCGCACGCCAAGCTCGGCCAGCGCTGCCAGCGTCTCGGGCGAACGCAGGGCAGATAAATACGCCGCCGCGGGTTCTTCTATGAACGCCCCCGATAACAGCCGGTAAAACTGCGCGCGCAGCCGATAGTCTTCGCACCGCTCCGCCCGGCTTGCAGTGGCGGGTTCTACGGTATCCGTCGCGATGGCCAGCACTTCTGTCATGTGTACCTCCGATCAAGTGCCTGCCCCGGCGCGAACCGGGGCAGGCCGTTGCCGCTTTAATGCCCGCCGGACGGCGCCTTGTGCTGGACGCTCTCCGGCCCCGCCCACGCGACCATCTCCGGGTGCATCGTGCGGTGCAGATCGCCCGTGTAGGCATAGCGCATGGTCTCCTTGTAGAAGGCCATATGCTTGTCCCAGGAGGCCTGCACGTCCCCGTACTTGTCGTTGGGACCGGCCTTGGTCACCTTCACCACCGTGTCGTACCAGCCCTGCGAGCCGCCGATGGGATCGGCCACCACCGGGATGATGGCGTTGGGGTGCACGCCCTTGTCGTCCCACCAGACGTTTTTGAGGTCCGGGTCGTCCGCCGCGCCGAACTCCCCCGCCTTCTCCCGGAGCTTGAGCTGGGCGAGCCGCCCGTAGCCCCAGTGGCCGCAGGAGGTGGAGATCGCCACCGTCTTGGGATGGATGCCCTCGGTGACATAGGCCTTGGTGACCATGTAGCCCACCGGGCTCTCCACCCGCACCAGATCGCCGGTCTTGACACCAAGCTTCTTCGCCGTCCGCGGATTGAGCCAGGCCGGATTGCTGTGCATGATCTCCGCCAGCCACTTGACCGCCGCCGTGCGTGACTGCTTGTGCACATTGGTCTTGTAGGTGGTGAGAATCATCTCGTCGTCCTTGAGGTTCTCGTGCCACGGGATGCGCTTGAAGGTGGGCATGGGATTGAAGCCGTACTTCGCCCACTCGTCGACGCGCACGTTGATGAGGCGGTTGTGCGTGGGGAAGCCGACATAGTTCTGCCCGTGGCGTTGCACGCCGATCGCCTTGCCGTTCTTGTGAATGATGCCGTGCTCGTCCACGGTGGCCCCCAGCATGTCGTCCGCGGAGAGCGTGCGCTTGTGCAGCCCGTACTCCGGCTGGATCTCACGGCCGGTGGCGTCCACCATCTTGCCGTTGCGCGGGTCGAGCTTGCCGTAGATGGGCCAGACGCCGTGCTTCTTGAGCCAGTCGAGGCCGCCCGCCTCCTGCAGGCCCGGGATGCCCTCGAACTGCTTGCGCATGTACTCCTCGGGATCCTTGAACTCCCAGTACTGCCGCATGCCGCGGCTGCCGTCCGGGTCGAGCTTGTGGATGATGTCGCGGATATAGACCTTCGTCTCGCGCCCCTCGCCCAGCGGCGGGATCACCGGCTGGCGGATGCCGAGCCAGGGCCAGAGCGAATTGGGCATGGACTCGGGCTCCCAGCGTTCGAGGTACGGCACGTCGGGCAGGATCAGGTCGGCAAGCTGCGCCTCCTCGCCCATGAAGGGGCTGAGGCACACGTAGTAGGGAATGAGCTTCTCGTCGCGATACAGCTTGCCCCACACCGCGTCGGCGCCTGGATTGGTGTAGACCGGGTTGTCCTGGTAGGAGAAGAGCACCTTGATCTTCTGCTTGCCCTCGGCGATCCAGAACGGCACCAGGTGGCTCACCTTGTGGCCGGCGAGCGGGTATTCGTCGGGATGGGCCAGATAGGACGGCGTTTTCGGCTTGGGCGGCACCGGCTCAGGCTGCTTGTAGCCCATGCCGCGTGGCAGACAGTAGCCGCCGCGGGTCTCGATGTTGCCCGTCAGGATCGGCAGCATCATGCACGCCTTCTCGTTGTAGGAGCCGTACAGGTGCTTGGCCGGGCCGCGGTAGGTATAGGTGGTCGCGGGCTTGGTCAGCGCGAACTCGCGGGCAATGCGCACGATGGTCTCCACCGGCACGCCCGAGATCTCGGAGGCCCAGACCGGGGTGAACGGCTTGTAGTGCTCCTTGAGCTCGGCCACGGTGACGTTGGTCCAGGTTTCGATGAAGGCCGTGTCCTGCAGGTCCTCCATCAGGATCACGTGGCCGAGAGCGAGCGCCACCGCACCGTCGGTGCCGGGGAAGATGGGTATCCACTCGTCGGAGCGGCCGGCGGTGTTGGACAGGCGCACGTCGAAGGTGACGAGCTTCGCCTGGTTCTCCACTGTCCCTTCCGCGATGCGCTGCGAGTAGGGGTTGTGGAAATAGGCCGCCTCCAGGATGTTGGAGCCGAAGTTGAGGATGTACTTGCTGTTGGCGAAGTCCGGCGTCTCGATGTCCGGCCCCCAGGTCGGCTCCATGCCGATCTTCTTGGAGGATTCGCACACCGAGGTGTGGTTGAGGACGGTGGCCGAACCGAGGGTGTTCATGAAGCGCTCCAGCACACCGCCGGTGCGGTTGCGGCCCCACTTGAGCATGATCTCGTTCGGCTCCCCGCCCTTCAGCACCTCGTCGAGCCTGGCGCTCACCTCGGCGATAGCCTCGTCCCAGGTGATGCGCTTCCACTTGCCCTCGCCGCGCGCACCCACGCGCTTCAGCGGATAGAGAATGCGGTCCGGGTCATAGCTGTACCACATGCCCGCATTGCCCTTGGCGCACAACCGCCCGCGCGTCGAGACATGCTCGGGATTGCCTTCCAGCTTCACCACCCGACCGTTCTCCACGTAGGCGATGGCGCCGTCCTGGATGTTGCAGACGTGGCAGCCGGTGGGAATCGCTTTGCGCTCTGCGGCCACCTCGGGCGAGAAATCGCGGCCACCCAACTCGAGCTCCATGGCCCGCAGCATACTGGGGGCCGCCAGGGCGGCGGCGCTCGTACCGGCGCTCGCCTTCAAAAAGGTTCTACGTGTTATCTTGAGCATGGTCTGTATTCTCCAAATTCGCTTTATTGTTCGCGTGCGAGAGCGTCCGCCTGCGTCAGTACGCGGTGTGCACGAGCTGCGGCCCGACCAGGATCGCGTAGCGCAGCGCCATGCCGCCGATCAGAATCAGCGCCCCCGCGGCGAGCACCCCGATCGGCTGACGCCCGACGGGTGCGAGCAGCAGCCCGATGGGCGCGGCCGTGCCCAGGATGAGCCCTAACCAGATGAAGGCGAGGCCCATGCTGCCCGAGGTCATGATCATGAAGGTCAGCTCCTGCGCCGAGCCGCCGTAGGCGGTCGTGCCGAGCAGCGACACCAGCATGGCGGCCACAGCACCCGCCGACCAGAGCATGAAGCTGCGCAGCGTGGCGAGGAGCTTCGCGTCACCCTTGGCGAGGAAGGAAGCCACGGCCGCACCCGACACCAGCGACAGCGCCACGAACAGCACCGGCATCAGCGGCGTGTTCCACACCGGGCGGTGCTGGTGCACCGTGAGATCGAATCCGGTGTACACCGGCAGCCCCAGCGCCAGCAGGCTGCCGATGACGGCGAGGCGCCGGCTGTTGATCTCGTCGCCCTTGTTCATCATGACGAAGTAGAGCACCGACACGAGCCCGAAGGAGACCAGGTTCAAACTGCCCCAGGCGAGCGGCGAGTCGAAATTCAGGTAGGCGGGATTGATCATGCTGAGGAACCGCGCGGGCTGCGACAGGTCGCTGATCAGCAGCAGCCCGCCCACGGCCAACAGCACGAAGGAGACGTAGAACGCGCTCGCGCGCAGCGGCTTGAACTCCGCGCGGTACCAGGACAACGCCGACAAAAAGAAGAGTGCAGCCGCGATGCCGATCACGAAGAAGTAAACGGAATAGGCGCTCGGCCAGGCGATGGTATGAAACACCGTGTAGTCCAACATTGGGGTTGCCTCCGGTCAGATCTTGTGATTGCGGTCGAACATCGCGCGCTCGCCGTCGAGATAGTCGCTCTTTCCGTACAGCGCGCGGCCGTACTCGGTGAGGTTGCGGTCGCCGCCGATATAGAACACGTGCGGCTTGGTGCCCTCCTCGGGCCGTAGCACCTGCGTAGCATGGCGCGCGACCAGTTGCGAGACCTCGCTGTTCGGATCGTTGAGATCGCCGAAGACGCGGGCGCGGCCGATGCAGGTCTGCACGCAGGCGGGCACCAGTCCCTGCGAGACGCGGTGGTAGCAGAAGGTGCACTTGTCGACGACGCTGGTGATCTTGCTGGTGGTGCGATGCTCCGGCAGCATGAAACGGGCGTTGTAGGGACAGGAGGCCATGCACGCCTTGCAACCGATGCAGCGCTCGTAGTTCTGCAGCACGAAACCGCCGTCCTCCACCTTGAACGTCGCGCCCACCGGACAAGCACGCACGCACGGCGGATCGTCGCAGTGGTTGCACAGGCGCGGCAGGAACTGCTTCTTGACGGTAGGATAGGTGCCCACCACGCGGTACGGCACCCAGGTACGGAATACGCCCAGCGGCACGTCGTACTCCGCCTTGCAGGCCACCTGGCAGGCCATGCAACCGATGCAGCGGCGCACATCGATCACCATGGCGTAGCGCTTCACGCCGGGCTTGCCCCGCGTCTCGCGCGACGACAAACGCAATTCTTCACTCATCAATCGACTCCTCGTATTCTATTTTTTACGAGCATTGACCTCTCCCGCATCGCCCTGACGCAGCGCAGCGAGCATCGTGCAATCCCAAAGCAACTTGCGAGCCACAGTCCTAACGCCCCAATACCTGTGCCACAGTTGGAAGTGGGACGGCGAGCGCCAACCGCGCTGTTACCGATCCGTAACAGCGCACGCGGCTAGGCTGTTACCGCTTGGTAACATTGCGACGGAGCGCCTAAATATCATTAGCAATGATTATGCTTATGGCCACGCCGACCCGAGGCAGGGAACCGGGCGCTGCGGCTACCGGTTGCTTCCAAACCGTTCCATGGCCCGTGCTATACTGCCGGCATCTGCCCCGGTGCATCGGCACCTGACCGACATATCCCGACGCGGCAGAGTTGCGCTTCTTTCCGGACCAAGCACGGTTGACTTGCACATGAAGCGGCCCCGGCATCTTGCCCTCGCAATGATCCTGTTCGCCTGGCTTGCCCCCGCCATGGCGTTGGCCCAATCAGGGCCGACGGCCCTTGAGCCGGTGCGCATCGGCCTGACGCCGGTATTCCTGGACGATCTCACCGCTTCGCTCGAACGGTGGCGGTCGTATCTGGAGCAGCGCCTGCAGCGGCCCGTGGTCTTTACCCAGCGGGCGAACTACCGCGCCATTATTGATCTGTTGCTGGAGAAGAAACTGGATTTCGCCTGGATCTGCGGCTATCCCTATACGCGCTACGCCTCCTGGCTGCAGCTCCTGGCGGTGCCCGTCTACCAGGACCAGCCGCTGTATCGGTCGTACCTGATCGTCCCGGCCGCCGACACCCGGACCCAATCCCTCGCCGAGTTGCGCGGCAAGGTGTTTGCCTACGCCGATCCGGACTCCAACTCCGGTTACCTGGTGACGCAGTACCGGTTGCTGCAGATGGGCGCCGATCCCCAACGCTTCTTCCGCAAGGCGTTTTTCACCTGGGCGCATCGGAAGGTGGTGGAGGCGGTCGCGGCGGGATTGGCCGACGGCGGCGCAGTGGATGGCTATGTCTGGGATACCTTGGCAAAGCTGCACCCGGAACTCACCGCACAGACCCGCATCGTCGAGACCTCGCCCACGTACGGCTTCCCGCCGTTCGTTGCGCGTACCGGTGTGGCGCAGAGCGCGGTGGCCGCCCTGCGGTCGGTCCTGCTGGGCATGCATGCGGATCCGGAGGGCCGTCTGCTGCTTGAACGCCTGAACCTCGATGGCTTCATCGCAGGCGAGCCGGCGCTGTTCGGTGAAATTGCGCAGATGAAGACCTACGTAATGGGCAAGACGCGTGTTACGCAACCTTAGTTTCCGCTACAAGATCCCGCTCCGGGCGACCATCCTGGTCCTGGTAACGGCGACCATCGTCACCGCCTCACTGATGTTTCGCACCTATGACGACCTGCGCCAGGATCTGCTCATCAGTTCCGAGAGCATGGGCCGGGTGCTGGCGAAGACCCTGGTGCCGGCGCTGCTGCACGACGACGTCTGGCAGGCCTTCGAGATCATCAACTCGCCCTACGCACCGGCCCTGCACGAAGACGCCATTCAGGCCGAGATCATCATGGTGCTGGATACCGCCGGGCGCGTGTTTGTGTCCACCCGGCCGCGCCAATATCCGGTACTGAAAGAAATCGCCGAAGTCGGTCCCGAACAGGCCTTTCTGCTGCATGCGGTCAGTCAACATACGCGACCCACTTCGGCCGTCATCGAGCCGCCGCGTTCGGACCACCTCTACATGATCACCCCGCTGATCTCGGACGACGTGCCGCTCGGCACGCTGGTGATGGGCTACTCGCGGTCACTGTTCATGCCGCGCTTCCTGAATATCGCCAAGCGCGCCGCCTTCATTACGCTCCTCAGCCTCGCCGTGCTGTTGCCGATGAGCTGGTACTGGGGCCATCACATGGCCAAGCCGCTGGTCAAGCTTGCCGACTGCATGGGCAGGATCGGCGCGACGATCCCGCAACACCTGACCTGCGAGCTGTATGAATCGAAGGACGAGATCGGGCAGGTGGGCGCGAGCTTCAAGCGCATGCTGCTCGAACTCAAGGAAAAGGAGTCGCTGGAAAAGCAGATGGTGATCTCGGATCGCCTGGCCGCGATTGGCCGTCTGACCGCGGGCATTGCCCATGAAATCAACAATCCCCTGGGCGGCATGCTAAACGCCATCAATACCTTCAAATGCCACGGCACGCTTGATCCGCGCACGGTAAAGACCCTCTCATTGCTCGAACGCGGCCTGCTGCAGATTCGCGATACGGTGGGAGCGCTGCTGGTGGAGGCAAAACCCGGCAGCCAACGCCTGAGCCCTCAGGATATTGAGGATGTCCGCACGCTGGTCGCGTCGGATATCGGAAAGAAATCGATCCGCCTGGTATGGGACAATGCTTTGTCGGAACCGGTCGATCTGCCTTCCACGCCGGTCCGCCAAACTCTCATCAATCTGGTGCTCAATGCGGTACAGGCAACTCAGGAAAAGGGCCATGTGCGATGCCATGTCTCTAGTGCAGAGCGTCATCTGCACATCGAAGTGGAAAACGACGGCAAGCACATTCCGCCGGAACAGATGAAGCACCTGTTCGAGCCGTTCTCACCCCTATCCGAAGCCGGCCACGGGCTTGGGCTGTGGGTGAGCTATCAGATCATTCAGCAACTCAACGGCGAGTTTCACGTCGAGAGCGTGCCGGGCCATACCTGCTTCACCATTACCCTGCCCATTGGGGAACTCGCGTCATGACTGTCCAGCGAACCTGCCTTTGTCTTGTGGAGGACGACCCGATCATGGGTGAGTCCCTGTGCGATCGCTTCGAACTGGAAGGCTTCGCGGTGGACTGGCACCAGGATGCGGGCAGTGCCTATGAGGCCATCGGCCACAAGCACTATGCGCTGGTCATCAGCGACATACGGTTGCCCGACATGAGCGGCGAGGAGTTGTTCGAGCGCGTGCTGGAGCGGGCACGCAGGCCGCCGTTCCTGTTCATTACCGGCTATGGATCCATCGACAAGGCGGTCAAGCTGCTCAAACTGGGCGCGGCGGATTACGTCACGAAGCCGTTCGATCTGGAGCAGCTTATCGTCAAGGTGCGCGAACTATCCGTCCAGTCTTCCGCGTTTTCGGCTTCCCCGGCGCATCCGTCCACGCTCGGCCTCTCCGCTGTCATGCGGCGTATCGAGGAGATGCTGCCGCGCCTTGCGGAACGGGCCAGCGCCATACTGCTCACGGGCGAGTCGGGGGTCGGGAAGGAACATGTGGCGCGCCAACTGCATAGGTGCAGGCGCAACAGCGACGCACGGCCCTTCGTCGCGGTCAACTGCGGCGCGCTGACCGAAACGCTGCTCGAAGCGGAACTGTTCGGCCACGAGAAAGGGGCGTTCACGGGCGCGGTGCGGGCCAAAAAAGGCGTCTTCGAACTGGCGCATGGCGGCACGCTGCTGCTTGACGAGATCGGCGAGATGCCGCTCGGCATGCAGGTACGCCTGCTGCGCGCCATCCAGGAGCGGCGCATCATGCGCGTCGGAGGCGAGCGCGCGATCGACGTGGATTTGCGCCTGATCTGCGCCACCAACCGCGACCTGAAGAGCATGGTGGAACAAGGCCAGTTCCGTGAGGACCTCTATTACCGCATCAACGTGATCCACCTGCGCATCCCGCCGCTACGCGAGCGCAAGGAGGACATCCTGTGGTTTGCGCAACGCTTTCTGCAGCAGTTCAACGAGCAGCATCCGGGGGAGCGCAAGACGCTGGACCCGGATGCGGAAAGGGCGCTGCTGGAATATCCGTGGCCTGGCAACATCCGCGAGTTGCAACACTGCATCGAGCGGGCCTGTATTCTCACCCCGCACGCACTCCTGCGGCCGGAACACCTGTTCGAGGATTTCGCCTCCCAGCCTCACGGTGCGCGACCTGATGTGTCGCTCGACGGCGATGATCTCAATCAGTACCTGCGCGCCTGCGAGCGCGCCTACATCCAGCGGGCACTGACCAAGCACGCCTGGCATTTAGGCCAGACAGCCACCTACCTCGGCATCAGCCGCAAGAACCTGTGGGAGAAGATGAAGAAGTACGACATCCATGACCGCTCCGAGGATGATAACGGCCTCTAGCACCGGCCGCTTGTGCTCTGGCACCGTTTTTGCCTTCAACGCTGAAACAGTAGAACGCATATGCTATGCAGAGGATTTGCCCATGGGCGGATTAATCGACTCGTTCGGTCGCAGCATCAGCTACCTGCGCCTGTCAGTGATCGACCACTGCAATTACCGCTGCGCGTACTGCATGCCGAACGACGCCATGGGCAGCAGGCGGGCCGATTTGCTCGGCGCCCCGGACATTGTCCGGCTGGCGCGCCTGTTCACGGAACTCGGCGTGAGCAAGATCCGCCTGACGGGCGGCGAGCCGCTGCTGCGGCACGACCTGCCGGAGCTTGCCGCGCAGATCCGCCGGCTGCCTGGTCTGGCGGATCTCTCCTTGTCCACCAACGGCCACCTGCTCGACCGCCGCGCCGTGCGGCTGCGCCAGGCGGGCATACAACGCCTCAACATCTCGCTCGATTCACTCGATCCGACCACCTTCGCACGCATCACCTGCGGCGGGGATCTGATCGCGGTGCGCCGCGGCATTGATGCCGCCCTCGCGGCGGGCTTCAGCCCGCTCAAGCTCAACATGGTGGTCCTGCAGGACATCAACGACCACGAGATCGAGCAGATGAGCGAGTTTGCGCTCTCCCACGGCGTCGAACTGCGCTTCATCGAGACCATGCCGGTGGGACACCAAGGCGCCCGCAGCAGCCCCCACCACTACCCGGCCGGCAAGATCCTGGAGCGGCTCATGCGCCACTTCGGCCGTGACCTCATCCCCTTGCATGCCGGCAAGGACGCCGGACCCGCCCGCTACTACCGGGTGGGCAGCGAGCCGTTGCGCATCGGCGTGATCTCCGCCCTGTCGCAGCACTTCTGCGACAGCTGCAACCGCGTGCGCCTTACCGCGCAGGGCGACTTGGTGCTGTGCCTGGGGCAGGACAACAGCGTACCGCTCGCGCAGGCGCTGCAGACGGGCTGCACGGATGACGAGATCAAGCACGTGATCCGCCAGGCCATCGCCCGCAAGCCCGCCCGGCACGACTTCCACAACCCCGCCAGCGCGCCCCTGCGGCCGATGTACTCCCTGGGCGGGTAACGTTCGCCAGCAGCCGCCTTGGGCCGGTGTCCTTCATCGGACTGCCCGGCAACCCGGTTGCAGTCTTCGTGACCTTTGCCCTGCTGGTCCGCCCGTTCCTGCTGCGCATGCAGGGCGTGGCCGACATCGCCCCGCCGCCCGTCATGCAGGTCCGGGCCGACTTCGACTGGCCGCGGCCGGATCGCCGGCGTCGGGAGTACCTGCGCGCACGGCTCATCACCGCGGATGACGGTGCAGCCGCCGTGCAGATCTACCCCAACCAAAGCTCCGGGGTGCTGATCTCGGCATCCTGGGCCAATGGGTTGGTGGAGGTGCCCGAGGGCCAGCCGATCCGACGGGCCGATATGGGCCGCTTCATTCCGTTTGCTGGGATTCTATGCTGACGTTGGGCATCCTATTACCGGATCAAGGGCAAGGCGCTGCCGATTGAACAGGCATCAAGAGCCGATGTGGACATACCTGCCGGCCAAACGGAGAAAGACCATGGACCTCGCCACGTTGAAGCGCCTGCTGTTCCCTCCCGAGCCGCGCCACTTTCCCAGTCAGCGGTGGCTCAACATTGCGCTGCGTGCCGTACATCTGATCGGTGTCGCCGGGATCGGCGGCGGGTTCCTGTTCGCGCTGGAAGAGGAGCGGTGGCTGGCGTTCTGGTATCTCACCGTCGGCTCAGGTGTTGCGCTGTCGTTGTTGTACCTCGCATCGAGTGCAGCTTGGCTGCTGCAACTGAAAGGCATAGCGATCGTCCTCAAGGTGCTGCTGTTGGCCGCGGCGCTGGCCGCGCCGGCCTGGCGCGCCGAGTTGTTCACCCTGGTGATCGTACTCTCGGCACTGATCGCCCATGCGCCGGGACGGGTCCGGGGCTGGACGTGGCAAAGCGCTGGCCGTTACTAGGACTCCCCACCGTACCATCGGCAGTGCAATGGTAAGCGGGTGATGGCAGCGGCCTTGCGAGTGCACGCAGTTCGAATCTGTCAGTGCCCTTTGTGCAAGGGCAGGCCGCCCGGGCAGCACTCCTCGTAGCTCAGTACTCCCACGCGCCGCTCATACCAGGCGCGGGTGCGGTTGACCACGCTCACCGCCGTAAGCATCACCGGCACCTCGATCAGCACACCCACTACAGTGGCGAGCGCCGCGCCCGACTGAAAGCCGAACAGCACGATGGCCGTGGCGACGGCGAGCTCGAAGAAGTTGGAGGCGCCGATCAGCGCCGAGGGGCCAGCCACGCAGTGCGGCGAGCGCACCGCGCGGTTGAGCAGGTAGGCGAGCCCCGCGTTGAAAAACACCTGGATCAGGATCGGCACGGCGAGCAGGCCGATCACGAGCGGCTGCGCAATGATCGGCTCGCCCTGAAAACCAAACAGCAGCACCAGCGTGGCAAGCAGCGCGACCAGCGAGACCGGTTGCATGATTCCGAGCACCCGCTGCAGGCGCCGGTAGCCGTGCTCAACGGCGAGCAGCCAGCGGCGCCAAAGATTGGCGACGATGAGCGGCACGACGATGTAGAGCACCACGGAGAGAAATAGCGTCGTCCAGGGCACGGTGATGGCGGATAGCCCCAGCAACAGTCCCACGATGGGCGCAAAGGCGAAGATCATGATCACGTCGTTGAGCGCCACCTGCGAGAGGGTGAAGTGCGGCTCGCCGCGCGTGAGGTGGCTCCAGACGAACACCATGGCGGTACACGGCGCGGCCGCGAGGATAATGAGCCCCGCGATGTAGGAGTCGATCTGGTCGGCCGGCAGATAAGGCCTAAACAGGTAGCCGACGAACAGCCAGCCGAGCAGCGCCATGGAGAAGGGCTTGACGGCCCAGTTGACGAACAGCGTCACGCCCACCCCACGCCAGTGGCGGCGCACGCCCTTGATCTCCTTGAGCTCGATCTTGAGCAGCATCGGGATGATCATGAGCCAGATCAGCACCGCTACCGGCAGGTTGACGTGGGCTACCTCCATCGCGCCGATGGCGTGGAACAGCGTCGGCAACGCCTGACCGAGCACGATGCCGGCGCCGATGCACAGGAACACCCACACGGTGAGATAGCGCTCGAATACACCCATCGGCGCGCCGGTGGCTTTCTTGCCAGCTGTTTCACTACTTTGAGCAGACACAGGGATTTTCTCCAGACCGGGCAGCCTCTCTAGCGGCCTTCACCACGGAATCGACGACCTCCGCCCCGAGCAGCCGACTGGCCAAATCCAGCACCTTTGCGGCAGGTACGTGACCCTCTGGGCCATTCTCACAGCGCACAACATGTCCTCATTTGAGACACCGAGTCGCGGCGACTGCCGCCGCGATGGCCACTAGTTCGTCGACTTGTTCGTTATATTGGTCGCTTGTAAGGGAATCATCCTGGGCTCATTAGGGCATGCAACCGCTCGACGCCGACCGGCTCCTGCGCCAAGAGCGGAACCACGGCGTAGCGGTGGGCATGGTGCGTGGCCACGGCCTTAATCTGAGGCCGCTCATTGCGGGCACGTGCCCGCAGCAGCTCCGAGTGGGGCGCGGCGGCAGCAACGCTGTGGTTGATGATCCAGGCCCAGGGATCGATGCCGGCGCGGCGCAGGTCGGCCTGCAGGCCGGCCGCTTCGAGCACGGGTGTGGTTTCGGCCAGCGTGACGATGAGGATCTTGGTGCGCTTCGGGTCCTGCAGCCGCATGAGCGGCGTGGTAAGGTGCAGCCCCTTGTCGCCCGCCTGCCGCATCATCTCGCGATGGTAGGCACCGGTGGCATCCAGCAGCAGCAACGAGTGGCCGGTGGGGGCAGTGTCCATCACCACGAACTTGTTGCCCGCCTCGCGGATGATGCGTGAGAAGGCCTGAAACACCGCGATTTCCTCGGTGCAGGGCGAGCGCAGATCCTCTTCGAGTAGCGCCCGGCCCTCGGCGTCGAGCTCCTTGCCCCGGGTGGCGAGCACCTGCTGGCGGTAGCACTCGGTTTCCACCTGCGGGTCGATCCGACTCACGGCCAAGTTCTCGACCTCGGCGGCAAGCGTTTCGGTCAGGTGGGCGGCGGGGTCGGAGGTCGTCAGGTGCACGGGCAGGCCGCGGCGTGCCAGCTCGACTGCGATGGCGGCAGCCAAGGTGGTCTTGCCCACGCCGCCCTTGCCCATGAGCATGACGAGGCCGTGACCGTCGGCGGCAATCGCGTCGACGAGCGTGCCGAGGCGCGGGGCATCGAGCGTCGGCGCCGCAACGGGCTCTGCGTCCGCCGCTTCGGATACTCCGCTGAACATCTGCCGCAGCGCCTCCAGGCCCACCAGATTGAACGGCCTGAGGGCGACCTGATCGCGCGACAGCGCCCGCAGCGGCTCAGGGATCGCGGCCAGCGCCGCGCGTTCGCGCTCGATGACCGCAGCGGCAAGCGCATCATCGGCCGCCTCGTCCGCCGGCATCAGGCCGTTGATCACCAGGTGCTGGTGCGTCAACCCGATGGCCGCGAGTTCTTCCTGGGTACGCGCCACTTCGCGCAGCGCGGAGTGCTGGGCGCGGGCCACCAGGACCAGTCGGGTACGGTCGGCATCGGCCAGCGCGTCCACCGCTGCTTTGTACTGGGCACGCTGCTTCTCCAGCCCCGCGAGCGGCCCGAGGCAGGAGGCATCGCCCTTGCCGGATTCGAGAAAATCGCTCCACGCCCCGGGCAGCTGCAGCAGCCGTATGGTGTGCCCGGTCGGCGCCGTGTCGAACACGATGTGGTCGTAGTCGCCCAGCAGGCCGGGATCGGTCAATAGCGCGGTGAACTCGTCAAAGGTGGCGATCTCGGTGGTACAGGCACCGGAGAGCTGCTCCTCAATACCGCGGACCACCGCCTCAGGCAGCACGCCACGGACTGGTCCGACGATGCGCTCGCGATAGCCTTGCGCGGCGGCCTGCGGATCGATCTCCAACGCGGACAGCCCCGTCACCCCCGCGATGGCGGTGATGCGGTGACCGATGGCAACGCCGAACACCTGGGCTACATTGGAGGCCGGATCGGTGCTGACGAGCAGCACCCGCTTGCCCGCTTCGGCGAGATGGATCGCCGTGGCGCAGGCGAGCGAAGTCTTGCCGACACCGCCCTTGCCGGTAAAAAAGAGAAAGCGCGGCGGGTGGTCGAGGAATTTCATGCCTTGGTCTCCCTCGGAACTGTTGTGCGATTCTTCAGCTTCAGCCACTCAGCAGCAGCTCCCACCGCTGCAGCAGCCGCCGGACGGTTTCAGCTCGACCACCGGCGTCGCAATGCCGGCCCAGCGGGCAAGTTCGCCGCGGGTCGGATAGCGGCCGGCCAACGCCACTTCGCCGTCGACCAGAATCAGCGGCAGCGCCTCCTGGCCTGAGCGTTCCAGAAACGCCTTCACTACCGGGTTCTGCGCGAATACCAAGGGTTGCTGGGCCAGATTAAAGCGCTCAATGCGCGCGCCGGCCCGTTTGGCCCACTCCACATCGGCGGCAAACGTGACGAGCGCCTGGTCCACGTCCACACCACACACGCCCGTGCTGCAACAGAGTGCCGGATCAAATACCTGGATGGTCTTCATGAGTACGCCTCGCTCAAGGTCAGTAGAGTAATTACGGCACCTGCGTGCCGATGTGATCCAGCGCCACCTGCAGGCGGGCGGGGTCCTTTTGCAGCCCGGCGAGCGGCAGGGCGAAAAACGCCTCGATGCGCGCGCGCAGTGTGCGGTAGGCGCGCTCAAACGCGGCATCGATCTCCGCGTCGGTGCCGGTCGCATGAGCCGGATCCTCCACGCCCCAGTGGGTGCGTAGCGCCGTGCCGAGATAAGCGGGACAAGTCTCGCCGGCGGCGTTGGAGCAGACGGTGATAACGATGTCAGGGGTCACCGGCAGCTCGTTCCAGGACTTGCTGGAGTAGCCCGCGGTCGAAATCCCTTCGCGGACGAGCAGCGCCAGCGAGCGGGGATGCACCTGACCGGTCGGCTTGCTGCCCGCGCTCATTGCGTGCCAGCCCGCCGGAGCCAGATGGTTGAAGGTGGCCTCCGCCAGAATCGAGCGGCACGAGTTGCCGGTGCATAAAAACAGCACGTTGTGAACTGCTTGGATCGTCATGGAGATCCCTGGCCCAGTCGAGAGTTTTTCGGATTGTTGTATCAGACCACGCAGCAGTGACCACCGGGGCGGTTTGGCATCCTGCGAAGCACGTCCCGGTCACGCGCAAAAGGCTGCATGGCGGCAACCCCCTGCGCTGTTGCTTTCAGCGTGTCTTTCGCCCATTCCGGCAGATCCGGATGCAGTCGGTAGTAGATCCAAAGCCCCTGACGCCGGTCGCTCACGATCCCTACCTCGCGTAGCTGGGCGAGGTGGCGCGAGACCTTGGGCTGCACCACGTCAAGCGCGTAGGTGAGTTCGCACACGCACAGTTCGCCCTCCTGCTGGAGCAGCATCAGGCAGCGCAGGCGGGTCGGGTCGGCCAGGGCACGGAAGAAGCCATCGGGTTCGATCATCATGGCCATCAATATATGGATCGCCGTATATACTGTCAAGCATATATTCTCTGACGCAAATGTATCACCGATCTGGAAACAATAAGCTCGGTACAGTTCACCACTGGCCGGCAAACGACAAACGATCGGAAAGACAGGGGCTTGAAGTCCACGATCGGGCATTAAGCCTTGCCGGGGCAGGCTGGCACGATCATCAAGGAAACGCTGATTAACCGGACTCTGTTTAACTGGGCTCTGTCATTTCAGCGTTTCCTTAAAACGGCTGCCGGACCGTAACCCGACGAATAGCTCGTCGGGTTACGGCGAGACGCCGCATCCCCGCGCAACGGCGCGCGTCAGTACGGCCACTTCCAGTTGACGATCTCGTCGCGGTCGCGGCCGTGTTCGTGGGCGAACGCCAGGTTGTCGATGATGGCGTTCTTCATGCGCTCCTTGACGTGGGCGGCGGCGGGGCCGAGCGTCGGTACCCGGTCGATCACGTCGATCACCAGGTTGAAGCGGTCGGTCTGGTTCTCGATCACCAGCTCCAGCGGCGTGCTGATGTTGCCTTTCTCCTTGTAGCCGCGCACGTGCAGGTTCTGGTGGTTGGTGAAGCGATAGGAGAGTTTGTGGATCAGCCA
>JBAYZB010000054.1:0-16701 GCA_041672765.1 Gammaproteobacteria bacterium | reverse complement strand
GAAATGCCCCGCACCGTGCTGAGCTGCGCGCCCATCGGCTTGACCACGATTTCGCGGCTGCCGTGCAACCCTTCCACCACCAGGGCGGAGCGATGCTCGCCCGTACGCACCAGCAGCGCGGGCAGCCTGCGTCCGGGGCCTGGCAGATGACGCGATCCGATGTGCAGCAGGCTCCCCAGGTGCCGCACCTGATAATCCTGATCGGCGTACTGATAAAGCGGGGCATCTTCCGCGTATAGCCGCTCGAGTTCCTCATGCGTCAGCCGCACGATGCCTTCGACGCTGGTGAGCGGCACGGCATAGATTTCTTCGTTCACCTGAACCAGCAGGGCCTGGCTGATGGCGAGGGTGAACGGAAGGCGGATCGTGAATCGGGTACCGCGCCCGGGCTGCGTATAAATCTCCAGCGAGCCGCCGAGCTGTTTGATCTCGTTGTTCACCACGTCCATGCCCACGCCGCGCCCGGAGATCTGGGTAACGGCTTCGGCAGTGCTGAAGCCCGCCTCCAGAATGAAGCGCAGCAGATCCTGATCGTCGACCGCGGCGTTTTCATGCAGCAGCCCGCGCTCGATCGCCTTGCGGCGTATCGCCTGCAGGTTCAGGCCGGCACCATCGTCGGAGATCTGTATCACCACCTCGGCGCCGTCGCGTGACAGCGCCACCGTGATGCGGCCCGACTCGGGCTTGCCTGCTGCAACGCGGCTCGCCGGCGTCTCGATGCCATGGGAAACGGCGTTGCGCAGCATGTGCTCCAAAGGGGCGAGAATACGATCGAGCACGGTTCGATCCAACTCGCTCTCGGTCCCGGTGAGATGCAGCTCCGCCTGCTTGCCAAGCTCCTGGCAGCTCTGGCGTACGATGCGGCGCAGCCGGCCGGCCAAACCGGAAAACGGCACCATGCGCGTGCGCATCAGGCCTTCCTGCAGCTCGGTGTTGACCCGCGCCTGCTGCAGCAGCAGGGTGGCTGCCTCGCGCGTGGTATTGTCGAGCAGGCCCTGGATACTGCTCAGGTCACTGACGCTTTCGCTCAAGGCGCGGGACAGCTGTTGCAATTGGGAATACTGATCCAGCTCGAGCGGATCGAAGTCCTCGCGCTGCCAGCCCGTATCGCGTTCGTGCCGCGCGAGAATCTGGGCCTCCGTCTCCAGTTCCAGGCGCCGAAGCTGATCGCGCAGACGCTCCACCGTCTGATCGAGCTCCGCGAGATTGAAGCGTAGGCTGCCGATCTGCTGCTCCAGCCGTGAGCGGTAAATACTCACCTCACCGGCGTAATTGACCAGGTTGTCGAGGATGTCGGCACGCACGCGCACCATCTCGTGCAGCATGCGCGAACCATGGCGTCTTTCTTCCTGGAGTAAGCCCGCATCCTCCACCTCTTCCGCAGGCTCCACCCGGTCGGTCGCCAGCACAGTTTCGACTTCAGGCTCTCCGGCGGATATCTCTTCCTCCGGCGCTGGCGCCTCCTCAAGCTGCAGCCGCTCCGCGGTTGCGGCCAATTGCTGCGGGTCCTGACCTTGCGCTTGCCCTTCAACCGCCTCGGGAATCTGACCGGACCGCACCGACGCCAGTTCGGCGATGAGATCGTTCGCCGGCTCGATAGGGGCGTGCTCGCGGGCGAGGTCCAGCATCCCCGACAGGCGGTCGATGGAACGCTGCAGGACGTCGAAGAGCCGCTTCGAGACCAGCACGTATCCATCGACGACCGCGGTAAGCAGCGACTCCAGGGCATGGCTGAGATCGGCGATGGCGCCGATGCCCACCATACGCGCCCCTCCCTTCAAGGTGTGAAGCTCGCGCTGCAGGCCGATGACCAGGGCGGGGTTGTCTTGGTTCTGAATCCAGCGCTGCAGGTCGATCTCGCTGGATTCGATGATCTCGATCCCCTCTTCCAGGAAGATTTCCAGAAGCTCCAGATCGGGCTCATCCTCGCTGGATTGAGCGTGTTGCGCCGGTACCTCCTGCCGCGACTCCAGGACTTCGGAAACATCCCCCTGCGCCGCCAGCAGTGCTGCCCGATCTTCGCCACGGGCCTCCCGCAGCGCCGGTGTCATGGGTGCGGCCGCCTGTTCTTTCGGGGGAGTTTCCGGGGATTCAGCCTGCGACTCAGCCATTGGCTGCTGCGCCAACTCGGACAGCCGCGATACCAGCGCCGAATTGTCCGGCAGCACGGCGCCAGGCACGTTGAGGAGGGCCAGCACGGCGCGAATGAAGGTAGCGCCGTCCGTCAGTGCAATACCGCCGTCCATGCTGAGCGGAGCGCCGGCTGCACGATGTGCCTTCACGTACCTCTCCAGCACGGCGGCAACCTCGGCGACACTCGCGATCCCCGCCATGTGCGAACTGCCATGCAGGGTGTGCAGAGCACGAATCAAGCCATCGGTGACCTGGCAATCGCCCTTGCCGTTCATGCACAGGTCGACAAAACGCTCGATCTCTTCCAGATGACTGAACGCCTCCTTGCTGTAAATCTCGTACAGCATCGGATCCATGACCGGCGCCGTGCTTTCGGCAAGCGCGGTCGCCTGCCCGACGTCGGTCGCTGCCGCTGCCTGTGCCGGCGCCTCGATCGCCGCGACGGATGGGGTCGAAACACCGGGCTGCGCAAGGCCCTGTGCCTGGTCCATCAGCCGCTGCACGTCCATATCCGGCGCCGGACCGCCCTTGAGTTGTGCGATCAGGACGGGAAGAACCGTCACCGCCTGCTGCAGCAACTGGAAATGGAGCGGCGCGAGCGCCACGGTCCCATCGATCACCCGGTTGAGCATGTTCTCGAAGATCCAGGCGAATTCGCCGACCAAGCGCGCACCCACCAGACGTCCGCTGCCTTTCAAGGTGTGGAAGGAGCGGCGTATGCGGATCAGGGCATCCCGGTCCTCGGTGTTGGCCTGCCAGCGGGGAAGTTGCTCGTTGATGACGGCCAGCTCTTCCTCGGCCTCCTCGATGAAGACTTCGAGAATATCCGCGTCCAGGTCCGCCGGCAGCGGCTCGATGGCGAGTCGCGGCATATCGGCGGAAGACGCCGGATCGGCTGCTGCAATGTCCTGTTCGGTCCCTATGGCTGCTGCCGGCTCCGACAGGGCGGGCTCGGCGGCAGCACTGAAATCGACCGCTGGCTCATCGGGGGGCGCAGGCACTGCGGCTGCTTGTCCCGAAACGCTCGGAACGGGCTCCGACGGAACTTCCTCCGGGCTCCCCGTTGCGATGGATTCCGCAGGTATTGCGGGGATTTCAGCAACATCCCCGATTTCGATTTCTTCGGACGTGATCCCGGTAAATTCGACGGCGGCATCCGCATCGGCACCTTCCGGTTCAAGGGATGCCAGCTCGATCGTTTCGCCCACAACCTCCTCGGCCGTGGAATCAGACCAGCCTTCGGACGCCGGCTCTGGCGTGAATTCCAGCGCGGTCCCGTCCGGCTCCTCTGCGGCTTCCGGCTCCCCTTGGGTCAATTCGATAGGCATCGACTCGGCCGGTTCGTCCACCGGCGCGGAGAGTTCAGTGGAGGCGGTCTCGGGGAGCGGTTCGAGCACAAGTTCCGTCGCCAAATCCTCTGTCGTCGGTTCCGCAGCCTGGAAGGAGGGCTCGGCCTCGAAAAGTTCCGTGACCTCGGACTCTCCGCTCGTAGCATCAGACCCGCCCAACTCCCGCCCACCTTCCGTTGGAGCGGGCAGCGCCGTTTCGGTTTCGCCCCGGGGCGGCTCATCAACCGTCGTCGCGGGTTCTGTATAGTCCGGGGAAGACGATTCGACCTCGGCGGCGGCCACAGTGTCTTCCGTGGCGGCCTCATGCGTCTCTGCCGGAATCGTTTCCGGCGATTCCGGTTTCACCTGGGCTGGGTCGCCGACCACTGCGGATTCGGACTGGCCAATGGGATAGCCAAGCAACGCGACGCTCTGCTCGGCCTTGTCCAGTATGGACTCCCAGCCTTCTCCCTGCTCTGCGGTCAACTCCAGATACCAGTCGATACTGGTAATAGCGTCGGCCAGACTGTCCAACTGTTCCTGCGTCGGAACCACACGCCGCTCCACCAGTTCATGCTCAGCGTAGCGACGCACGCTTTCCAGCAGTGCAGCGGCACGGTCCAGGGAAAGCATGCGCAGACTGCCCAGGATCTCGTGACAGGACTGGGATACCTGCGCGAGGGCGCTGTAATCGTCGGGTTCCTTGATGAAGGTGAGAATGGCGTCCTTGACTGTGCCAAGCGCCGCGGCCGCTTCGTGCAACGTAATCGTGACGACCTGCCGGAATTCGGCCTCGGACAGACTCGCGACCGGGACCTCTGCCGCCTCGCCATCGCCGGATTCCTCACCCGGTATCGGTTCTTCCTCCGCCTGTCCGGCGCCGCGATCGCCCAGGATCATGTCGTCGAGCAACGATTCGATCACGAGCATGGCACGCGCTATATCAAAAAGGCGGGATTCCGTAGGCTCGACCGCGCCGCTCGCAATGTCGGCGATGAGCGAGGCGTTTTCCTGCGCAAGTTTCCGGGCCGGCTCGAGCCCGAGCATGCGCAGGGTATCCGCCACCTGCTGCAGGACGCCGCCAAGCGCCGCCAAATCGGCCGGCTGACGGTGCTCCACACGCACGTATATATCGAGCGCTTCCTTGACGCGCGCCAGATCTTCCTTGATGACCGCGGCAACATTTTGCAGCAGCGCGGCATTGGGCCCGGACAGGCTTTCCCGCGTCCGCGCGAGTTCATCCTCGCTGGGCAGGACTTCGTCGAGCCGGAACGCGGCCTTGACGTCACGCACCCGTTCGCCGCAGGGCTGGGCCTGTGCAATGTAATACAGCAGATTCTTGATAAGGGCGGTGGGCAGATCGGCCACCAGGCCTTCCTCGCCCTCGTCGATCACGCGCTTGATCTGCCGATCCAATTGCCCCAGCAACTGCTTGACGGAAACGGTTGCATCCAGCCCGCCGCCAGCAAGCGCCTCGATCAACGCACCCGCTATCCACCAGAGCCGCATGACCGGCTGCTGGCTGGAAATGGCCTCCAGTTGCGCAATGACGTCGGCAAGCGCCTTCAGGTTTGCAGCCGGGTCCTGTCCCCGGTACCAACCGAGCAGTCCCAATTGGTAACGGTGGCGCAGCTTACGCGCCTCCTGACGGATGTGGGTATCCGCGCCGGAGAGGGCTCTGGACTGGAGCCGTCCATCCGTGTCGACGGCGGAGAGATCCGGCGCAAACAGAAGCAGTTCAGAAAATAGTTTTTCGCCCAGCGCCGCCCTGATTTCGTTGAGCAGCGGCAGCAGGACTATGGGCTGGTCTTTCTGTCCGGACTGCAGCTTTTCCAGATAATCCGGCAACTGCAGGATTGCGCGCATCAACACTTCATAGGCATCGTCCCGTTGCCTGACGCTCCCCTCCAGCAGCCCCCTGGCGAGTCGCTCCATCTCCTCGGCAAGCAGGGCGGCGCCGCCAAACTCCATGATGTGCAGCGCACCGACGACCTGATGCAGCAAGTCCGCGCAGGATTGCAGCGGGGCCGGGTCGCTGGGAGCCTCCACATAGGTCTCGAGCGACTGCCGCGCATGCAGCAGCGTTTCGTCAAGCTCCTTCTTGACCCAGGCAAGAGCTCGGTGATCGATTGTAGTATTTGCGCTCATATTGCCGCCCCCCAACCCTCCCGGCGGGCCAACCGGAACTCGCCGGTTTTCCCTCATCAGGAGCGGACCCCCTTATCGGAAATCTGCATGTCTTTACTTACTTCGCCGTCACCAACCGCGGCTGCGCCATATCCGAGTCGATCCTGAACAAAGAGCGGAACCGGTTCCGACAGATGCACCTGCAACAGCCCAGCACCGCTTCACAAAGGATACGTTTCAGAGCGGTCATCACTGCGCTTGCCACAAGGCTTCCACGCCGCGGGACACAAATGCTTCACTCAAGCCCCGCATGAGAAGCCCGACGGCCTGGGGAACGGAGAGATGATCCCCGCTCCCGCGGCCGGCCATCACCTACTCAGGCAGCTTGAAGCCAGCCACCGATTTCCGCAGTTCCTTCGCCAGTTCGGCCAGGTTACCGATCGAGGCGGCGGTTTCGTTGACACCCTCAGAGGTCCGCGTGGTGATCCCCTGGATGACATGCATGGTGTCGGAAACGCCCACCGCCTTTGACGCCTGCTGTTTGGCGGCCTCGGAGATGTTTTCAATGAGGCGTGCCAGTTTGCCCGACACGTTTTCGATCTCTTCCAGCGCTTTACCCGCCGCTTCAGTCAGCTTCGCACCCGCCACCACGTTGGCCGTGCTCTGCTCCATGGAGCTGACGGCTTCGTTGGTATCTGCCTGAATGGCCTTGACCAGCGCTTCGATTCGCTTGGTGGCGTTACCGGAACGCTCCGCGAGGCGCTGCACTTCGTCCGCCACCACCGCGAAACCGCGTCCCGCCTCGCCGGCCATGGACGCCTGGATGGCGGCATTGAGCGCGAGAATGTTGGTCTGATCCGCGATGTCGTTGATGAGCTCGACGATGTCACCGATTTCCTGTGAGCTTTCGCCCAGGCGCTTGATACGTTTCGCCGTCTCCTGGATCTGCTCACGGATGGTATCCATGCCCTGGATCGTGTTGCGGACGGTCTCGGCCCCTTTGTGCGCGATGTCCACCGACTTGTGCGCCACGTCGGCCGATTCGATTGCGTCTCTGGACACCTGTTCGATGGAGGCGGCCATCTCGTTGATGGCGGCACCCGCCGCCGTGATCTGCTCCGCCTGGTGACTGCTCGCTCTGGCCAACTCCGTGGCAGTGCCCTGGGCACCCTGGGCGGCGGAGGCAACCTGCTGTGCCGTTTCGTTGATGGTGGTTACCAGGCTGCGCAGCGCGTCAATGGTGTAGTTGACGGAGTCGGCAATAGCGCCCGTGATGTCTTCGGTCACCGTTGCGTATGCGGTCAGGTCACCGTCCGCCAGGTTGCCCATCTCGTCCAGCAACCGCAGGATGGCCTCCTGATTACGCCGGTTCTGGGCTTCCGCGACCCGTTGCCGTTCGCGCGCTTCTTGAACGAGCCGGATCACCAGTAACACCAGGAAGATCAGGGCGATGAAACCAAAGAAATAGCCGAGCCCCGAGCCTATCCGATCGTCGCGTGCCTGGGCATATTTTTCTCCCAATACCCTGCTGCCTTCGTGCAGGGTTTCACTGGTGTCAGCCATGGCAGTGGCGGCTTCCTGCACCTGGAACAGCATGGGAGATTTCTGGAGAATGGCGCCCGCGTGATCGCTCACCGTACTGAACAGCATTGCAATATCGCGCAGTTTGGCCCGCACGTCATTGTCCCGGACCGGCACGATACCGAGTTTCTCGTCGCCCTTGAGCATCCCCTCCAGCACCTGGCCGAACAGATTAGCATCCTGGCTGAAACGATCGGCCGCAATGGCTGCATCCCTGCCTGTGCTAAGCACCTTGTTGACGTTGTTTTCGATGCGCTGGCTGAGCATACGCTGACGCCCCGCCAAGTTGATCACGTCGAGATCCGCCCCCTTCTTCACCAGAAGATTGACCACGTCATCGGAGAGGGCGAGCAACTGGGGCGCGAGGTCATTGATGACCTGCACATACTGACGTACTTCGAGCACCGCGTCCTTGGCGGACAGGATGATATCCGCGTTATCGCGGAACTCGCTCCAGCGGGTCTCCAGCATCTGGAGATCCTGGGTCGACTCCGGCGGTGAAGGCGGCAGCCCCGTCTCGGGATTGCCATCGCGGAGCAGCGTCATCGTTTCCGCGAAACGATCACGCTGGAGCCGAAGCTGGTCGAAGGCCACTTCCTTGCCGGACGCGGATTCCAGCGCGTACTTGACAATCCGTTGCGACAGCACACGCTGCTCACTGGTATAACCCATCCGCTCGGCGTCGTATTGGTCTTGCTGCTCCACGTAGGCAAGCACGACGGCCATCAGCACGATGGAGGTCACCAGCCCTGCCAGCGAATACAGAAGCCCCTTGTTGATGGAACCCAGCTTTTCGAAAGAAGCCTTCTTGAGTGTTATCTTCATCCATTCTCTCCCGAACCCGCGCACGGCGCGGATTCATGCCATCAAAAACGTCGCGCCGCCGACATACAGCCTGCTTCCAGCACCATCCTTCCTGCCCGTCCTTATACCCCGACCTGCATCAGGAGAGGGCTTTCGGCCAGCCTGTGCAGGCTGAACACGCCCCAATGCATGTCTCCCTGGCGAAAGGCTCGCCGCAGATAAGGCTGAACCGCTTCGTCCACTTGTGGAAGATCCTCTGCCGCTTCTTCTTCCAGAAAGTGCTTGAGCCCGAGCACCTCGTCCACGAGAAACCCTGCAATCACCTGTTTGTGACGCACCAGCATGACACGCCCCCGCCGGCCCAAAATGGAGGGCCGCCCCATCAGGCACCCCTGGAGGTCCATGATGGGAAGCAGGCTTCCGCGTACGTTGGCGATGCCTTTGACCCAGGACTTGGTCATCGGCACCCGGGACACGACGGGGGGAGGAAGTATTTCCAGAACTTCGGCAAGAGGCGTAACCAGTTGCAATCCCCCAAAGCGGAAGCCAATGCCCGTCCAGACCTTCCGTACCTCTTCATGACGTGGGAGTGGAGTTGCGTACTGGCGACTACGCCGCTCCAAATCGCGCAGAATGAGCAACGGCTGCCGGGAGGGGATACGATCCATGCGCGTTACACCGCCCCGGCCAGGACTGCCTGGATCTTGCCTATCAATTCGCTCTCGGAGGCGGGTTTGGTCACATAGTCTTTGGCGCCTTGGCGCAATCCCCAGACCTTGTCTGTCTCCTGGTCCTTCGTGGTGACGATGATGATGGGAATGTTGGAAAGCTCCGGATCACGGCTGATCTGGCGCGTCGCCTGGAAGCCGTTCAGGCCGGGCATCACGACGTCCATCAGAATGAGGTCGGGCCTTTCTTCCCGTGCCTTTTTCACCCCTTCCTCGCCGCTGCCGGCGGAAAGGGTCTGGTAGCCGTGTTTTTCCAACATGTTCTTGAGGATGTACAACTCGGTGGGAGAGTCATCCACGATCAATATACGCGCCATTGATTATCCCCTCGATTTGCTGTCTCGCAGGTCTGGCTCCGATCCATCCGCTCCCCATGCGACCTCTCAGCGGGCTTTCGTCACATGGCGCTTGATGGCATCCAGCAGATCTTCGCGAGTAAATGGCTTGGTCAGGTACTGTTCCGACCCCACAATCCTTCCGCGCGCCCGGTCGAACAAACCGTCCTTGCTGGAAAGCATGATAACCGGGGTCTTCTTGAAATTCTGATTGCGCTTGATGAGAGCACAGGTTTGATAGCCGTCCAACCGTGGCATCATGATGTCGACGAAAATGATGTCCGGCCGATGATCCGCAATCTTGGCCAGCGCCTCGAAGCCGTCCGTTGCGGTGATGACTTCACAGCCTTCCTTTTTCAGCAGGGTTTCGGCACTGCGGCGGATCGTCTTGCTGTCGTCGATGACCACAACCTTGAGACCCGCAAGGCTGCCTTCGCCTGCTGCCCCCGGGTTGTCGTTCTGGTTTTCGGCTTCCACGGTGTGCCCTTGATGTTATGGTCAATTTGCGGATATCGTCTAATCTACCTTACCGTACTTGTCAAATTCAAGGTTATCCCTAAGGGTTTACGCCGCTCCGGCGATAGCGTTCACGCCCCTCGCCCGCACCTGACCGAGCCAGCAAGCCGGCCTTATTTTTCGGAAGAAGTTGACGGTACAATATTATGAATTCGGATACCCTGCCGTACTTCAAATTTCCCCCAAATATAGTCATCTGAGCCAAAGGCCCTCCGTATATATCATGTCCACCGAACCATTCCGTCCCGTACCGCGCCTGACCACGGCGCTGAACGGCCCGCTGCTGCAGATCGAGTCCCATCTGCTGGAGAACCAGACGCGCATCGAGGCTTGGCTGCGCGAGCAGTGGCGCCAGACCCCGGCCCCCTTCTACACGTCCGTAGACTTGCGCAACGCTGGCTTCAAGCTGGCTCCGGTCGACACCAACCTCTTCCCGGCCGGCTTCAACAATCTGAATCCCGCATTCCTGCCGTTATGCGTCCAGGCGGTGCAATCGGCCCTGGAGCGCGTATGCCCCACGGCGTGCAGGGTGCTGATAATTCCGGAGAGCCACACCCGCAACCTCTTCTACCTGGAAAGCCTGGCAACGCTCACCAGGATCATCGCGAAAGCGGGTTACGAGGTGCGCATCGGCTCGCTCCTGGAAGACCTGACGGAGCCCCTGGACATCGAACTGCCGTCCGGGCGCACGGTACAACTGGAACCGGTGGTGCGTGAAGAAAGGCGATTGCGGGTAGGGGATTTTTCACCCTGCCTCATACTCTTGAACAACGACCTGTCCGGCGGGCGGCCCGAAATCCTGGAAGGACTGGAGCAACCGATCATTCCGCCTCTGGAGCTTGGCTGGACAAATCGGCTGAAGTCCGCCCACTTCACGTACTACCGGGATGTGGCCCAGGAGTTCGCGCGGCTGGTAGACATCGATCCCTGGCTGATCGACCCGCTGTTTCGCAATTGCGGTGAGATCAACTTCATGAAGCGGGAGGGCGAGAACTGCCTGGCACGGAACGTCGAGGCACTGCTCTCCGCCATTCAGGCGAAGTACGACGAGTACGGCCTCGACAAGAAGCCGTTCGTGGTGGTCAAGGCCGACGCGGGGACCTACGGCATGGCGGTCATGACCGTGCACAGCGTCGACGAGATCCTCAGCCTCAACCGCAGACAGCGCACCCGCATGTCCGCCACCAAGGGCGGCCAGGAGGTGCGGCGGGTGATCATGCAGGAGGGCGTTTATACGTTCGAGACCTGGGGCGATGACGATCAGGCCGTCGCCGAACCGGTGGTGTACATGATCGACCACTTCGTGGTGGGCGGCTTCTACCGCGTGCATACCGAGCGCGGCCCGAGCGAGAACCTGAATGCGCCCGGCATGCACTTCCAGCCGCTGGCGTTTGCCGAGTCCTGCATCACGCCCGACCAGAGCATGGATCCCGATTCCGAACCCAACCGGTTTTATGCCTACGGCGTCATCGCGCGGCTCGCCATGCTGGCCGCGGCGCGCGAGATCGCCGCGGAAGTCTAGCGTGCGGGAACCGATAAGCGCATATTGGAACCCTTCCTGGCAAACCTGTCGTACAACGCGAAGCACCCGGCCATGACAATCCGACTCGGCGTGGTGATGGACCCCATCGGTTCCATCAAGATCAGGAAAGACAGCACCTTCGCCATGCTGCTGGAGGCCCAGGCGCGCGGCTGGACGATCGAGTACATGGAACAGGGCGATCTGTTCCTGCGCGACGGGCGCAGCTACGGCCGTATGCGCCAACTCGCCCTGCGCGACGACACAAATGACTGGTACACATGGAAAAGCGAGCCGCGCACCGAACCCCTGGAGAGCCTTCACATCATCCTGATGCGCAAAGACCCGCCGTTCAACATGGAATATGTCTATACGACGTATCTGCTGGAACGGGCGGAGGAGGTGGGGGTGCTGGTCGTCAATCGGCCGGCCAGCCTGCGCGACGCCAACGAAAAGCTCTACACCGCCTGGTTCCCCCAGTGCTGCCCGCCCACCCTGGTGACCCGGGATGCCGGACAGATCCGCGCCTTTCTCGAAGAACAGAAAGAGATCGTCCTGAAGCCCCTGGATGGCATGGGCGGCGCTTCGGTATTCCGCATTGCCAGCGGCGATCCCAACACTAACGTGATCATCGAAACCCTGACCGGGCGCGGCGCCCGTTTCGTCATGGCGCAGCGCTACCTCCCCGCGGTAAGCTCCGGCGACAAGCGTATCCTGATGGTCGACGGGGAACCGGTGCCTTATGCCCTGGCACGCATCCCGGCCCCCGGCGAGTTCCGCGGCAACCTGGCGGCCGGCGGCCGCGGGGAAGGGGTGCCGCTGACGGCGCGCGATCGCTGGATCTGCGCCCAGGTCGGCCCCGCGTTGAAGGCAAAGGGGCTGCTGTTCGTGGGACTGGACGTGATCGGCGATTATCTCACCGAGATCAACGTCACCAGCCCGACCTGCATCCGCGAACTGGATGCCCTCTACGGCCTGAATATCAGCGCCCTGCTGCTGGACCGGATCGAGGCCAGGCTTTCGGAGACCTCCACCCGCTCATGAAGATGCTTCACCGCCATATAGCCTTCGCATGCCTTGCGCTGCTCCTGGCCCTGCTCACGGCGTGCAGCCGTGAAGAGCCTGTCCACCACATCCAGCTCCTCACCTTCGGGACCATCGTCGACGTGACCCTCTACGGTGTCGAGGCCGACCGGGCGCGCCAGGTATTCGCGGCGGTGGAAGAGGATTTCAAGAACATGCACGCCGCCTGGCACGCCTGGAAGCCCGGTCCACTGGCGCGTGTCAACGAGCTGCTCGCCACGGGCGAGGCCTTTTCCGCCCCGCCCTCGGTCCTGCCGCTGATCGTCCGCTCCCAGGAGCTGGCGCGCAGAAGCGGCGGGCTGTTCAATCCCGCCATCGGCCGGTTGCTCGCCCTCTGGGGCTTCCAGAGCGACGAGCGCCCCCCCGGCCCGCCGCCGGCGCCGGACGCCATTGCCGCGCTGGTCGCTGCCCGTCCGAGCATGGACGACCTGATCGTCGACGGCGTCACGGTGCGCAGCACGAACCCCGCCGTCCGGCTGGATTTCGGCGCCATGGCCAAAGGCTACGGGGTGGACCTGGTCATCGACCACCTGCGGCAAATGGGGATTCAAAATGCCATCGTGAACGCGGGCGGGAACCTGCGCGCCATCGGCCGGCGCGGCGACCGACCCTGGCGCATCGGCATCCGCAACCCGCGCGGCCCCGGCATCATCGCCTCGGTGGAGGTGCAGGACGACGAGAGCGTAATCACCTCCGGCGACTACGAACGTTATTTCGAATACGAAGGCGTGCGCTATCACCACATCCTGGACCCGCGCACCGGCTATCCCACCCAGGGGGTCGCCGCCGTGACGGTGATCCATGACAACGCCACCGAGGCCGACGTGGCCTCCACGGCGCTGCTCATCGCGGGGGTGGAGCGCTGGCACGAGACCGCCCGCGCCCTGGGCATCAAGCAGGTCATGCTGATCACCAGCGACGGCACCATCCACATGAGTCCGGCCATGGCGGAGCGGATCCGGTTCGAGACGGAACAGCCGCCGCACGTCATCCGGAGTGATCCCCTGTGAGACCCGGCGACCTGCTCGTTCTGCTCCTGGCCGCCGTCCTGGTGTCGTATCTGTACCTGGCCTTCTGGGGCCCGGGCACGGCGGGGGAATATGCCGTCATCCACGCGAACGGCAGCGAGTGGCAAAAGGTCTCCCTGCACGAAGAGCACGAATGGCAGGTGCCCGGACCGCTGGGCACCAGCACCCTGGAGGTGCGCGACGGGCGCATACGGTTCAGCGACTCGCCATGCCAAAACAAGGCCTGCATACATTCGGGCTGGCTGAGCCACGGGGGAGAGGCAGCCGCCTGCCTGCCCAACCGGATCAGCGTCCAGGTCATCGGACGCGACCGGCGCTACGACAGCATCAGTTTCTAGCCCGGGGATCAAGTCCTGTGCAGGCAGACAACCGCTCATCCATGATCCTGCAGACCACCCGCGAAGATCATCTGATCGCCTGGCTCACGGCGCTGGCCATCACCATCCATCTCGCCGAAAGCGCGTTGCCGAGCCCGTTGCCGGGCGTCAAGCCGGGGCTGGCCAACATCATCACCATTGCCGTGCTGGTGCGGTTCGGCTGGCGTGTCGCCGCCTGGGTGGGCGTGCTGCGGGTCCTGGTGGGCAGTCTGGTGCTCGGCACCTTCCTCTCGCCCACCTTTTTCCTGAGCTTCGGCGGCGCGGTGGCGAGCATCGCCATCCTCGGGCTTGCCAGCCTGGTCCCCGGCCGCCCCTTCGGCCCGTTGGGCTACAGCGTGCTCTCGGCCCTGGCCCACATGGCGGCACAGTTCGGGGTCGCATATTATTTTTTCATCCCGCACGCGGCGCTCCTGCATTTGCTGCCGGTCCTCATGACCGCCGCGGTGATCTTCGGCATCGTCAGCGGTACAATCGTCGCCGCCATGTTCCGATCCTCCGAAAAACGCTGTTGATCCATGTCGGCACTGCGCGCCACACCCGCCATCACGTCCCGCGACCGCCTGGGTCTGACGCTGTTCATCGCGGTCGCGCTCCACGCGATCGTCATTTTCGGCGTCAGTTTCACTTCCAGCCCGCCCGCCCCGCGCAACGTCTTCCCCACCCTGGATGTCACGCTGGTGCAGACCCGGTCACCGAACCCGCCCGAGCAGGCGGATTATGCCGCGCAGGCCTCCCAGGAGGGCGGCGGCAGCCTGGAAGAGAAGGCACGCCCGGCGCAGCCCGTGCCGTCATTGGAACAGGTGCCCAACCCAGGCGTCTCGCTGCTGCCCCCCGCGGCCCCGACCCCGCCCCGCACGGCCGAGCCGCAGCGGCAGGTGATGACGGCCGCCAAGGCACCGGAAAAAACACCGACGACGCCACAACCCGTTACACCGCATGATCCCACGCCGGTCGCCGCGGTCGATCTGTACGCCCGCAGCCTGGAGATGGCCTCCCTCGCCCCGGAGATCGACCAGTCCCGGCAGAGCGACGCGAAACGGGGCCGCTCCAAATACATCTCGGCCCGCACGCGGGAACACAAGTACGCCGCCTACATGGAAAACTGGGTGGCCAAGGTGGAGCGGGTGGGCAACCTCAACTATCCCGACGAGGCGCGCCGCCGCGGGATCTCCGGGGAACTGGTGCTGGACGTGGCGTTGAACGCGGACGGCTCCGTGCACTCCATTTCGCTGTTGCGCTCCTCCGGACACAAATTCCTCGACGATGCGGCCATACGCATCGTCGAACTCGCCGCGCCTTTCGCCCCCTTCCCCGAGCAGATCCGCAAAGATACCGACATCCTGCACATCATCCGCACCTGGCAGTTCCTCGACAGCCACCGGCTGCTGGGCAACTAGCCCGTTCCGCGCATTTCCCGCCGTCCCGCCGGGCTCAAAGGCTCTCGATATACGCCGTCATTCGCCGCAGCATCTCCGCGTCCGGCAACCGCCCGTAGGCCGCGCCCAGGTTGTCGATCATGTGCCGGGCACGGCTCGTGGCCGGGGTGGCGGCGGTGACGGCGGGGTGGGCCAGGACAAACTTGAGGAAAAACTGGCCCCACGAGTGGGCGTCGAACTCGGCGGCCCAGTCCGGCAAGGCGTGGCCGCGCACCCGTTCCCACAGCCGGGTCCGGCCGAAGGGGGCGTAGACCAGCACGGCGATGCCGCGGTCCCGGGCCAAGGGGAGGATCACTTCTTCCTTGTCGCGATTGTCGATGGCGTAGTCCACGCCGATGAAGTCCAGCGGCTCGCGCCGCATGATCTCGATGAGCTGCGGATACTGGGCGGGGAAAGTGGTGGTGACACCGATGTAGCGCACGCGGCCTTCCTGCTTCAGCTCTTTGAGCAGCCCCAACTGGGTGGGCACATCGCCCAGGCTGTGCACCTGAATGAGGTCGATCACCTGGCGGTGCAGATGCCGGAACGATTGCTCCAGTTGCGCCCGGGCGGCCGCGGGATCGGCCTGGCCGCCGCGTCCGGCCACGTTCACCTTGGTGGCCCAGAAGATGCGGTCGCCGATGCCCAGTTCCCGGGCGATGGCCCCGGCCACCCGTTCCGAGGCGCCGTAGGCGGGCGCCGTGTCGAAGATGGCGCCGCCGTGTTCCACCAGGGCCGCCAGCACCTCGCGCAGGGCGGAAACATCTTCGCCGCCCGCCATGCGGGAGAAGGTGGCGGAACTGCCCAGCCCCACCACCGGCACCCGCTCGCCGCTGGACGGGATCGCGCGGGTGATGGGCTCACCCCGCACCGTCGCGGCCCCTGCCATTCTCCCGGGCAGCGCGAGGGCCGCACCGGCGGCCAGGGTCAGTTTCAGATACTGGCGTCGTGTGAGCATGCATCGACCTCCTTTTTCTTTTTCTGTTTCGGTTCAGGGCGCCTGTTCGACCGGCGCGAGTTTCCCGTCCGCCGGCGCCTCGCGTTGCGCGTGCGCCTGCCGCCGCTGGGCACGGCCCAGCCAGATCCCCAGCGCCGCCCAGGCGATGGCCAGGGGCACGGCCACGCTGGCCAGGGCCGCGAGCCCCATGCCCAGGCGCCCTAGCAGGCCCTCCAGTTGGGCGCCCAGCACGTCGCCGCCCCGGTAGATGAAGGTATCGATGAAGGCCTTGGACTTGTACTTGTCCTCGCGCGCCACCACGGTGTAGAGCGTCTCCCGGGCCGGGCGCATGATGGCCCGCTGCACGGCACGGAAGCCGGCCTCGAAGACGATCAGCATGGCCAGCGAAGCCACCATGGCCAAGCCGATGAAGCCCAGGACGGCGGTCAGGGGCAGCAGCGCCAGGGTCAGCGGCACCCCCAGCCGACGCATCACGTGTCCCGTCACCAGCGCCTGCAGGACCAGCGTGGTCACCTGGGTGATCACATCGATGCGCGCGAACCAAGCGGTACGCAGGTCCAAATCGGCGCCCAGGGCGGCCACCATCTGCAGGCGGGTGAAATAGATGAAGGTGGCCATCACCGCCAGGATCACCGCGTAGGCGGCGATACCCCCCAGATAGGGCGAGCGGAACACCGCCCGCATCCCCGCCCAGGCGCTGCCGCCGATGACCGCCCGCTCGCTCACCACCGGCGGCGCCTCGGGGTCGTCCGCACCGCGCGCCCGCTCC
>JBAYZB010000053.1:0-17389 GCA_041672765.1 Gammaproteobacteria bacterium | reverse complement strand
CTACGTCCGCACCGGCGACATCGTGCATCTCATCACCGACCGGTACTTCCACATCATGACCGCCGGGCCCACGGACCTCGTCAACCAGCACCTGCTCCCGGCGGACAGCCGCATCACGGAGATCACAACGCCCGACTGGCGCCTGGCGCGGGCCGAGGACAAATGGGTCCTCACGCCCGAGCGGCCCGGCCTGTCCGCCGACGCCGCCAACATGGTGGTGGACAATTGGCGTCAGGCGCAGGCGGTCTGGATCCAGCCTTACGAACAGAGCGAAGCCAAGGGCCGGATCGTCGTGCGTCTCGAAGGGGAGGAGCAGCCGCTGCAATTCGACATCCTCGCCCAGGAACCGGAACTCGTCCTCGCACGTCCGGATGCCGGTGTGCAGTATCACCTGGCGGAAGAGTCCGCCCGCGGCCTGCTGGAGTTCAGGGAACCGGCCATCGAACCGGAACAGGAAAACGACGAGGAAACCGTGCCGCCGAACCTGGATTGACGCGCCGACAGTAACAACTCAACAACAGCTCAACGCAAAGGCGCGAAGGCGCAAAGGGATATTGGATTTTGAAAATCGGGGCGGTTGTCCGGGCATACCGCAATGCGTCACTGTTCTGGCGGGCAGTGCTACACCAACCCGACATTCAACAAAAGAAATCTTTGCGCCTTTGCGTTAAATGCGTTAAATAGCTCCTCTACTTTCGCCATGCCCGAACTCCCCGAAGTTGAAACCACCCGCCGCGGCATCGAGCCCCACGTGGCGGGACAGCAGGTAACCGGCATCGTTGTGCGCGACGGGCGCATGCGCTGGCCGGTCCCGCCGCAATTGCAGCGCGAACTGTCCGGCCAGACCATCCACAAGGTCGAACGCCGCGCCAAGTATCTGCTGCTGCGCGCCGACGCGGGCACGCTGATCCTGCATCTGGGCATGTCCGGCAACCTGCGCATCCTGCCCTGCGACAGCCCGCCCGGGAAACACGACCACGTGGACATCGTGCTCGGCAACGGCAAGTGCCTGCGCCTGCACGACCCGCGCCGCTTCGGCGCCGTGCTGTGGACGCGGGACGATCCGCTGCGCCACCCGCTGCTGGCCGACCTCGGCCCCGAGCCCTTGGAAGACGGTTTCGACGGCGCCTGTCTCTTCGAGCGCTCCCGCGGCCGCACCGCGCCCGTGAAACAATTCCTGATGGACAACCGCGTGGTGGTGGGCGTCGGCAACATCTACGCGAACGAGGCGCTGTTCCTGGCAGGCATCCACCCCGCGCGGGCGGCGGGGCGGATCGGGCGGGAACGGTATGAACGGCTGGCGCAAGCCATCAAGCAGGTGCTGCAGGAGGCCATCGCCCAGGGCGGCACGACCCTGCGCGATTTCCTCGCCAGCGACGGCCAGCCGGGTTACTTCAGCCTGTACCTGCGCGTCTACGGCCGCACCGGCGAACCCTGCCCCGCCTGCGGCAGGCCGATCCTGCAGATCCAGCAGGGACAGCGGTCAACCTATTATTGCGGGCACTGCCAGCGTTAAGAAAAACGGTAATTCAACGCAAAGGCGCAAAGAAAGTGTTAGGGAAATTACGGAAACTTGGACAGGCTTCCGTAAGCACAGGGGGGTCGATCCGCGCAGAACAAAACCCTTCTTTGTCTTTGCGCTCTCAGCGCCCTTCGCGTCTTTGCGTTGAATTTTCGTAGGGCCGGGCACCGCCCGCTCCTACTGTACCACCTCGTCGATCAGCAGCCGCACCTGGTCCGGGGCGTCCGTTCTGATCCGCGCGGGTTTGGACCGCAGGTCGCCGGGCTGGGTCATGGCGTCGCCGCTCTTCGAGATGCGGGCCGTTACTTCCACCTCCGTGAAATCGGAGAGTTTCGGCCCAGGGATCATCGCCGTCGTCTCGTCCAGCGTGAAGGAAAACGGCAGCTCCTGCGCCTGCCGCTTCAGGACCATCAGCGGCATCCTGGTATCGTCCGCGGCGCGCGCCGACACGAACACGATATCGGTAGGCTCAACCTGCGCCGCGAGCGCGGGGGCCAGCTCCACGACGCCCTGGATAGCGGCCTGCACAGCGGTCGAGGATGCTCCCGCAACCAACTGGTCGAGTTCCGTCAGGTTGGCCTGGATGATCTGCGCGTCCTCGGAGCCCGGCGGCAACAGCGCCGCCAACCGGGTCCAGTACTCGCGGGCGGCCGACAGGTCGTTCGCTTGATAAGCGGCGGTGCCCACCAGCCAGAGGGATTTCACGTGGTTCGGATCGATCTGCAACGCGCGCTGCAGCAGCTCCATGGGCCGGCCCTGCAGTCGGCGTTCCTGCAGTGCGGCGAGCACGTCGGCATAGCCCGCCAGCACGTCGGGATCCTCCCCTGCTCCGAATTCAAGGGCCTTTTCGTAGGCCGCCGCGGCCTGCGGATGATTGCCCAGTACGGAATGGGAACGCGCCAGCATACTCCAGCCGGCGGGATTTTCGGGGTTTGCCTCCAGCCGCTGTTGCAGGGAGGCGACCATGTCCTCAACCGAGCCGAAGTGGTCTTGGCCCGCGCCCATCCGTCCGGGATCGAGGGCAGCGGCACCGCCGCCCAGTGCGAGATACAGGCCGACCGCCGCCACGGGCAACGCGATTCCGACCACCAGCGCCGCGCCTTTGCCCGAGGCAGTGTCGGCCCCCGCCGCGGGCGCTGCCGCCGCGTTGTCGCCGACACTTTCCAGCAGGGTGCGCTGCAGGTCGTGGCGCGCTTGCTCGAACTGCGTAGCGTCGAGGTTGCCGTTGCGCAGGTCCGCCTCCAGCTCCGCCAGTTGGTTGCGGTAGATGGCAACGTTGAGCGCCTGCTGCGTCAAGCCCTGCCGTTCACCCCGGCCGCGCAGGAGCGGCGGCAGCAGGAACAGGAGAGCCACACCGATCAGCAGGGCGGCAAAGGTCCAGAACAGGATCATCGGCGCTCGCCCTCCGCATCTTCCTGCAACAGCGCCTCCAGACGGTGCCGCTCTTCGTCGGAAAGGGGGGCGTCCGCCGCCGCACGGTTGCGCCGCGCCAGCACACGCACGAACACGGCCATGCCCGCCAGCAGCAGGAGGAACGGCCCGGCCCAAAGGAGATAGGTGCTGGGCTTCACCGGCGGCTTGTACAGGACGAAGTCGCCGTAGCGCTCCACCATGTAGCCGATGATCTCGTCATCGGTCGCGCCGGATTGCACCATACGCTCGACCTGGCCACGCAGGTCCTGCGCCAAGTCCGCGTTGGATTCGGCGATGCTCTGGTTCTGGCACACAAGGCAGCGCAGGCTTTCGGACAGCGCCTTGACGCGCGCCTCCTGCTCCGGGTTCGCCGACGCGAGAGCGGAAGCGCAGAACAGCAGCAGTGCGATGGCAAAACGGCGCCTCATCCCTGCAACTCCTTGATCCGGGGCAGCAACTCTTCGTCCAGCACCTTCGGCGTGATCGGCCCGATGCGCTTGTAGCGGATCACGCCATCCCGATCGATGAGAAAGGTCTCGGGAACGCCATACACGCCGTAGTCGATGCCCACCCCGCCCTCCGGGTCGAACACGCTCAGCATGTAAGGGTCGCCGAAGCGGCGGAGCCAGCGGATTCCGTCCTCGCGCTGGTCCTTGTAATTGAGGCCGACGATGGGCACCACGTTGCGGCGCGCGAGATCCACCAGCAGCGGGTGTTCGTCGCGGCAGGCGGCGCACCAGGAGGCCCACACGTTCAGCAGCCACACCTTGCCGCGCATCTGCTGGGGCGAAAACTTCGCGCCCGCGTCGTGCAATTGTGCCAGTTCGAAGGCGGGCGCGGGCTTGCCGATGAACGGCGACGGCACCTCGCGCGGATTGAGCCCGAGCCCTACCCACAGGAATGCGGCCAGCACCGCGAATATGCCCAGAGGCAGCAGATACCGCATCATGCCCCTTCCCCCACCAAGCCGGCGGTGCCGCTACGCGCCTCCACCGCCGTGCGCCGGGCCGCGAGCCGGTAACGCCGGTCGCTCGCCGCCAGCGCGCCGCCCAAGGCCATCAACAGGCAACCGCCCCAGATCCAGTTCACGAACGGCTTGTAATGAATGCGCACGAGCCAGGCGTCCCGCTCCACCTGTTCGCTGAGCGCCACGTACAGATCGCGCGTCACGCCACGCTCGATGCCCGCCTCGGTCATGGGCATGCGCTGGGTCGTGTACATGCGCTTTTCCGGAAACAGCATTCCCACCGAACGCTCCCTGTCGCTGACGTAGAACCGCGCGCGCACGGCTTCGTAATTGGGACCTGAGACTGCCGCTAAGCTTTCGAAGCGGAACCGGTAACCCGCCACCTCCACCGTTTCGCCAGGCACCATGCGCACGTCGCGCTCCACCTCGTAGCCCTTCACCAGCGTCACGCCGATGATGAACACCGCCACGCCGATATGCGCCAGGTGCATCCCCAGATAGGCGCGGGGCAGTTCGGCCAGGCGTCCGCGCGCACCGGGCCGCCGCAGCCGGTCGACGATGTCGCGCACCACCGCCACAAACACCCAGACCGCCAGCAGCACGCCCAATCCCGCCAGCGCCGACCAGCGTCCCATCGCCCACGGCACCAGCACGCCCGCCGCGCCGCTGACGAGGAGGACCCACCACGAACGCCGCGCCAGTTCCGCAAGGCTCGCCTGTTTCCAGCGCGCCCAGGGACCGAGCGCGATGAGGAACACCAACGGCGCCATGAGCGGCACGAATACCGCCTCGAAATAGGGCGGCCCCACCGAGATCTTGCCGAGCCCGAGGGCATCGAGGATCAACGGATACAGCGTGCCGAGCAGCACTGCGCCGGCAGCCACGGTGAGCAGCACGTTGTTCACCAGCAGCAGCGACTCGCGCGACACGAAGCCGAAGCTCCCGCCCAGGCCGAAGCGCGGCGCGCGCCATGCATAGAGCAGCAGCGACAGGCCCACCACCAGGATCAGGAAGGCGAGGATGTAGACACCGCGGCGCGGATCGGAAGCGAAGGCATGCACCGAGGTGAGCACACCGGAGCGCACCAGGAAGGTGCCCAGCAGGCTCAGGGAAAACGCCAGGATCGCCAGCAGCACGGTCCAGTTCTTGAAGCTGCCGCGCTTTTCCGTCACGGCGAGGGAATGCATCAGCGCCGTGCCCACCAGCCAGGGCATGAAGGAGGCGTTTTCCACCGGGTCCCAGAACCACCAGCCGCCCCAGCCTAACTCATAATAGGCCCAGGCGCTGCCCAGCGCGATGCCGAGGGTAAGGAAGATCCAGGCCGCCGTGGTCCACGGGCGAGACCAGCGCGCCCAGGCGGCATCCAGCCGTCCGCCGAGCAGGGCGGCGATAGCGAAGGCGAAGGCCACAGAAAAGCCCACGTAGCCCATGTAGAGCATGGGCGGGTGGAAGATGAGGCCCGGGTCCTGCAGCATGGGGTTGAGGTCGCGGCCATCGAGGGCGGCGGGCAGCAGGCGCTCGAAAGGATTGGAGGTGAACAGCAGAAAACTCAAAAACCCGACCGAGACCAGCCCCATCACGCCCAGCACCCGCGCCACCATAGGCAGCGGCAAGTTGCGGCTGAACCGGCTCACCGCCACCGTCCAGGCCCCTAGCAATGCCACCCACAGCAGCAGCGAACCTTCATGCCCGCCCCATACAGCGGAGATGCGGTAGGGCAGCGGCAGCGCCGAGTTGGAATGGCCCGCCACGTAACGGACGGAGAAATCATTGGCGATGAAGGCGTAGGTCAGGCAGCCGAAGGCGATCAGAAGAAAGACGAACTGGCCGGACGCGGCCCGCCGGGCGAGTCCCATCCAGGCGCGGTCGCCGCGCCAGGTGCCGATCAACGGGACCGCGCCCTGCACCAGCGCAATGCACAGAGCGAGGATCAGCGCGAATTGTCCAAGCTCCGGAATCACTGTGCCGCCCCTCCCTGTCGCGCCTGGTGGGCCTTCTCCAGCGCCTCGGCCGCCTCCGGCGGCATGTAGTTCTCATCGTGCTTGGCCAGCACCTGTTCGGCCTGGAACACGCCATCCGGCAGCAACCGGCCCTGGGCCACCACGCCCTGCCCTTCGTCGAACAGATCCGGCAGCGCGCCCTGGTAGACGACGGGAATCCGCTCCGCGGTGTCGGTCACGATGAAGCGCACCGTAAGCCCGTCGGCCTCGCGCCGGAGGCTGCCCACCTCCACCAGGCCGCCCATGCGGAAGGTACGGCTCAACGGCGCCTCCTGCGCCGCCACCTGGCTCGGCGTGTAATAGAACACGAGATTTTCGTTGAAGGCATTCAGCACCAGCGCGGTAGCGCCACCCAGGGCGAGCAGTCCGACGACGACGCCCAGCAGCTTCTTTTGGCGTGGCTTCATGCCTGCACCCGTTCCGCCGTCAGCCGCGCCAGCCGGCGCTGCACCGACTTCTTTCTCTGCAGCAGCATGATCACCTCGATGGCCAGCACGAGCGCCGTCACCCCATAAGAGCCCCATACGTACAGGCCGTAGCCGCCCATTGCGAAAAACTCGGACATATTCATGCGCCGTTCACCACTTCCGCCACCCAACCCATGTGTTTCTCCCGCTCCAGGATCTCGGCGCGCGCCCGCGCCAGCACCACCGCGATGGTGTACATCCAGCAGGCGAAGGCCATCACGATCATCGCTGCGAACATGGTCGCCGCCATGGTGGGGGCCTTGGTGATGCTGACGGATGCCCCTTGGTGCAGCGTGTTCCACCACTTCACGGAGAAATAGATGATGGGCACGTTGACCGAGCCCACCAGCGCCAGCAGCGCGCTCGCCCGCGCGGCGCGGCGCGGATCGTCGATGGCGGAGCGCAGCGCGATGTAGCCCAGATACAGGAACAGCAGGATGAGTTCCGTAGTCAGGCGCATGTCCCACACCCACCACGTGCCCCAGGTGGGCTTGCCCCACAGCGCGCCGGTCCACAGCGCGATGAAGGTGAACAGCGCGCCGGTGGGCGCGAGCGCGCCGGCCATGACGTCGGAGAGCTTGATGTTCCACACGAGGTTTGCGACGGAATAGCCCGCCATCACGAGGTAGATGAACATGGACATCCACGCCGCCGGCACGTGGATGAACATGATGCGATAGCTGTCGCCCTGGCGGTAATCGGTGGGCGCGACGAAAAAGCCGAGGTACAGCCCGATCAGGGCGAGCACCGCCGCCGCGACGGCGCACCACGGAATAAGCCTGCCCGCGAGGAAATAGAAATTTCTCGGCGACGAGAACTTCATCCACGGAATCGGCCTTCCGCTCACTTTTCCTTCCTCTCCTTCCTCTATCGTTTTTCGTTTACGTTCGAATCGGCAGGTTGGACTGCCCCTTGGGGCGCCCCCGCCAGACATCTTCGCCCACCACCTTGCGCCTGCCCGACCCGCTCTCGCCGTCGGCTCACCCGGCATCCACAACGCATCCGCATCGCCTGTCAATCGACCATGATGCGCAGCGCCGCCGCGGCTGCCCACGGCGCGAGAAACAGCGCCAGCAGCAGCAGCGCCCCCAGCAGGGACAAATGCGCCTCGGGGCTCAGGCCCGCCATCTGGTTCTCCACCGCGCCGGTCCCCAGGATCAAGGTGGGCACGTACAGCGGCAGCACCAGCAGCGCGATCAGCACGCCGCCGCGCAGCCCCAGCGTCAACGCCGCCCCGATGGCGCCTATCAGGCTCAGCACCGGCGTGCCGAGCAGCAGCGCGGCCATCAGCACCTGCAGCTCCTCCCACCCGAGCCCCAGTTGCAAGCCCAGCAGCGGCGCCATCAGCACCAGGGGCAGGCCCGCCACGATCCAGTGCGCGAGGATCTTGGCAAGCACCAGCAGGGCCAGCGGCTGCGGCGCCAGGAGCATCTGCTCCAGTGTGCCGTCACGCAGATCCGCTGCGAACAGGCGGTCCAGCGACAGCAAGGTGGCCAGCAGCGCCGCCACCCACACCACGCCCGGCGCAATGTCGCGCAACACCGCGGGTTCCGGCCCAACGCCTAGCGGGAACAGGGTGACGACAATGACGAAGAACAGAACCGCCGTCAAAATATCCTGGCGCCGGCGCACGGCCAGCAACAGATCCCGTATCAGCACGCCCCGTATCGTCGTCCACATGGCGCCGCTCAACTCAGATGCACTTGGCGCATCCGGGCGCTGAGAGCCACTTCCTGGTGCGTGGTCAGAATCACCATGCCGCCCGCATCGAGATGCCGGTGCAGGGTCTCCTGCATGGTACCGATGGCCGCCGCGTCCAGCGCCGTGTACGGCTCGTCAAGTACCCACAGCCGTCTGCCGGCCAGCAACAGCCGGCACAGGGCCACGCGCCGCTTCTGGCCCTGGGAGAGAAACCGGCATGGGATGTCTTCACAGCCTGCCAATCCCATGCCCCGCAACGCCGCGTCGATCGCGTCATCCGTGGCCGGCCTGCCGCCAACCATGCTCGCGAGGCGCAGGTTTTCGACCGCCGTAAGGTCATCTTTGATGCCGTTTTGATGGCCGATGTAAAGCAGCTCCCGCGCGAACTCCTCGCGCAGCGTGCGGATGTCGGCGCCATTCCAGCACACCGCCCCCTCCTCCGGCGCAGACAGACCGCACAGGATGCGCAACAGGCTGGTCTTGCCGCTGCCGTTGCGGCCCGTGACCTGCAGCACCTCGCCGGCATCGACGCAAAAACTCACGCCGGAAAACAGGCGGCGATCGCCGCGTACACAGGCAAGGTCACGGGCCTCGAGTGCTACCTTCATAGGCGATCACGAAATGCGAAATCTGCCGGAGAGTTGGTTTTTTGGCCGTATCGTTCAGCACTTACATCCGTTTCCCAAGAATCTTCGCGCGGCGGCGCGGCAACGGCCGCGCCGATTGTTAACCTAATTCGACGTTTGTCGTCAACATTCACGGCCCTGAAAACGCCCGCGCCGCGGTTGCGGCTGGAACTAGAACCGGTAGCGTACCGATAACGCCACGACATTGACATCGTACGACGGATCGTACTCTCCGAGCGTCAGGACATTCGGCACGGTATCCGGCGCAACGCCCTCGAAGGCCCAGTCGTCGAGCCGGTATTGCTCGTAGTGATACCCCAGGCGGACCGACCATTCATCGCGCAAGCGGTAGTCGGCATAGAGCCGTATGCCGCGTAATCGCGTCACGAGGTCGGGAAACCGGGAGGTCAAGCCGCCGGTGGTGACCGTGATTTCGCCCCGGGAGCGCGAATAAACGAAGTCCAGGCCGGTTTCGAGCCGGTTCGCCATCAGGGAGAGCACGGCCCCGAATCCCGCCGTGTCGATGACGTCCTCATGATTGGCAAACCAGTCGGGAGTGGAAAAACTCTGGCTGCCGGCCTGCTTCGATTCGTAGCGCTCGCGGCCGAAGAACGCATGCAGGCGCAAATTCTCGGTGACGACGAACGATGCGTCCGCGTTATAGGCGACGTACTCGCTCTCCCGAAGCCCGAGCGTGGAGGCGGTGTAATCGTCCGCGGCATGGTCGGCAGACAGACTGAGGCTGACGCGCTCGTGCGGCGTGTAATCCACGTTGAGCCCCACCTGGTCCCGATCCCGATCTGCCATGTTGTACTTCACCAGCAGCGGGTTCTGGGGCGGCGATATTTCCTCCACGAGCTCCAGCGCGGAGCCGTCCCGCTCCGCGTGCGCCACTTTGAGGGCGAAACCGAGGTCGTCGCGCGGTCGCAGGCGCAATCTTGCCGAAACCGTGTCCTCCTCGGTCTCCTCGACCTGCTGGAATGTCCGTTCCACCTCGTCCCGCTTGAAGCCCACCGTCGCGCTGGCCTTCCACCCGAGCCGGTAATCGGCGGTCAATTCCCCGGTCCTGCGGGTGAAGCTGTAGGGAAGGTTCGTCCTGGGGCCGATCACGAATACATCGGTGAGGACCGGCGTGAAGATCGCCTGCGGTGTCTTGTTGTCCCGATCGTCGTAACGATAAGCGGCCGTAAGCCTTAGGTGATCGGCCGGACTGGTCATGAGCCTGATGCTTCCCGTCAGCGTGTCGACGCGCCCGTCGAGCGAACCCCGCGGCAGCGGGTCCGTAACGAGGTTGGGATTCGTCGTGTAGGGCGCGAAATCCTCGTCCTGGGTCATGCGTCCGACGGCAACGGTGGCGACGGCGCGGGTGGCCGGCGTGAACTGGTAGCCCGTGGTGAAGCTGATCTGATGAAACTGGTTGTCGGGCGGGAGCGCGAGCTGTCCGGTATCGGCCCCGTCAACCAGGGGCGTGAAGGGATTTTGCCAAGTGAGGAATCCGTTCTCGTTACGAAAGAACGACCCGTAATAGGCCAATTGCGCCTGCCACTTCTGCCCCGCGTAGGAGGCGGCAAGGTCCACCTGGTCGGTGACGTAGTCGATCGGCTCGGGCAGGATCGCGCTCGTCAAGAGAAAGCTTCCGCCGATGGACTTTATGCCTTTCTTCGTATCGCGGCGGTATCTTGCAGTGAGTTCCCAGCGGTGGGCCGGGATAAGGGAGGCGCCGATGCTCAGCCGCTCCCGTTCGCTCGCGATATCGCCGCCCACGCCGAGAAACGGCATCAGCGCATTGCCAAAAACATGATGCGGTATCTGATCGTAGCCGAGGGACAGGGCGTAAGCCCCCTGCCTGCCCCCGTTCAACTGCAGGAACCGGGTATCGAGGCCGAGGTCTCCCCCGCGCAGGCTCCAATACTCGCCCTCTTCGCCAAGCGACTGGACGGCGGCATTGCCGATCAGGAAAGCCCCCTCCTGGTGGAGCCCCCGGTAATCGCCGAACTTGAAGGCGTCGTCCGACACGTAGCCGGCCCCGAGTTCCACTTCCCCTGAAACGCCCTGCATGTCAGGACATCTACGGCACTCCCGAGGGGAATCGCCCGTCGCGCGGCTGTCCTCAGCGGCGATGGCGAGGGCTTGAGTCATCAAGGCGATGCCCAGAAAAAGCTGTTTGGCCTTGTTCATTGTCGTTATCCCATTGACGCTGTACTTCTTCTTTTTGCGCCCGCATCCACGCTACCGCGAGAGCTTGATCCCCGAGGGATGGTTCGAGCCGTGCACCTGCGAATGGCAGTTGAGGCAGCTCTTGGCGACAAGGAAGCCCGCTGCGCCCGAAGGCGGCAGTGCGCCAGCCGTATAGGCAACACTGGGATGCCCTGTCTGGGAATGGCACTGCTGGCAGAGCAACGGCAGCCGCCGCGCCAGCAGCGCCGGATGGCTCGATCCGTGCGGCACATGACAGGTGGTGCAGTCCTCCGCCACCGGCGCGTGTTCCCACAGGAACGGACCGCGCTTTTCCGCGTGGCACGTGTAGCACGTCTCGTTGATGGTGGGTCTGATGAGCAGCGTATCGGACACGGAACCGTGGGGATTGTGGCACTCGCTGCACGCCATCTGCCCGAACCGGATCGGATGGGCCGAAGCGCGGTGGATCTCGGCGCGCTGCTGCTTGTGGCAACTGAGGCAGACATCCGGCTGCGATGCGGTGGCCAGGACCTGGTCGTGCTCGACGTGGATACGATGACAGTTGGTACAGGTCGTGCCGACGCTTTCGTGGACACTGCCCTGCCAGCCGATCCGTGCGTCCTTTTCATGGCAATTCAGGCAAAGCCGGTTATACCGCTCCGGCGTGGCGATCAGATCGTCGTCCACAGGATTGAAGGAAACGATGCTGCCCGCCTCTTCGCCTTCCTCGGTCTGGGTGTGGAACTCGCCCGGCCCGTGGCAGGCCTCGCACTGGCGGCCGGCAAAGGGCGTCCGCTCGTCGGCAACCACCGCGTGTTTGGTCTTGAAGATCGGCAGCACAGGGTACTCCGACTCTTCGTCGTGGCACCTGAGACAGGTATCCGCACCCCTCTTGGTGTAGCCGGCGGCTTCGATCTGCTCCGCCGGGGTTTCGGGCTTTTTCGGTTTTTCCTTTTTGATCGTTATCGAAAACTCGTCCGACTCCGCGAGCCCCACGGGCGCATGGAACGCCGCCAGCAGGATGATTGGAAAGATAAGGAACGACAGTACTGTTCGGTTTTGCTGCATTGTGTATTTCTCTGGATCGTCGGAGCGGTACCCATCAATCGCTGTCCGGCGCAAAGGCGGCGGGGTTGCAACCCCGCCGCCCCTCCCCGGGTTGGCTACTTGATTCCGTGCATCACCTTCACGTCCGCTATGTGGCCCGGGCCGTGGCACAGTGCGCAGGTCTCGATGAACGTGCCGTCGTCCACCTGCGATTGCAGGGCCGTGAACGACGCGCCGTTCTGCTCCATGTGCGCCTGCATCAGATTGCCGTCGTGGCACGACGAGCAGGCCGCGGCGGTGGGCGTGATGTTGGCGTCGTCCGACGGATCGGCGATATCCGCGCCCGTATCGACCGTGCTGGCGAGCACCCCGGCCGGCAACGGCACCTCGTACGTTCCGGGCAGATGACAGGTCTCGCAGTTCTGTACCTTGCCGGGGAACTTGACGTCGCCGAAGTCGAACTTGCTGCCGTTGTGGCCGAAGATCTCAAGCCCCTTCTCGCGCAGCGCGGTGCCATTGCTCCTGGTGGCATTGGCGCTGTGGATGGCGTGGATCATGCGCTTGAAGTCGATGGATTCCTCGGCCTTGCCGTCGGTCGGGTCCGGCTTGTTCGGATCGGCGAGTGCGATATCGCGCATCAGCTTGTCCGTGTTGTTGGGGTTGTGGCAGACCACGCAGAGCTGCGGCTCATTGGTGCGGTTGCCGCCATGCAGGCTCAGGCGCTGGTGACACTGGTTGCACTTTTCGATCGCCACGACCTGACGGCGCGGCTGCGCGCTCACATCGGTGACGGGGCTGTAGGCGACCACGCTCGTCACCGGCACCCGCTCGTTCACCGCCGGGCGCACGCTGACATTCGCCGCTGATTCGCCATAGACGCCGTCGCCATCGAAATCGCCGGCCAGATAGCCCTGCAAGGACACCACCGCCGTCCCGGTCGCCTCGGCCGGAATGGCGGTCGGCGCGGTGAAGGTGAAGGTGCCGTCGCCGTTGTCGACCGAGTTGGCGAATACCTGCGCCCGGCTGAACGAAAGCGGCCGGGCGGGATTGCTGCTGCTCCCCGCGTTGGTGTAATCGGCGGTGTCCCAGCCGATGACGAAACCAAGCGCGCTGGAGGCGAACACCTTGTCGTTCGGGTCCAGGATGTCGTATGCGGCATCCCCGTTGGTCGGATCGGTCACCGAGAAGGTGATGACCGGTTTCTCCCCAGGCGCCGTGTTCTCCACACTGAGGATGTTGTACCGGTACCTGGCGGCCCAGGTCTCCTCCGGAATCGCGTGCGCCTCCGCCACGCCCTTGGCCCAGCCGCCTTCCGTGTGGCAGAGGGTGCACTGGCTGTTATCGGTCACTACACCGCCCGGATGCCCACCCGGGACGCCTTGCGCGAAATCGACGTTGTCATGACACGATCCGCAGGCTTCTATGCTGGGCTGGGTCATCCAGTTGCCGGCCTGGGGCGTGTCGGCATCCGCCTCATCGTGACACTTGGTGCAGTTGCGCACGTCCTGTGGAAACACCACATCCGAAAAATCGAACTTCCTGTTGTTGTGCCCATAGATCGCGTACTCGCCGCCCGCCACCACGCTCGGCAGGTTCGCGCCGCGATGGAGCTTGTGGACCATTACCTTGAAGTCGATGGTGTTGCCGCTGTTGGCGTCCGTGGAGCCAGGGTTGTGGCAGGTCACGCAGTAGCGCGTATCCACGCGGCCGCCGCCGTGCATCGCCAGATTGCCATGGCACTCGTTGCATGAGTCCGTCTTCACGATCTCGCGGGTGACAATCCCGTTGGTAGCGCCACTGGACGGCTGCCAGGTGTACACGGCGTTGGTCACAGGCAGGGTGCCGCCGCTGATCTGGAGCACGACCCGGTGCGTCAGGGCAGGTTCGTATGGGATGGCCAGCGGGCTGGTGACGTTGGTGATGTCGGTGGCGAAGGTGTACGTATAGCGGCCGTTGCCATGGGGAACCAGCGTGCCATTGCGGTCGCTGGTGGCCTGGACCTTGTCCTCCGTGCCGGGCCCGGCGGCCCCCGCCTTTTCCAGCCTGTTGATGTAGCTTTGCCAGCGGCTGGGCTCGCCATTCTCGCCGGGAATGAGTTTCGCGATGGTGAACTGCAGATTCGCGGTGGTGAGCCCGGCGACGCCTTGGCCATACTCATCCCGGACGGTGAAATCGACTGCCGGGGGACTACTGATCGTCACGCCGGTAATGGCCGCGTCGAGTCGAGTGGCGCTGATCGGGGGCGTCGGGCCCGGCGCATCGGGAGGGGTTGAACTGCCGGGCGGGGGCTCGGTGGATGGCGAATCATCGCCACCTCCGCCGCCGCACGCAGCCAACATAAAAGCCAACAGAAAGACACAGAACAGCTCACCCGCGCTTTGCAGCGCTCGCATTGCCTGACTCATCCTCACATCCTCCTTGCTCAGTTCTTGTTCTGATTTGGACGCCGTCCTGCTCAACCGCCGCCCACCAGGCTGTGCTCTCAGTTTTAAGGCGCCAACCCTGGATTTATTCTAAGTATTGGAATTTATTGATATATAAATGCTAGTTATAGCTTGATTAGGGTCGTTTATCATTATTTGAGTGCAAAGATTGACCACCTTGATCTGAATCAAACAGCCCCTCCCTCCGACGAGGTACCTCTCGGAGGTAGAGGAAGGACTTCCAGAGAACATGGCCGTGTTTCCTGGGGAAGAGCCCGGGGTGACGAGGAGAAAGAGGAACAACCGAAGACCGAGTGCCGCGCCGGGACACCCGCCGGAGAAGTGTGCTACATTGCGCACAACGTTTTTCGCGCCCGCGGGCGCAAGAGACAATGCCATGAGCGATCCCACCAACGACAGACCGAGTTGCGGCGAAAACGAACCGTTCGCCTTGCAGGTGCTGGGAGACAGCATGGAACCGGAGTTCGAGCACGGCTCCATCATCGTGCTGGACCCAGGCTATCCACCCTTCAACGGCGCATATGTGGTGGCCCAATACGAGGGTGAGTTCATCTTCCGCCAGTTCGTGCAGGAGGACGGCAAGCGTTACCTCAAGCCGGTGAACCCCAACTACCCCACCATCGAGCTCACCCAGCCCTGTCCGATCAAAGGTGTGGTCTGGCAGAAGACCTACAAGCGCCAGCGCAAGCATTATCTGTAAACGCTCCCGCATCCACCCAGTCCGATGTTTTACGATTTCGTCCGCCCGGTCCTGTTTCGACTCGATCCCGAACGCGCCCACCGCGTCGCCTTCCTGGCGCTGCAGGCGGCGCATCGCCTTGGCCTGTCCGCGCTGCTGAGCGGCGCGGTGCCGCACAGCCCGCGGCGCGTGATGGGTCTGGAGTTTCCGAACCCCGTGGGGCTCGCCGCAGGGCTCGACAAGAACGGCGAATACATCGACGCGCTGGCGGCCCTCGGCTTCGGCTTCATCGAGGTGGGCACCGTGACGCCGCGCCCGCAGCCGGGCAATCCCGCGCCGCGCCTGTTCCGCCTGCCCGCCGCCCGGGCGCTCATCAACCGCATGGGGTTCAACAACAAGGGCATCGACTATCTGCTGGAGCGCGTGCGCCAAGCGAAGTTCCGCGGCGTGCTCGGCATCAACATCGGCAAGAATTTCGATACGCCGGTGGAGCGTGCGGTAGACGATTACCTCATCGGCCTGCGCAAGGCGTATCCGCACGCGGGCTACATCGCCGTCAACATCTCCTCGCCCAACACGCCGGGGCTGCGCACGCTGCAATACGGCGAAACGCTGGAACAGCTCCTCGGCGCGTTGCGCGAAGAGCAGTTGCGCCTGGCCCGCGAGCATGGCCGGCAGGTGCCGGTCACCGTGAAGATCGCGCCGGATCTCGACGCGGAGGAGGTTCGCACCATCGCGCAGGTGGTGCGCAAGTGCGCGATGGATGCGGTAATCGCCACGAACACCACGCTGTCGCGGGAAGGGGTGGAGGGTCTGCCCCACGCGCAGGAGGCGGGCGGCCTCAGTGGCGCGCCGGTGTTCGCGCGCTCCACCGAGGTGCTGCGGCAACTGCGCCAGCAGCTCGGCGCGGACGTGCCCATCATTGCGGCGGGGGGCATCATGAGCGGCGCCGACGCCAAGGCCAAGATCGCGGCCGGCGCGGACCTGGTGCAGATCTACACCGGCTTCATCTACCGCGGCCCCGCGCTGATCCGCGAGATCGCCGCGGCTCTTCAGTAGGGCGGGCATCGCCCACCGAAACAACGCCCCAACCACCGGCGCAATGGCGAGGGGCCCCACCCTGCCCATTTTCCCAAGCGCTTGGGTTTTTGCCAGAATGAGACAAGCCGTCCGTTTTCCGTTTCGACGGCCTGCGCGTAGTCATCTACCCGAACGACCACCGGCCTGCCCATGTCCATGTGGTGGGAGCGGATGGCGAAGCGGTGTTCAACCTGCGGTGTCCGGAAGGACCGCCTGAACTGCGGGAGAGCTACGGATTCAACCCACACGAGATAAGCCGCATTCAGGACACCCTGTCCGCCGCATTGGCAGGCCTGTGCAATGAATGGAGAAAGATTCATGGCGATTACTGAGCACGAGCTGGAACAGGCCGAAAAGCGCATGCAGGCGCAGCGGCGCGCGGGGTACGCCGTGGCGGCACGCTACGATCGGCACCGGTCGCGGATCGTGGTGCGCCTCGATACCGGCGTCGAGGTAACGTTCCCGACGGCGCTGGCCGAGGGCCTGGCCGGCGCTGCACCCGAAGCCCTGGCGGATATCCAGATCAGCCCGGCCGGACTGGGGCTGCACTGGCCGCAACTCGATGCGGACCTGTATATCCCGGCACTGCTGCAAGGCGTGTTCGGCTCCAGGCGCTGGATGGCGCAGCAGTTCGGAGCCGCGGGCGGCCGAGCGCGCAGCCCGGCGAAGGCCGCCGCGGCGCGCGCCAACGGCCGCAAGGGCGGACGCCCGCGCAAGCGTGCGGCGAACGGCTGAAACGGCTGTCCGGGGACCGGCGTGCCGCTGCCGGAAGTTGACAAGACCGCAACAGGTCGCCCACCAGGGTTTTAACGCAAAGACGCGAAGGGCGCGAAGGACCGCATTTTCGCAAGATGCGGCATTGCCACATCATCAACGCCATAACAATCGGCGCTGGGCCGGAGCCCCCCCTCCCGCACGGTGGTTACCGATCATGATGCCCTTGACTCTCGTACAGATGTGTACGAGCATAGATGCATAAACGGAGCGGAATTCATAAGAAGAATCAAAAAGCTCGGCAAGGAACGTGGAGTTGCGGTCCGCTTCGATGCAAGGCATGGCAAGGGCAGTCACGGGCGGCTGTATTACGGTGAGCGTTTTACCACGCTGAAGGACCCCAAAAAGGAGATCGGTCTTGGCTTGCTCAAAGCCATGCTTCAGCAGCTTGGACTAAGAGCCTATCCGAATAACCCTCATCGAGCCGATCTAGACTTTAGCACTGACTCCTCAGCTAAGGAGGCACGACGATGGCGAGACACGGGATGGCC
>JBAYZB010000052.1:0-17579 GCA_041672765.1 Gammaproteobacteria bacterium | reverse complement strand
CGGGGGCAGGCATCCTGCGACAGGTGGGCGTGATATTGCAAGTGTCCGGCATCGATACCCTGGAGGAATATGCCCGCACCCTCCGCTACCTGGAAGGGCTGGGGCAGGTGGCACAGGTTCAGGTTGTCCAGGCGGAGGATTCCGGTATCACTTTCCGTCTCGACGTGCATGGAGGCCGGCCCGTCCTGGAGCGGGCCATCGCGCAGGGCGACACTCTGGAGGCGATCGTTGTTGCGCCCGGTAGGACAGGGATGCGCACGGATACCGTCCTGGAAGGGGGGCAGGGGACTTCAACCGTCCTGGCCTATCGGTTGTTGCCGTGACGTTGCGTGACCTGCCCAACCTGATCAGTCTCGGGCGCGTGTGTCTCGTGCTGCCCGTCGTGGTGCTGCTCGTCACGGAACGCTACGGCGCGGCGCTGGCGCTGTTTGCCGTGGCGGGGGTCTCCGATTTTCTGGACGGATTTCTCGCCAAGCGTTTCGGCTGGACCAGCCGGCTCGGCGCGATCCTCGATCCGCTCGCAGACAAAGCGCTGCTGGTTTCCATGTATCTTGCCCTGGGCTGGCTCGGGCTGATCCCGGCGTGGCTGGTGCTTGCCGTGATCGCCCGGGACATGGTGATCGTCTCCGGGGCGGTGGCCTATCACTTCAAGATCGGGCGCTTCGAGACGGCGCCCACCGTCTTGAGCAAGGTGAACACCTTCGTGCAGATCCTCCTGGCGCTGCTGGTGGTGTTCGCCCAAGGGGTGATGCCGCTCCCCGCGTTCTGGATCACGGCGCTGACCTGGATCGTGTTGGCGACAACGGTCGCCAGCGGGGCAAGTTACGTATGGACCTGGAGCTGGCGCGCCTGGAATGCGGGGCGGAGGAAGCTGAAGTGACGGATTCGCAGCGTTGGCAATTGCTCGCCGGGCTCCTGCTGCTTGGCGGGCTCTTGTATCTTCTGGCTCCGGTGCTCACCCCCTTCGTGATTGCCGCGCTGTTCGCCTATCTCGGCGATCCGCTGGTGGATCGCCTCGAAACGAAGATGGCGCGCACGGCCGCGGTAATGGTGGTTTTTTCGGGCCTGGTCCTGATCCTGCTGGGGCTGGTGCTGCTCCTGCTCCCCAGCCTGGTGCGGCAGGTGACCACCCTGTATGCCAAACTGCCGGGCTACATCGATTGGCTCCAGGGGACGGCGGTGCCCTGGTTGCAGGCGCGGTTGGGAATAGAGGAGCTGGCCCTCGATCTTGGCGTGCTGCGGCGGGCGATCACCGAGCACTGGAGTGCGGCCGGCGGGATCGCGGCGGAAGTGCTGGCGACGGTGTCCCGTTCCGGTCTGGCGTTTTTCGGCTGGCTTGCCAATCTGGTGCTGATTCCCGTGGTCACCTTTTATCTTCTGCGCGACTGGGATGTGTTTCTGGGCCGCTTGCGCGACCTGCTGCCGCGTAAGGTGGAGCCCACCGTCACCATGCTTGCGCAGGAGTCGGACGAAGTCCTGGGAGCCTTCCTGCGCGGACAGTTTCTGGTCATGCTGGGGCTGGGGGCGATCTACTCCATTGGCCTGTGGCTGGTGGGACTGGATCTCGCGCTGCTGATCGGCATGGTGGCCGGGCTGGTCAACTTTGTGCCGTATCTCGGCTTCATCGTGGGCATCCTGGCGGCCGGGACTGCGGCGCTGGTGCAATTTCAGGACGTTTCGCATCTTCTGCTCGTGGTGCTGGTGTTCGGGGTCGGACAGATGGTGGAATCGGTGCTGCTGACGCCCCTGCTGGTGGGGGACCGTATCGGCCTGCATCCGGTGGCGGTGATATTCGCGGTCCTGGCGGGCGGACAGTTGTTCGGCTTCTTCGGGATCCTGCTGGCCCTGCCGGTGGCGGCGGTCCTGATGGTGCTACTGCGTCACGCCCATGGACGCTACGTCAGCAGCCGCCTCTATGATGCCCGGGACGGCTCCTATGGCGCGCCCCAGGAGTAGGGGGCAGAGGCGATGAACGGATGCCCGGAGAGAGGGTCATGACCACGCCTTCGCCCATGCTTGCGCAGATGTCGCTCGGCCTCGCACTGCGGGAAAACGCCACCTTCGCCGGTTTTTTCCCAGGGGGCAATCTGGAGGTCGTGCAGGCGCTGCAACAGAGCGCGCGCGGAGAAGGCGAGCCGTTGATTTACCTGTGGGGCGGGCGCGGCTGCGGCAAGACCCACTTGCTGCAAGCGGCCTGCCATCAGGCCGGCGAAAGGGCGCGGGCGGCCGCATATCTCGCCATGGAGCAGGTGGGACAGCTTCCGGTGGATGTGCTGGAAGGACTGGAGGAGCTTCCGCTGGTGTGCATCGACGACATCCACCTCGTCGCCGGCCGCAGCGAATGGGAGTTCGCGCTGTTCGATCTGTTCAACCGCATCCGGGAATCCGGCACCCATCTCGTGATTGCGGCCCGCGCCAAGGCGGCCGACCTCGGCCTGCAGCTCCCGGACCTTCGATCACGTCTGGGCTGGGGGATCGGATTCCAGCTCCATGACCTGGATGATACGGGAAAGCTGGCGGTGCTGCGGCTTCATGCCGGCAAGCGCGGGCTGGAACTGGCCGAGGAGGTCGGGCTCTATCTGCTGCGCCGGTGCGCGCGGGACATGGCCGGGCTCATGGAACTGCTGGACCGGCTCGACCAGGCCTCGCTGGCCGCTCAGCGGCGTCTCACCATACCGTTTGTCAAGTCGGTGCTCTCTTCTTTGCCGCCCGAAAGCGCACATACAGCAGTGCCCCCGCAAACAGGGTAAGGCTGAACACAATCTCCAGCAGGCCGAGCCACCGCTGTTCCGGATTGCTGACCGCCTCGCCAACCCCATGCATGAAATACAAGAGGGCGAGAAGCCCGGCCCACATGTGGGTGGAAATCCGTCCGTGCAGCAGCCCCCGTAACGGGAACAGCAGCGGCACCACCAGTACGGTCAATACCATGGCGACCGGAAAATAGCGGGACGGCGCGAGCCAGATATTCCACAGCATCAGCAGCCCCAGCAGACCGAAATATCCGGCCAGGGCCGTGTAATGAGCGATCTTCCAGCGCTCGGCCGGGGCGGGCGTTTTCATGGGAGGGGCGTCTGCAGACGCAACGCCGTTTCGGCCAGCCGGCGTCCCTGCGCCTTGCACAAGCGCTTTTCCTCTTCGCTCAGGGGCAGCGAGCTGTCCGGCCCGGCCAGGTGGCTTGCCCCATAAGGCGTGCCCCCGGTCCTGGTGTGGAGCAGATCGTGTTCGGTATAGGGCAGGCCCAGCACGAGCATTCCGTGGTGCAGCAGAGGGAGCATCATGGACAACAGAGTGGCCTCCTGCCCTCCATGCAGGCTGGAGGTGGAGGTGAATACCACGGCGGGCTTGCCGCTCAGTGCGCCCGACAGCCACAGGCTGCTGGTGCCGTCCAGAAAATATTTGAGTGCTGCGGCCATGTTGCCGTAGCGGGTGGGACTGCCCAGCGCAAGCCCGACGCATTCCTGCAAGTCCGCCAGCGTGGCGTAGGGCGGGCCGGAGGCGGGGATGGTGTCCTCCGTCGCCTCGCAGACGGTCGATACCTTCGGCACCGTGCGGAGCCGGGCGTGCATGCCCGGCACTTCCTCGATGCCACGGGCGATGTAACGCGCCATCTCGGCGGTGGCGCCGTAATGGCTGTAATAGAGGACCAGGATATCGGGCACTACAGTATCTCCAGGACCTTTTCCGGCGGCCGGCCGATGGCGGCCTTGCCGTTCGCCAGCACGATGGGGCGCTCGATCAGGATCGGATGCCGCACCATCGCCTCGATCAACTCGTCCCGCGTCCGGTTCGGATCATCCAGTTGCGCCGCCTTGTATTCATCCTCGCCCTTGCGCATCAGGCCGCGGGGCTCGAGGCCCAGCAGCTCCAGGATCTTTTCGAGTGCGGCTTTGTCGGGGGGCGTTTTCAGGTACTCGATGATCTGCGGATCGTAGCCGCGCTCCTGCAGCAACTGAAGAGTCTGCCGGGATTTCGTGCAGCGCGGGTTATGGTAGATCGTGACAGTTTGATTTTTTTTCACGGCGCATGCTCCACTCTCGGGGCGTGTGTAACCGCCCTGTTTTCTTGACCGTCTGGAATCCGAATGATAGTTTTTCGAACGCTGGCAGGGCAAACCTTAGTCTTTTGTTCGCCTATCTGCCAATCCATAAACAGGCAGCGTGAACAGACCATATGAACCATTTCAAGCTGTTGCCTCTGTTGTTTGGGCTGTTGGCGGGATGCGCCAGCGCACCGGTCCAGGAGATGAGCGATGCGCGTCAGGCGCTCCAGGCGGCACGGCAGGCCGGCGCCGAGCAGGTTGTCCCCGATGCCATAGGGGGGGCCGAGCGGCTCTTGAGCGAGGCCGAGAAGGAGCTGGAACTCGGCGAGTACCGGGCGGCCCGGATCAAGGCGGTGGCCGCGAAGGAGTCGGCGATAAAGGCGCGCGAAAAGGCGGAAGCTGCGCAGAAGGCGCACTGAGGGCGCCGCCCTGATCCTCGCAAATCAACCGTCCACTCTCAATGAATGCCTTGTAGACATTCGTTGACCGCTTGCACTTCCGGTGCTAATTTCTTAGAAAATTCCGCGGGAACTAAGGCTTCCGCGGGTATGCCAATAATAACTAGTCAGGAGTCGAAGAAATGAAAATTGCTCGCACCGTTGTCTGTGTTTCCTCCGCATTGGTTCTAGGACTGGCCGCCGGTTGCGCCAGCACTTCGCCCGAAGAGAAGGTCACTGCTGCTCAAACCCAGAGTGCGCCCGCTCAGCGGGAGCTGTCCGGGGTTGCCGCCAAGGCCATCGAGGATGCGCGGGCCGCAGTAAAGAAAGCGGAATCCGTGAACGGCTTGTGGCGCGATACGGAAAGCCTGATCAAGCAGGCCGAGGCCGCCTTGGCCCAGGGCAATGAAGCGACGGCCATCAAGCTGGCGCAAAAGGCAAAGAAAGAGGCGGAACTGGGCTACCAGCAGGCCATGGACGAACGGAAGAACTGGCGCGCGGCGGCGGAGGCTTACAGCAAGACGATGACGGCGAACAAGTAGACGCCGCCATCGCGAAACATTTGGAAAGAAAGGGCCCGTAACGGGCCCTTTCTCATTGGGTGGTCAGCCGTCGATTCTCCCATCCCGGGCAGCGCGCAGGACCAGTTCGTCGAACTCCGCTGCGCTCATCAACCCGCGTTCCGCGACGATGTCGCGCACCGGGCGCCTGGTCTTTTCGGATTCCTTGGCCACCTCGGCCGCCGCCGCATAGCCGATACGCGTGTTGAGCAGCGTGGCCAGGCCGACGCTGGCGTGCAGGAACATGCTGCAGCGCTCGCGGTTGATCATGAGCCCCTTCAGGTTGCGCTCGGTGGCGGCGTTCACTGCGTTGGTGAGCCAGTCCATGGCATCGAACAGCGCCGAACCCAGGGCGGGCATCATCACGTTGAGCTCCAGCTGGCCAGCCTGGGTCATGGCGGCGATGGCCGCGTCCTGCCCGAGCACCTGATAGCACACCTGATTCAGCATCTCGAACATCACCGGGTTGACCTTGCCCGGCATGATGCTGGAGCCGGGCTGCACCGGCGGCAGCACGATCTCCCCCAGGCCGGTGCGCGGGCCGGAGGCCAGCAGCCGCATGTCGTTGGAGATGCGGATCAGTTCCAGGGTGAGATCGCGGATGGCGGAGGAGAGCCGCTGGATGTCGTGCATGGACTGCATCTGGGCGGCGAGATCGGCTGCGGGCCGGATCGGCTCGCCGGTCAGGCGCGCCAATTCGGCGGCGACCTTCTCGGGGTAGCCGGGCGCGGTGTTGAGTCCGGTGCCGGCGGCGCTGCCGCCGAGCCCGATTTCGCACAGTCCCGGACGGGTGGCTTCCAGATTGTCGGCGCAGCGGCGCAAGGTCCAGGCATAGGCGTTGAACTCGCGGCCCAACGTGGTAGGCACGGCATCCTGGAGGTGTGTGCGGCCGCTCTTGACGGTGTCCGTTTCCTGCGCGCCGAGGCGTGCGTACTCGGCCGCCATGGTGTGGATCGCGGCGGTCAGGCGCGGCAGCTTCGCGAGTGCGGCGAGGCGAATGGCGGTGGGAATGGTGTCGTTGGTGCTCTGGCCCATGTTCACGTGATCGTTGGGATTGATCGGGTCGTACACCCCGCGCTGACCGCCCAGCGCAACGTTGGCCAGGTTGGCGATCACCTCGTTGCTGTTCATGTTGTGGCTGGTGCCCGCGCCAGCCTGGAAGCGATCGACCACGAACTGCTCCAGATACTCGCCGTTCAGGATCCGGTCGCACGCGCCGATGATGGCATCGGCCCGGCGATCATCCAGCCAGCCCGGCTGCCGGTTGGCCTCGGCAGCCGCGCGTTTGATGCGTACATGGGCGATGACGAAGTCGCGATCCGGCCCGCGGCCGCTGATGGGGAAGTTGGCGATCGCGCGTGCCGTCTGTATGCCGTACCAGGCGTCCTGTGGGACTTGCAGCGTGCCCAGACTGTCCTTCTCGGTGCGGTATGTTTCACTGTTTGCCATCGATTGCCTCTGATACGTTGAACAGCTTGTGGTATTGTCTTCGGCAGCGCGTCAGTTTATACAACAACGTCGCCTCTTCACAGGAGAAAAATAACCCATGCTGCGCAGGGCTATTCGTGTTGGCTTGGTCTTCTTCGCCCTCGTTGGCCTCTCCGCCGTCCAGGCGGTAAATCCGGATTTCGTTCTGACCGATGTCTCCGGCGCCAAGCACCGGTTGTCCGACTATCGTGGCAAATGGGTCGTGGTAAATTACTGGGCGACATGGTGTCCGCCCTGTTTGGTGGAACTGCCCGTACTGGTGCGCTTCCATGAAAGGCACAAGGATCGTGATGCCGTGGTGCTGGGTGTAAACCTCGAAGGAAAAGAGGCCGCGGAGTTGCATGGGTTTATCGCAGAAAACTTCATCACGTTCCCGGTCCTGCTCGGCAAGCCCGGAGAAGAGCTTCCCTGGCCGGTGCCCGGATTGCCTACTACCTATATAGTATCGCCGGAAGGCAAGGTGGCGGCGCGACATATCGGGCCGCTCACCGGGGTGGAGTTGGAAGAGTTCATTGGAAGTCAGAATCAGGCATCGAACCTCTAGAAAAAGGGAGATGAGCATGAAGATGCGCGCGCTATGGTCATTGTGGTCTGCCGTGTTGCTGGCGTTCGTTTCATTCAGCGCGATCGCGGCGGCGACGGACCGCGACCCGTATATCCATTTCTTCAGCCAGACGTTGGGCGATTTTACCGAGGAGTTGGAGGCGGCCCGCGAACAGGGCAAGAAAGGTGTTCTCATTTTCTTCGAGATGGACGAATGCCCTTTCTGCCATCGCATGAAGGAAACGGTGCTGAACCAACCTGAGGTTCAGGAGTATTACGGGAAACACTTCCTGAGCTTCGCCGTCGATGTGGAAGGCGATGTGGAGATCGTGGACTTTGAAGGCCGGACCATGCCGCAGAAGGACTTCGCCTTCAAGGTCAACCGGGTGCGCGCCACGCCCGTGTTCGCCTTTTATGACCTGAGCGGCAAGCAGGTGGCTCGTTTCACGGGTGCCACCTCGGGCGTCGAGGAGTTCATGTGGTTAGGGGAGTTCGTGGTGGATGGTCATTATAAGGACATGCCCTTCACCAAATACAAACGACAAAAATCCGAACAACAGACAATGAAATGAAGTTGTATTCCCGCATTGCAAGAAACCTTGCTCCGTTTGCCATCGCCTGTGTTCTGTTAGCGACCGCCTTGCCGGGAAGGGCCGCGGAAACGTCCGCGGCCTTGCCGGATCCGCTCACTCTGGAACACGCCTTGTCTCTGGCCGACGCGCCGCATCCGGACCTGCTGGATGCGCAGGCGCGGCTGGATCTGGCCGAGGCCGCGCGCATGGCGGTGGACGCGCAGATGGGCGTCAACGTCGGCATTGAAGCGCGCGCGCAGTGGGTGGACCCGTCGGACGTCAACGGCGATCAGTCGAACAACGATTCCTCCGCCGCCTTTTTCATGCATAAGCAGTTGTACGATTTCGGGCGCACCAGTGCGCGGCGCAGTGCGGCGGAATCCGAAATCAAGGGGCGCGAGTTGCTGTACCTGGACGCGCAGCAACGACGGCGCATCGCCATCATGGAGGATTTTTTCAACGTGCTGCTGGCGGATCTGGAATACGTGCGCGACAACGAGGCGATGGCCGTGGCCTATGTGGATCTGGATAAGATCCGCGATCGGCACGAGCTCAAGCAGGTCTCGGACATCGTGCTGCTGCAGGCCGAAAGCGACTATCAGCAGACGCGGCGCCGCGCGGCGGAGAGCCGTCTGCGCCAGCAGACCAGCCGTGCGCGCCTGGCCGAAACGCTGGGCCGGCCTGGAGAACTGCCGGCCCGCCTGGTGGAGCCGGACCTTGCCGTAAACAACCGTGAGCTGCCGCCGCTGGAGCAGTTGACCGCCGACGCGCTGGCCAACAATCCCGTGCTGCTCGCCCTGCGCGCCCAACTCCAGGCCGCCCAGGAACGCCTGCAGGCGGCACGGGCGGAACAGCGCCCCACGCTGAGCGGCGAGTTTCGGGCGGCCCAGTACGAGCGGGATTTGTCCGGCCGGGATGACGTGCGGATCGGGCTCGTGTTGGAGGTGCCGCTTTACCAGGGCGGGGCAGTGCAGGCGGGGATCGCCGCGGCCCAGGCGGATCTGCGCAGCGTGCAGGCGCAGTTGGCGCGCGCCGAGATCGACCTGCGCCAATCGGTCCTGGAGGCCTGGCAGCGGCTCAACGTCCTGCGCGTACAGCGCGACGAGGCGCAGGTCTTGAGCGCGTATCGCGATCTGTATCTGGATCGCAGCCGCGCCCTCTATGAGATGGAGGTCACGGCCGATCTCGGGGATGCCATGGTGCGGACCAGCGAGGCGCGGCTGCGCATGGCGCAGACCGAGTACGATCTGGCCCTGACATGGGCCCGGCTCGACGCGCTGGTCGGCGGGGCGGCAGCGGCCGGGCCGGATGTCGCATCCCCTGCGCCGTGAAGCGATTCGGGAACGAAACAAGCTCAGAAGCAGTGATTCGAGAAGGCAACAACAATGATGAACAGGTCCGCGCGTTTCGCATTCGCTAGTCTGCTGTCGTTTCTCATGGTGCCGGCCTGGGCCGAAGACGTTCCGGGCACGCTGCAATGGGCACGGCGGGTAGAGCTCACTACCCCGGTGTCTGGCCAGGTCACGGAGGTGCCGGTCCAGGCCAACGATCGGGTGCGGAAGGGTCAAGTGCTGCTGCGACTGGACCCGCGCGGTTTTCAGGCGCAGGTCGACCGCGCGCAGGCGGATCTGGACCGGGCGGTCCCGGCCTACGCGGAGGCGCAACGGGAAATGGAGCGGGCCCAGGAGCTGTATGACCGCACGGTCCTGTCCAATCACGAGTTGGAAATGGCTCGCATCGCCTTGGCCCAGGCCGATGCGGAGCAGCGGGCGGCGCGGGCCGCCCTCAGCCAGGCCCGGCTCGATCTCGAATACAGCGTCATCCGTGCCCCTTTCGACGGGATCGTAGTGCAACGCAACGCCGAAATCGGTCAGACCGTCGTGGCTCGCCTGCAGCCGCCGGTCCTGCTGGTGCTGGCGGAAGCGGGCCGGATGGTGGTGCGGATGGACGTGAACCGGGTGCAGCTTTCCAAGCTCGCGCTGGGGCAGACCGTACCGGTCACCGTGGAAGGAAAGCAATATGAGGGCGTTGTGACCAATATTGCCCTGGAGCCGAATCCGGAGGCCATCGGCGAGCCCGTGTATCCGGTGGACGTGGAGTTCGCGCCCGACCAGATGGTGCAGTATCGGCCCGGGCAGCAGGCGACCGTAACCCTGCCATGAACGTCTGCCGCCGTTGCCTGGTGTCAGGCCGGGTTCAGGGTGTCTATTTCCGCGGCTCGGCCCGGACGAAGGCCAGCGCTTTGGGAGTGTCCGGCTGGGCACGCAATCTTCCTGACGGCCGGGTGGAGGTGGTGGCGTGCGGGGAGGAGCGGGCCGTGGCCGCCTTCTGCGAGTGGTTGTGGGAAGGGCCGCCGGCCGCTCGGGTGACCGATGTGGTCTGCAGTTCGATGGAGTGGCAGGAGTTCGCCGATTTCAGCGTACGCTGAATCCCTGCCGGGTCTTGTTCCCGTCTATTGCCGATACCAACGGCGATTCAACGCATTGAACACCAGCGTCGGATAGTCCAGCTTGCCCAGGCTGCCGTTGTAGCGCGCCAGTGCGCGGGTCAGGTTGCCTTTTTCCTTGTCCAGGTAATAACGCAGAATGGTGCAGCCGAAGCGCAGGTTGGTCTGCACGTTGAACAGGTTGTCGTTCGGGCGCCCGATCTCGTTGAGCCAGAAGGGCATCACCTGCATCAGGCCTTGAGCGCCGGCTCTGGAAATGGCGAAGCGGTCGAACTTGCTCTCCACGTCGATGACCGCCAGCACCAGTTCGGGGGGCAGGCGCACGCGCGTGGCTTCGTAATGGACGAGCTTGAGCAGATTGATCCGCTCCACGTCATTCGGGAGCCAGCGCTGCAGGCGGTTCGACATGTCCATCAGCCAGACTTCGGCCTCGAAGCGGTCCGTGAAGCTGACCGATTCCATGACCGCCTCGCGCAGGACGTCCCGTATGGCATCGTCGGGCGGTTCCTGGACGGAAGTGCCGGCGTGCGCCGCCGCAGCGAACAGCAGCGCTGCGACCGCCAGCGGCGCCGCCCGCATGCCCGCCGCCATGCGGCGTTTCCCCCTTGAGTGAAGCCGGTTCAGCAAGGTCGTTCAGTTCTTGTTGTTGGTCCGGGACCGATACGCTCTCGCCATGCCGCAGATGCCGCCGCCCTGCGGACTGGAATATCAACCCGCCAGCAGCCCTTTCAGGAATCCGGTGATCTCCGCCAACGGGATGTTGCGACTCTCCGCATCGCGGCGGCCCTTGTATTCCACCATGCCCGCGTCGAGACCGCGCTCGCCGATGACCACCCGGTGCGGGATGCCGATGAGTTCCATGTCGGCGAACATCACGCCGGGGCGCGCCTCGCGGTCGTCGTACAGCACCTCGATGCCCGCCGCGGTCAATTCCTCGTAGAGCTGGTCGGCGGCCTCGCGCAGACGCAGCGACTTGTGCATGTTCATGGGCAGCAGGGCCACATGGAACGGCGCGATGGGCGTCGGCCAGATGATGCCCCGCTCGTCGTTGTTCTGCTCGATGGCGGCGGCGACGATGCGTGAGACGCCGATACCATAGCAGCCCATGATCATCGTGACCGAGCGGCCGTTCTCATCCAGCACGGTCGCCTCCATGGCCTCGCTGTACTTGGTGCCGAGCTGGAAGATATGCCCCACTTCGATGCCGCGGGTGATGGAGAGCGGGCCGCTGCCGTCCGGCGCAGGATCGCCCTCCACCACGTTGCGCAGATCGGCTGTCCTGGTGGGTTCCGGCAGGTCGCGGCCCCAGTTGACGCCCATGAGGTGCTGGCCGTCGACGTTGGCGCCGCAGACGAAATCCGCCAGATGCGCCGCGCTGTGGTCGACGATGACCGGGATGGCAAGGCCTTTCGGGCCGAGCGAGCCGGGCTCGCAACCCGCCACGGCGCGCACCTGCTCGGCGGTCGCGAAGGTGAGGGGCGCCTGCACCTCCGGCAGTTTCTCCGCTTTCACGGTGTTGAGCTCGTGATCGCCGCGCAGCACCAGGGCCACCACGCCGCCCTCCGCGCCCTGGACCAGCAGCGTCTTGACGCAGCGGGAGGCGGGCACCTGCAGGAATGTGCTCACCTCTTCGATGCTGTGTTGGCCGGGGGTGTCGACGGTGCGCAGTTCCTCGCCCGGCGCGGGCCGCGCACCGGCCGGCGCCAGCGCCTCGGCCAGTTCCATGTTGGCCGCATAGCCGCCCGGCGAGAACACGATGGCGTCTTCACCCGAGGCCGCCAGGACGTGGAATTCGTGGGAAAAATTGCCGCCGATGCTGCCCGTGTCGGCGCGCACGGCGCGGAAGTCGAGCCCCAGGCGCGTGAAGATGCGCGAATAGGTCTCGTACATCTGGTCGTAGGTTTCCTGCAGCGATTCCTGGGTGGCATGGAAGGAGTAAGCGTCCTTCATCAGGAACTCGCGGGCACGCATGACGCCGAAGCGAGGCCGCACCTCGTCGCGGAACTTGGTCTGGATCTGGTAGTAATTGGCCGGCAACTGCTTGTAGCTCTTGATCTCGCGCCGGATCAGGTCGGTGATGATCTCTTCGTGGGTGGGGCCGAAGCAGAAATCGCGGTCATGCCGGTCCTTGATGCGCAGCAGTTCCGGCCCGTACTGGCTCCAGCGGCCCGATTCCTGCCACAGCTCCGCCGGCTGTATCGTCGGCATCAGCACCTCCAGCGCTCCGGCGCGGTCCATCTCCTCGCGCACGATGGCCTCGACCTTGCGCAGCACGCGCAGGCCCAGGGGCAGCCAAGTGTAGAGGCCGGCGGCGAGCCTGCGGATCAGGCCCGCCCGCAACATGAGCTGATGGCTGACGACCTCGGCCTCGGCCGGGGTTTCCTTCAGGGTGGACAGGGGGAATCGGGATGTGCGCATGGTTCCTGGTTCTTTCGTGCTGATGCTGCGGCCAAAAATGCAATGTTACCCGTTACGGTGGCGCAAAATATAGCATCAGCCGTCGTCCCGCATTAAGACGCGCCGCCTCGGCTAATCCTTGCAATAGTTGCTGACCAGATCCCGCGCTTCCGCGATCCGTTGCTGCCGTTGCTCCTCGTCCAGATAGGTATAGTTGCCGTCTGGGCTGCGGAGGGCGATGCGGTTGTGGGCCTCGAGTCGGGCGAGATTTTCCCGGGCCTGGCGGCAGGCCGCTTCGCGGATCTCTTCGGATTTGGCCTCTTCCTGCCGCTCGCGGGCCGCCTCCAGCCGGGCCGCGCGCCGTTCATCGAGTTCCTGGCGTTGCGCTTCCAGGCGCTCGATGGCCTTGCCCGCGTTTTCCGGCGGCGGGGGTGGCGGCTTGATCTTCTGAACCTTGCCGGTGGCGGGCGGTTCCTGCGAGTAGTGGGTGATGCCCTGCTCGTCCACCCACTTATATAAGCCCGCTGCGGCAGAGCGCAGGGGGGTGATCAAGGGGATCGAGGCGAGCGCGATAGCGAGCAAAATTTTCTTGTTGATCATGGCGGTGCTTGATCCATCGTGGCCGGAGGGCTTGAAAGTAGCGTGTCGCGGTAAGGGGATCAATGCCCCAGACGACCGTTCGTGCGCCGGCATCCGGGTCAGTCTAGTCGGGTGTGGACACCGGCGGAGTGACGCAGGTCCCGGTCCGGGAAGAGCCGAAAGGCTTCCAATGGCCGCTTTTACGCCCATCTCTTGACCTTCACGCGCAAGATAAGTAGCTTGTGCGTTTACGCCTTTGTTAGAGTGACCGCCCTTGTTCTCCGGGCGCCTTTGCTAGGTTTCCCTGGGGCATGCCTCCAGAACTCAAGGCCGCCGATGCCGGGCTTCATCACGGTTTCTCCGGTTTATCAAATCCATAGTGTGTTGAGGAGACGAATAACGTGGAACTGACGGGTGCCGAAATCTTCGTCCGTTGCCTCCAGGATGAGGGTGTCGAATACATTTTTGGATACCCGGGCGGGGCTGTACTTCACATCTATGATGAGTTGTACAAGCAGGACAAGATAAAGCACATTCTGGTGCGCCACGAGCAGGCCGCCGGCCATGCAGCGGACGGTTATGCACGGGCCACTGGCAAGCCGGGCGTTGCGCTGGTGACCTCCGGCCCCGGTGCGACCAATGTGGTCACCGGCATCGCCACGGCTTACATGGACTCCATCCCGATGGTGGTGTTCACCGGCCAGGTGCCCACCAGCCTGATCGGCAACGACGCCTTCCAGGAGGTGGACAGCGTGGGCATCACGCGTCCCTGCGTGAAGCACAATTTCCTGGTGAAGGATGTGGCCGATCTCGCCACGACCATCAAGAAGGCCTTTTATATCGCCACCACCGGGCGGCCCGGTCCTGTCGTGGTGGACATTCCGAAAGACGTTACGGCCCAGCGCACCGAGTACTCCTATCCGAAAGAGATTTCGATCCGCTCCTACAACCCGGTGGCCAAGGGGCACTCCGGCCAGATCCGCAAGGCTATCGATCTGATGCTCTCCGCCAAGCGCCCGATGGTCTACTCCGGCGGCGGCATTGTGTTGGGCAATGCGGCGGAACAGCTCACCGAACTTACGCGCCTGCTCGGCTTTCCCATCACCAATACCCTGATGGGGCTTGGCGGCTATCCGGCCACCGATAAGCAGTTCGTGGGCATGCTGGGCATGCACGGCACGTATGAGGCCAACATGGCCATGCACAACTGCGACGTGCTCATCGCCATCGGTGCGCGTTTCGATGATCGCGTGACGGGCAATATCGCCAAGTTCTGCCCGAACGCGAAGATCATCCACGTGGACATCGATCCCGCCTCCATTTCCAAGAACGTGAAGGTGGATGTGCCCATCGTCGGTCCAGTGGACACGGTGCTCAAGGAGATGCTCAAGCTCCTCAAGGACGATCCGCGCCGCCCGGACGCCGCCGCGCTCAAGGCGTGGTGGAAGCAGATCGACGAATGGCGTGCCATGGATTGCCTCAAGTACGACCGCGCGAGCGAGTTGATCAAGCCGCAGTTCGTCATCGAGACGCTTTATAAGGTCACCGACGGCGATGCGTTCGTTACGTCCGACGTGGGACAGCACCAGATGTTCGCGGCGCAGTTCTACAAGTTCGACAAGCCGCGCCGCTGGATCAACTCCGGTGGGCTCGGCACCATGGGGTTTGGACTGCCGGCCGCCATGGGCGTGCAGTTAGCCTATCCGGACGAGACGGTGGTCTGTGTGACGGGCGAAGGCAGCATCCAGATGTGCATCCAGGAGCTGTCCACCTGCAAGCAGTACGGGTTGCCGCTCAAGATCGTGAACCTCAACAACGGCTTTCTCGGCATGGTGCGCCAGTGGCAGGAGTTCTTCTACCAGGGCCGCTACGCCATGTCCTACATGGAATCCCTGCCGGACTTCGTGAAGCTCGCCGAGGCCTATGGCCAGATCGGTATGCGCATCGAAAAGCCGGGTGATGTGGAAGGGGCGTTGCGCGAGGCGATGCGTATTCGGGATCGCTTGGTGTTCATGGACTTCATCATCGACCGGACCGAGAATGTCTACCCCATGGTTCCGGCAGGCGCCGGGCAGAACGAGATGATCCTCGTATGATGCGGGTTTCAACCTGTGCGTCTTTGCGTCTTTGCGTTGGGAGTTCATAAATGCGGCACATCATCTCGATACTGATGGAAAACGAGGCGGGAGCTTTGTCCCGGGTCGCCGGCCTGTTTTCGGCGCGGGGCTACAACATCGAGTCCCTGACCGTAGCGCCGACGGAAGATCCGTCGCTCTCGCGCATGACGCTCGTGACCACCGGCACCGACGAGATCATCGAGCAAATCACCAAGCAGCTTAATAAGCTGGTGGACGTGGTGAAGCTGATGGATATGACCGATGGACCGCACATCGAACGCGAGATGATGCTGGTCAAGGTCTCGACGGTCGGTGCGGGCCGGGAGGAGATCAAGCGCCTGTCCGACATTTTCCGCGGGCGCATCATCGACGTCACGGACAGCACCTACACGATCGAACTGACTGGCACCAGCAGCAAGCTCGACGCTTTTCTGGAAGCGCTCGACAAGGCGGTGATCGTCGAGGTCCTTCGCTCGGGCGTCATCGGAATCGCGCGCGGCGAGAAGGCACTGAGAATCTGAAGCGGTGGGGGGCGGTCAACGCCGCGATCAGTGGTTGAACCCATTTCATCAATGTTTCTACGAGGAAAAAAATGAATATCTACTACGACAAAGACGCCGACCTGTCCATCATCAAGAGCAAGAAGGTGGCTATTATCGGTTATGGCTCCCAGGGGCATGCGCATGCCAATAACCTGAAGGATTCCGGCGTCGACGTGGTGGTGGGTCTGCGTCCGGGCTCCGCCTCCGAGGCCAAGGCCAGGAACGCAGGGCTGGCGGTGAAGCCCGTGGCGGACGCCGTGAAAGAGGCCGACGTGGTCATGATCCTGGCCCCGGACGAGCATCAGGCCAAGCTCTATCGCGAGACCATCGAACCGAACATCAAGAAGGGAGCCGCGCTCGCCTTCGCCCACGGCTTCAACATTCATTTCGGCCAGATCGAGCCGCGCGCCGATCTCGACGTCATCATGGTCGCGCCGAAGGGGCCCGGTCATCTGGTGCGTTCCACCTACGTTGCGGGCGGGGGCGTGCCGAGCCTGATCGCCGTATTCCAGAACGCTTCCGGCAAGGCGAAGGAGATTGCTCTGTCCTATGCCTCCGCCAATGGCGGCGGTCGTGCCGGCATCATCGAGACCACCTTCCGCGAAGAGACCGAGACGGACCTGTTCGGCGAGCAGGCCGTGCTGTGCGGCGGCGCCACCGCCCTGGTGCAGGCCGGGTTCGAGACGCTGGTAGAGGCGGGCTACGCGCCCGAGATGGCCTACTTCGAGTGCCTGCACGAGCTCAAGCTGATCGTCGACCTCATGTACGAGGGCGGCATCGCCAACATGCGCTACTCGATCTCCAATACGGCCGAGTACGGCGATCTCACCCGCGGTCCGCGCATCATCACCGAGCAGACCAAAAACGAGATGCGCAAGATCCTGAAGGAAATCCAGACCGGCGAATTCGCTCGCGAATTCATCCTGGAGAACCAGGCCGGCGCCCCCACTCTCAAGGCCAAACGCCGCATCGGTCGCGAGCATCTCATCGAGCAGGTGGGCGAGAAGCTGCGCGACATGATGCCCTGGATCAAGGCCAACAAGATCGTTGACAAGTCCAAGAACTGATCGACGACGCTCGAAGTCGCGGACAAACGCGGGCCCGGCACGCGCCACCGGGCCCGCGTATGCTCCTCTATCCTTTCATTGTCAGGTTCCGCTCGCTACTCGGCGCCATGGCTGCGGATCGTTACTTCTATGTCGCCCGGGAAGGCTGGCCCTTCGTTCTGGCTGCCGGGCTGGCCGCATTCCTCGTTCAATACTACGCTGGCCCGCGCTGGGCAGTTCCCCTGTGGGTGGCAGCCGTTTTTCTTGCGTACCTGTTCCGGGAACCCGAGCGTTTCGTGCCGGGAGGAGCATTGGCCGTGCTGAGCCCTGCGGATGGGGTGGTAACTGCGGTGGCGCAAACCCGGGATCCCTATCTCGACCGTGATGCGACGCTTATCAAAGTTGGCATGAACCGTCTGGGTGCCTATGCCATGCGCAGCCCCGTGGAAGGTACGGTAATGCAGCACTGGGGTGAACCCGTGACCGGGAAAAGTTCGCCTGCTGACGGACACGGCATTTGGCTGCGAACCGACGAGGGTGATAATGTGGTGCTGGCGCTGGATTCCGGCAGGCGCCTGCTGCGGGCGCGGTGTGCCGCGCAGCTCGGCGAGCGGATCGGTCAGGGACACCGTTGCGGTTTTGTCCCGTTCGGGAGCCGAGTGGCGGTTTTCCTGCCGGTCAATGCGCGTATGGATGTAATGCCGGGGCAGCGGGTAAAGGCGGGAGTGGACACGCTTGCCAGGCTGGTACACAAGTAAATGAAACTACAATTTTGTAGGGTGATGGCATTCTCCTATGGATCATGACAGC
>JBAYZB010000051.1:0-17947 GCA_041672765.1 Gammaproteobacteria bacterium | reverse complement strand
ACCACCACATCGGCGACCGTGTGCCGCGTAATCAGGCCCAGCAGCACGCTCTTGCCCACGCCGCTGCCCGCCATGAGACCGACGCGCTGCCCTTTGCCCAGCGTCAGGACGCCGTTGATCGCGCGCACGCCCACATCCAGGATTTCGCGCACCGGCTGCTTGCGCAGCGGATGCACGCGGGGCGGATGCGGATCGAGGGGATGGACGCCGCCGAGGCGACCACGCCCGTCGATCGGCTCGCCCAATCCATTGACGATGCGTCCCAGCCACGACGGGCCGATGAGGAGATTGCTTCGCCCCTGCACGGGCCGGACGCGCGCTCCAGTAACCAGCCCTTCCGGTTTCTTGAAGGGCATCAAAAAAGAGATTTCTTCGCGAAACCCGACCACCTGGGCGGGCAACCACTCCCCAGACGCACTCTCGATCATGCAGCGCTGACCGGTCTGCAACGAGCACCCGCTGCTCTCAAGCAAAAGGCCGGCGGCGCCGACGAGCCGGCCGGTGGGCGTAGCCACCGGCACGGCACTGAGCTCAAGCCCGCGAAGCGCCTCCCCAATCATGCGCACACCTCGACACGCTCCTCCGCTTCGAGCAGTTGCTCGCGCACCTGCTCCATGCACGCCGCCAGCCGCTGTCGGCATCCTGCATCCGCTTCCCGCCCCCCGGCTTTAACGCGACACTCGCCGTGCTCCATGCTCGCATCCGCCACCAGGTTCCACCGGTCCACGCGTTCTGGCGCGAGTTCGCGGATGCGTTCCAGATCTTCCGGATTCAGGTACACCTCCACACCCTCCCGCGTCGGCGGCATGGTCGCCAGCGTCTCATCTATCAGCGCCAACAGCTGCGTCGGCTGCAAGGCCAACTCGCAGCGGATCACCTGTCGCGCCACCTTGGCCACCAACTCGACGACCTCCTTACGCAGAGCCGCCTGGTACTCCGCCTGAATCTGCTTCAGGTTGTCCAACATCGCGTCGATCGGTCCCGCCATCAACTCGAACCGCGCCAACACTTCGCGACGCCCCTCCTCGACCCCTTCGCTCCGCCCTTCGGCACGGCCCTCGCGCCTGCCATCCGCCGCCCCGCTCTCGAACCCGTCGCGATAGCCTTTGTCGAAACCGTTCTGGTATTCCTCGGCAAAGGCGGCCTGCTGTTGTGCGAACCTGCCCGCTTGCGGGCCGCTCTCGACATGGAGCTGCGCCAACGGCGGAAAGCGGTACGGGCGCAGGCCCTTCATTCGACAACCGCCTCCGCGAAGAGCTGCACGTCGATTTCTCCGGCATCGGCCAAGGCCTTGACCTGCGCCATGATCTCCTCCCGCACCTGGCGCACGCGGCTGACCGGCACCGGCCCGATACGCCGCTCAATGTCTTCGAAACTCTGCACCTGGCGGCGCGGCATCGCTTGCAACACCGCGTTGCGCACGGCCGGCTCGACACCTTTGAGGGCGATGGCCCAATCCTCCAAAGGCACCTCTTCGAGAATGCGTATGAGGGTGGGTTCCGGCTGGCGTGACAGGATGAAAAAGTCGTACATGCTGCTTTCGATTTCCGACATCACCTGTGGATCGTGCGCACGCAGCAACTCCACCATCTGCTGGCGATTGCTGGGGAGCCGGTTCAGGATATCGGCTGCCTGGCGAACCCCTTCGACATTGGCGCTTTGCATCTCCAGACTGCCAAGGTAGCGGTCGACCAACTCTTCCAACTCCACCAGAAGTTCCCGATCGATCTCTTTCAGCCGGGCCACGTTGAGCAATACCAGTTCACGCCCTTCCTCCGGCAACGCCTCGAGCACCTGCCCGGCAAACGCCGGAGGCAGAAAGGCAAGAAACACTGCCTGTATGTGCGCGTGTTCAGCCGCGATTCGGTCGGCCAGCCATTTGGGCGAGACCCATTGCAACCGCGCCATCTTTGGACGGATCGCGTCGCCATAAATGCTGTTGAGCACGCTATCGGCGATTTCGTTTCCCAAGGCCAGGGCGAGCGAGCGTTTCAGAAACGCGCGCGAGGCGCCATGCACACCGCTCTGTTCCCGGTAATCTTCAAAGAACCGATGAATCGCCGTCTGCACGGCATCGACCTTGATGCCGCTCAGACGCGACATCACCTGCGTTACCGCCAGGAGCTCATCACGCTCCAGATGCCGCAGAACGGACGACGCAGTCTCCTCCCCCATGCTCAGGAGCACGATCGCCGCCTGCTCTACCGAACTCAAGGAAGCCCTGCCGGACGCGATGGGTTCGCGCAGATCACTCAGCTCAGCCATGACTCTGCACCCACTGCTTGACGACTTCGGCCACCCGCTCGGGTTCCTTGGCCGCCAGCGCCCTCAAATGATCGACCATGACATCCACCGGCGAACCCGCCTGCGGCAAATCGCCGCTCTCAAGCAGCGGTACCGCCGGCCGCCCCGCCGCTCCGGAAGCGGGCAAAGCGGGCCCTGTCGATCTCTCCAGCACAGGCTGCGCTTGTGCGAGGTCGCTGGACGGCGCCGCCATGAAACGGCGCTGCACGATCCTGATCAATGGCCGCAGCACCAGGAAATAGGCCAATATCACGATGAGCGCATCCTTGGCCCAGGAGGCCATATCGACGATGGTGTCGCGCTGCATCCACCACGGCGTGGGCGCCGGCTGCGGAGGAAACGGCAGAGAGGAAACGACGAGCCGGTCGCCGCGTTCGGCATCGATACCCAGGCCGTTACGCAGGATGCTCTCGATATTGGCCAACTCCTCGGGAGTCCACGTCCCCGTACCGTTGGGAGCCGCGGCAGCGTTCAACACCACGGCAACGTTTACGCGGCTAAGCCGACCGTTGCTGCGCTTGATTTGCGTGATGCTGCGATCGTAGGCGTACTGACGTGTAGTGGCGCTTCTCTGCGTGGAGCTGCCCGCGATGTTTTCATCCGTGCCCGGGTCCTGAACCGGACGATTGCTTAACGAACCAGGCACACCGAGCGCGGCCCGCCCCTGATCGACCTCCTCACGCATCGCCTCATTCGTCAGTTTGGGCGCCTCACCGTACTGCTCGCGAGTCTCTTCGATGCGGTCGGTATCTACCTCCACAGTGACGCCGACCTTGTAGTTGTCCATACCCAAGGCCTGAGCGAGCAACTCATGCACGTTACGGCGTATTTCGTCCTGATAGCGGCGCGCCGCCTCGCCGCCCTGCCCGCTTTCGAAGCCCTCATCCAGATTGACTCGTGCCGACAGAAAATTACCGGCTTGGTCGACCAGACTTACCCGCTGGGGGTCAAGGCCCGATACGCTGCCTGCCACCATGTGAACAATGGCTGCGATCTGTTCGCTGTTCAGGCGACGGCCCGGCTTGAGCTCCACCACTACGGAGGCGGAGCTTTGGCCGGCATCGTTCAGGACAAACGACGACGACCTGGCGATGGCAAGATGTACGCGCGCCGACTCGACCGCGTCGAGCGTCATGATGCTTTGGGCCAGCTCACCCTCCAGTCCGCGCCTGAAGCGCACATCCTGCACGAATTGGCTGACACCCAGGGGATCGTTGCGGTCCGTCAACTCCAGCCCGGCAGGCAGCTTGGCCACCACACCTTTCGAGGCCAGCAGCATGCGCGCCGCGCCGAGCTTGTCGCCGGGGACCAGAACCTGTCCGCTGTCGGGATGCAACCGATAAGGGATACGCTCGTCATCGAGCACCGCCAGCATGTCGGTGACCGGCACTTTTTCCCTGGCGCCGAATAACGGCTTGTATTGCGCCTGCTCGCGCCAGAGAAACACCATCACCAGCGCGGTAACGCCGACGGCGAACAGCAGGAGAGGAGCAAGGCTTTTGATCAGCCCCGGCAGTTGTACCGAGGCAGGCCCTATGCCATTGCGCAGCCGCTCCAGGGCGCCCTTATACACCGGGATCATGAACAAGACCCTCTTGAGACGGCAACCTCACAATTGCATCTTGATGAGTTCATCGATCGCCCCGACCACCTTGTTGCGCACCTGCATCAGCATGGCGAACGACAAACTTGCCTCCTGACTGGCCAGCATCGCGCCAACCAGATCGTCGCTGCGGCCGCTGTCGACAGCGGCCATTTTTTCGGAGGCGACTTTATCCATGTGGTCAACGGCATAGACCGCTTCTTTGAAGCGTTCTACGAAGCTCTCCGCAGAATGCCCCGTGCCTGGAACAACGGCGGCAGGCAAAGGCCTTGCCTCCAACGCCGCAGCATCGGCCTTGATGCGGTTCAAGTCAGCCTTGATAAGCATCATCAATTCGCTGCTCATTGCACTTTCATCCTGATGTAGACAGACGGATACCGTTCCAGCCTGACAGGCAGCCGCCGCCATGCACGGCACCGGGCATCCCGCATAACAATACGCATGCGATCACGGCAAAAGATCGGGTACGCGCTTCACAAGCAAGACGGATCTGTTGGATAAGCGGGCTGGAACTCGCCAGCGCGACACATGCATGTCCCGTCTCGACGGACACAGTTATACCTTCGTCCGAGAGCCCCCAAAATACGCAAAACTACGTATCGTTCCCGTGTTCGCTCCTCACTTGACCCAACACCCGCACAAACGTCAGGCGTTACAAACATTGCTGCGCATGCCACACGCACTTTCCACACTACGCCGTTGCTGATAGCTGCCGTCGGCGCAAAATCCGGAACGTGTACCATGCGCTCCGACGTTTGTCGGTAGCGTATCAAGCGGGAGAGTCCGTTTCTGTCAGGCCACGCCGACATGTCACGTCGGATCATCGGGATTCATCCCGTGGGCAACGTCTTGAAGGACAGGCGCTATGTCGTGCGTGCCGGGCGCAGGTGTGTCTTGATGGGTGAGCGGCGCACGCTACCAATTGCACGGGGAGTCGTGCAGGCCTCGCTGCAACCGGATCGACGCCTACATGGAGATTGCCGATGCCATCGGCGCGTGATTTCGAAGAGAACCGGCCGGCGCAGATCCATATTCTGTCCGGCGGCATTTCAGCCCGCGCCCCGACTTGGAATCTATCTCATCGAGGCTTATCCGTACTCACCGCGATGGCACGGCACAAATGAAAAACACCCACTGCCCGTCATCCCGAACCACCGGGATGAGCGCAGCGGTTGAGTTGACGATGACGAAGGGTACGAGGATTACGCTGAGGATACGCGGAAACCGTCTGCCAATAATAAATGCGCGATCCCAGGATCAGAGGTGGGCAAGCCCCTCCATTGCCCTGCCGCAATACTCAATACTCGATCTTGTTCGGTTGCTCCTGCCACAACCGCAACGGCTCGAGCCCCACGTCGCGCAGCGCCTGCGTGATGGTCAGGTCGCGTAGCTGCAAGGGTTTGGCAAGCTCGTCGGCGATGTAGCGGTCATCGAACCCCGCCGCCGCGGCATCCTCGGCGGTGGCGGCATAGAACACGCGCGCGATGCGGGCCCAGTAAATGGCGCCCATGCACATGGGGCACGGCAGGCAGCTTGTATAGAGGTCGCAGCCGGTGAGACGAAAGTCACCGAGGGTGCGGCATGCGTCGCGGATGGCCTGCACCTCGGCGTGGGCGGTGGGATCGTTGTCGCGGGTAACACGGTTTGCGCCGCGGCCGATGATGCGCCCGTCGCGCACGACCACCGCCCCGAAGGGCCCTCCACCATTCTGTACCGATTCCGTGGCAAGGCGAATCGCCTCGCGCATAAAGGTTTCATCCACCACGCTTCTCTCCCCTGACCCACCTTTTAAGCTACAACCACTGCGCCCCCCTGCCAATCCCGATGCCGTTCACTCTCGGCAGGACTAACGCCGAGACGGATTGTACCCGTAATGGAATCCCTCGGACCACGGCGGGACGACCACCTGGCCCAAGGCCGGTTGCAACCGGCTTTGGGCCAGTCCAGAATCGATGCATGAAAACCTCCGCCCCGACACTGCTCGACATGATGCGCCAGCTCATCGCCATCCCTTCCGTGAGCAGCGCACACTCTCACCTCGATCAGGGCAACCGCGCCGTTCTCGAGCGCCTTGCCGAGTGGCTGGAGGGGTTGGGCTTCGCCGTCGAGATCCTGCCGCTGACCACCCACCCCGACAAAGCCAACCTCATCGCCACGCTCGGCGCAGGACCCGGCGGGCTGGTGCTCGCCGGCCACACCGACACCGTGCCCTACGACGACACGCGCTGGAGCCACGATCCTTTCCGCCTGACCGAAGCGGACGGCCGGCTCTACGGCTTGGGCACCTCCGACATGAAGGGCTTCTTTGCCCTGGCCATCGCGGCGGCACGCCGCTTCAAGGCCGGAGACCTGCGCCAACCGCTGATCGTACTGGCCACGGCGGACGAGGAGAGCAGCATGGATGGGGCGCGGGCGCTGGTGCGGGCGGGCCGGCCGCGCGCCCGTTACGCGCTGATCGGCGAGCCGACGGGCCTGCGGCCGATACGGATGCACAAGGGCGTGATGATGGAGCGCATCCGCCTGACGGGCCGGGCCGGCCACTCCAGCGATCCCGCCCTCGGCAACAGCGCCCTGGAGGGCATGCAGCGGGTCATGACGGAGTTGCTCGCCTGGCGTGCCGAACTGCAGGCGCAATATCGCCACCCGGCGTTCCACGTGCCGGTGCCGACCTTGAACCTGGGCTACATCCACGGCGGCGACAACCCGAACCGCATCTGCGGCGAGTGCGAACTGCACATCGACCTGCGGCCGCTGCCCGGCATGGAGCTGGACGAGCTGCGCGCGGAGATGCGCCGGCGCCTGGAGCGGCTGCTGGCGGGAAGCGGACTCGTGCTCGATCTCGAACCGCTGTTTGGCGGCGTGCCGCCGTTCGAGACAGATGCCGCCTCCGCGATCGTGCGGGCCGCCGAGCGCCTCACCGGCCATGCTGCGGCGGCGGTCGCCTTCGGCACCGAGGCCCCCTACCTGCAGCAGCTCGGCATGGAGACCGTCGTCCTCGGCCCCGGCGATATCGCCCAGGCGCACCAGCCGGACGAGTATCTGGCCCTGGATCGCATCCAGCCCACCGTCGAGCTGCTGACCCGTCTCATCGAGCACTTCTGCATCACGCCGGCCGGCGGGACGTGAACCGCCCGCAGCGCCGCCGGGCCGGGCGCAATCGACATCCCGCTTCCGGAAACGGCGCGCTGACCGCACAATAGTGCCATTGTCCAGCTCAGGAACATGGTGACCCTTGTGAGCAACCAAGAGCTTGCCCCGGATACGCTACTGCCGCGCGAAAGGCCGCTGCCCGACGGAAAGAACAGCCAGCGGTTCGTCGACTGGTTCCGCAACGCCGCGCCCTATATCAACGCCCACCGCGGCCGCACCTTCGTCATCCTGTTCGGGGGCGAGGCGGTGGCCGACCCGCGCTTCGCCCATCTCATCCACGACATCGCCCTGCTCAACAGCCTCGGCGTGCGGCTGGTGCTGGTGCACGGCGCGCGGCCGCAGATCGAGCAGCGCCTGCGCGAGCGCGACGCCGAGATCACCTACGTGAACGGCCTGCGGGTCACCGACGATGTCGCGCTGGCCTGCGTGAAGGAGGCGGTGGGCACCGTGCGCGTCGAGACCGAGGCGCTGCTGTCCATGGGGCTGGCCAACTCGCCCATGGCCGGCGCACGCATCCGGGTCGCCTCGGGCAACTTCGTGACCGCCCGTCCCCTGGGCGTGCGCGACGGCGTGGATTACTGCCACACGGGGGAGGTGCGCCGCATCGACGTGGACGCCATCCGGAGTCGTCTGGACAACGGGGCCATCGTGCTGCTCTCGCCCCTCGGCTACTCGCCCACGGGCGAGGTCTTCAACATCAGTGCCGAAGACGTGGCCGCCGCCGCAGCGGCGGCGTTGCGGGCGGACAAGCTGCTCTGTCTGGTCGAAGGCCCCGGCGTGCCGGACAGCGCCGGGCGCCTGATCCAGCAGATGACGCCCCGCGCCGCCGAGCAACTGCTCCATGACAGGCAGTCCCTCCCGGACCATATCGCGCGCCCCCTCGCCAGCGTCGTGCACGCCTGCCGCCTCGGCGTACGCCGCGGACATCTGATCGACCGGCAGGTGGACGGCGGACTGCTGCTGGAGCTGTTCACCCGCGACGGCATCGGCACGCTGGTCACCGCCGAGATGTACGAAGGCACCCGCCAGGCCACCATCGACGACGTGGGCGGCATCCTGGAGCTGATCGCGCCGCTGGAGGCCGAAGGCATCCTGGTGCGCCGCTCGCGCGAACTGCTGGAGATGGAGATCGACCGCTTCACGGTGGTGGAACGCGACGGCATGATCATCGGCTGCGCCGCGCTGTACCCCTTCCCGGAGGAAGGGCTGGCGGAGCTGGCCTGTGTTGCGATCCACCCGGATTACCGCGGACAGGGCCGCGCCGATGGCCTGCTGCAGTACGTGGAGAACAAGGCACGCGCTCAGCACGTGCGGCGCCTGTTCGTGCTGACGACCCGCACCGCCCACTGGTTCCGCGAGCGCGGCTTCCAGCCCGGGGCCATTGAGGACCTGCCGGTCAAGCGCCGCGCCATGTACAACTACCAGCGCAAATCCAAGGTGTTCATCAAGACCCTGTAGGACCCGCATCGGGCGGGGAAACCTGAACGCCAAGGCGCAAAGGGCGCCAAGGGCGCAAAGACAAAGAAAGGCTTGTTCTGCACGGGTTGGATTTCCGGCTCAGGCACGCCCCCGGTCCGTACGGCAACCTGCTCAAGCCAACGTGATTCTCAAAAAACTTTGCGCCTTCGCGCCTTTGCGTTGACCGTTTTCCAGGAACCGGCGGCTACAGCTTCATCGCGAGCGTCAACCCGTCCCCGATGGGCACGAGACTCGGCGCAATGCGGGGGTCATGGCGCAGCTTGTCGTTGAGGGCACGAATCGCCGCGGTAGCCCGGTCCTTCACTGACGGGTCCGCGACGCTGCCGGACCAGAGGACATTGTCGAAGGCCACCACTCCGCCGCGGCGCAGCAGGCACAGCGCCCTTTCGTAATAGTCCAGACAAGGCTCCTTGTCGGCATCGACGAAAACGAAATCGAAGGTTCCGGCCTGTCCCTCCGCCAACAGTCCGTCCAGGGTCTCCAACGCCGGGGCAAGCTGCAGTTCCACCTTTTCGGATACCCCGGCCTCCGCCCAGTAACGCCGCGCCACGGACGTCCATCGTTCATTGATGTCGCAGGCCACGAGCCTTCCGTCCTCGGGCAGGGCCAAGGCCATCCAGAGGGAACTGTAACCGGTATAAACCCCCACCTCGATGACTCGCCTGGCGCCCATCAGCCGTATCAGGAACGCCAGGAACTGCCCCTGCTCCGGCGCGATCTGCATGTGCGCCTTGGGATCGCGGGCGGTCTCGGCGCGCAGGCGCCGCAATACCTCCGGCTCCCGCAGCGACACGGACAGCAGGTAGTCGTACAGCCGGGGCGGCAGGAAAAATGTCGTGTTGGACACGAAGGCCTTCCCTGGGATACTGGAAACCCGGTGTGGTTGATTCGCCCGGGAGCGGATGCAATCATCAACGTTAACTATAGGCGAGAGGGCACCGGGCGCGCCGGAAACGGCCGCCCGGTGCCGTTTCCACGGGAGTCCTAGTGACAGAACACGCCACACCCGGATTCAACGACGCGCCGGCCGATTCGATCAAGGTGCTCCAGCTCTCGGACACCCATCTCTTTGCCAACCCGGCTCAGGCATTCCTCGGCATCAATACGGAACGGTCGTTACAGGAGGTGTTGCGCGAGGCGCAGGCCGCCCACTGGCCAGCGGATCTGATCCTGCTGACCGGCGATCTGGCCCAGGATGGCACACATGAGACGTACCAGCGCCTGCGGGCGCACCTCACCGCCCTGGATACCCCTGTCTACCGGCTGCCGGGCAACCATGACGATCCGGCTGCCCTGGATGCGATCCTGCAGGGAGCGAACGTTCATACGGGCTCCGTCCTGCTCTGCGGCCACTGGCAGATCATTCTCCTGAACTCGGTGGTTCCGAACCACGTCGAGGGCTATCTCGGCCAGACCGAACTGGCGATGCTCGACCAACAGTTGGCACGGCATCCGGAGCGGCATGCGCTGCTCTGCCTGCACCACCCGCCGGTCCCGGTGGGCAGCCGCTGGATCGACCAGCTAGGGCTGAACAATGCCGCGGATTTTTTCGCCGTGGTGGACCGCCACCCACAGGTGCGAGCGGTCCTCTGCGGCCATGTGCATCAGGAGACCGGCCTCCAGCGCAACGGCGTGTGGGTGCTGAGCGCGCCCTCCACCTGTTTCCAGTTCCGGCCCGGGTCCGACGACTTCGCGCTCGACGACCAGCCCCCCGGCTATCGTTGGCTGGTGCTGCACCGGGACGGTTCGATCACGACCGGGATCAAGCGCCTGGAACACCGCTTGGCCGGTGTCGAACTGCACTCTGCGGGCTACTGACGCACCCCGCCCCACCCGGCGCATCAGTGATTCGGGTTCTGCACCTCGTATTCCACGGCGTCCGATGGTTTTGAGTGCTCGTCGGCAACTCTTTGCGACGCGATCAGCATGAACGCGCCCGCCCCCGCCAAACACACGACCCCGAGCAGCCCGACGGCGGCGGGAGCGCCAAGGACATGCGCCATGCCGCCCGCGGCCAGACTGCCGATGGGCGCAAGCCCCAGAAAAACCACCGAGAACAGGGCCATCACCCGACCGCGCAGGGCGTCGGGCACCCGCATCTGGATGGAGGTATTGCTGGAGGCCACCAGAGTCGTCAGCGCAAAACCGGTCACCGCCAGAACAGACAAGGCCAGCCAGAACCAGGCAGCAGCGGCCAACACCACGAGGGCCATGCCCACCCCCAGCCCAGCCGGCCCGACCCCCCGCAACGTGTTCGTGGAGCCCGCCCGATGCGCCAAACGCAGGGCGCCGAGCAGGGCCCCGGCGCCGACCGCCCCATACAGCATGCCGAGCGTTTCCGGACCGCCCCCGTACACCTCCTTGGCAAAGACCGGCAGGAGCACCACATAAGACCCGCCCGCCAGGCTGAACAGACCGACCATCATCATCGTGGCCCGGATCACTTTGTGCTGCCACGCATAGCGCAGCCCCTCCCACAGATGACTTGCCGTGGAACCGCGGATGGGCGGCCGCGCCACGGCGGGCAGCCGCATCAGCGACAAGCCGCCGATCACCGCCAGGATACTCACGCCGTTCAGGAGGAAAACCAGCCCCTCGCCCACCAGGGCCACGAGCCACCCCGCCAACGCCGGCCCCAGGAAGCGGGCGATATTGAAGACGCTGGAATTGAGGGCGATGGCATTGGCCAGATCCTCCCGCGGCACCATCTCCGGGACGAAGGAGTGCCGGGCAGGCATCTCGAAGGCCTGCACCAGACCCAGGCAAAAGGCCAGCACGAGAATCTGCCAGACCTGAATCCATCCCCCCAGGGTCAGCACCCCGAGCACCATGGCCTGCAACATGGCCAGCGCGTGGGCGGCGATGAGCAGCTTGCGGCGCGGAAGACGGTCCGCCACCACGCCGCCGATCAGGCCGAACAGCAGCATTGGCAGCAGCGTGACGAAGGAGACGAAGCCCAGCATGAGGCTGGACTGGGTCATGCGATACACCAGCCAGGACTGGGCAATGGTCTGCATCCAGCGTCCGTGCAACGACACCAGTTGCCCAAAGTAATACAAACGGTAATTGCGGTGCCTGAGCGAGCGCAGCATCCGCCGGCCGGGCATCAGGCAAGCTCCTTGACAGGGTTCATGACGGGTTCACGGAAGTCCTTCGGTTACCCGGATACCAATCCGGCTGTGTTCGAGAGCCTCCCGGATCGGTCAATCCGGAAACTTCGCCAAAGATCGCGGATGCCGGCGGAAACGTCAGCCAGCCGCGTCCCGCCGGCCGTCTCGATGGAAGCCGCGGACTACTTCCCGCCCCGGATCAGGCCACCCAATCCCGCCTGCTCCAGGGCCGCACGCAGGCGCTCGCGGATCGCCGCCGCATCATCCAGGCGCAGCACCTCCTCCAGCAGGGCGCGGGCCTGGGCGCGGGTGAAGCTGCGAATCGCCCATTTTACCCGAGACAGGCTCGACACGCTCATGCTGAGGCTGTCGATACCCATCCCCAACAGCAGGATCGCCGCGGCGGGATCACCCGCCATCTCACCACAGACACTCACCGGCTTGCCGTGCCAGTGGGCACCCTCCACCACCTGCATGATCGCCCGCAGCACGGCCGGATGCAGCCCGTCATACAGGGTGGCCACCCGATCGTTGTTGCGGTCCACGGCGAGGATGTACTGAGTCAGGTCATTGGTGCCGATGGACAGAAAATCCACGCGACGCGCAAAGGCGCCGGCGAGATAGACGGCGGACGGCACCTCGATCATGACCCCGACCCGCGGCTGCTCGATCTTCTCGCCCTCCTCCACCAATTCATGATAGGCCCGGTCGATGAGCTTCAGCGATTCCTCCACCTCGCTCACGCTGCTGATCATGGGCAGCAGCAGTTGCAGGTTGTCGAGCCCGACGCTGGCACGCAGCATGGCGCGCAACTGGGTGAGGAAGATCTCGGGATGGTCCAGGGTAATGCGGATTCCGCGCCAGCCCAGAAACGGATTGTCCTCCTGGACCGGAAAATAGGGCAGCATCTTGTCGCCGCCGACATCGAGGGTGCGCAGGGTGACGGGGCGCGGCGCGAAGGCCTCCAGGATCTGCCGATAAATCTGTCGCTGCTCCTCCTCGCCCGGGAAACGGTCACGGATCATGAAGGGCATTTCCGTGCGGTATAACCCTACCCCATCGGCGCCGCTGGCGAGCGACGGCCCGATTTCCGCCAGCAATCCCGTGTTCACGTACAACGGGACCTTGACCCCGTCGAGCGTTTCCGAGGGCAGGGCGTGTAGTTCGTTCAGATCGGCGGTCAGATCCGCCTCCTCTTTCGCGATGCGCTCGAACTCGGCACGCAGGGCTTCCGGCGGCTTTACATACAAACGCCCCTGGTATCCGTCGACAATCAATTCCTGGCCATCGAGCCGGCCGACGGGCAGATCGCGCACGCCCATGACCGCCGGCACCCCCAGGGCGCGGGCCAGGATCGCCACGTGCGAGGAACCGGAACCGCGGGCGGATACGATGCCCTTCAGACACTCCGACGGCACCTCCACCAGTTGCGCGGCACTGACTTCGTCGCCCACCAGAATGGTATCCGCAGGATATTGGGGGGGCCTGCCGTCCTGCGCCTGCAGGCGGAGCAGGATACGCCGCCCCAGGTCCCGGATGTCGCCGCCCCGTTCCCGCAGATACGGGTCCTCCATCTCGTCAAAAACCCGAGCGTGCTCGGCGATGGTCTCGCGCAGGGCACCCGGAGCCCAGTTGCCCGCCCTGATGCGCTCGACGGTGCCGTCCAGCAGGCTCTCGCTACTCAGCATCATGACGTAAGCGTCGAACAGGGCGCGCTCCTCGGCCTGCAGCGCGCCGCCCATACGCATCTCCAGTTCCTTCATGTCCTGTTGCACGGCGGCAACGGCCGCCCGAAACGCCGCCTCTTCGGCGGCGGGATCGGTCGCTGCACGGTCCGGAGTGGCATCCAGGTCCGCCGGGGAATACACCACCACACCCGTCCCCAAGGCAATGCCCGGCGCCCCCGGCAACCCATCGAAGGCATGCACCCTTTGCGCCTGTCCCTTGAGCAATCTCTCGAACCCGCCGCCGATCTCGGCATGGGTGATGGCACCGGCCAGCTGCGCCGCCAGCGTCACCAGGAATGCGACTTCATTTTCGTCGAACTTGCGCCTTTCATACTGGCGAACGACCAGTACTCCGAGGATCTTGCGGTGCTGGATGATCGGCACGCCGAGGAAGGCGTGATAACGCTCCTCCCCTGTTTCCGCCACGAACCGGTAGCGCGGGTGACTCGGTGCGTCATCCAGGTTCACGGGCTCGGCACGTTCGCTCACGACGCTGATCAGACCTTCCGACACCCGCAGGGAGACCTTGCCCACCGCGGCGGGATTCAGGCCGTCGGTGGCCATCAGCACGTGGCGCTGGCGTTTGAAATCCGTGAGATACACGGAACAGACATCCACCGACATGGCCTGCTTGACGCGCTTGACGATGATGCTGAGGGCCTGTTGCAAATCCCGTGCAGCATTAACCTCTTGTACGATGCGGTGCAGTGTCTCCAGCATCTCAGACAACCTTATGGATGAAACGCACGGGATGGGGCAGGACCGGGTCCTGTGACGAGACGGCCGTCCGCAGGCGGTTGAGGCAACAAATAATGCTTACCTCCTGCGGCACCGCTGCAGCTTGCAATATTCAGCCGGCGGCGTGCTTCCCGGGACAACGAAAGGAGCGAACTCGTGCAGGGCGCGCTGGTAGACGTTGCGTTTGAAGGGCACGACCTTGCGCAATGGATACCAGTAGTCCACCCAGCGCCAGCGGTCGAATTCGGGCTTGTCGGAACAGTCGAGCCGCACATCCTCGTCGTCCCCGAGCATGCGCAGCATAAACCAGATCTGCTTCTGCCCGATACAGACGGGATGGGCGTTACGGCGGATGTAGCGCTCCGGGAGCTGATAGCGCAGCCACTTCTTGGTGCAGGCGAGGATCTCGACGTGTTCGGCGCTCAGGCCGATTTCCTCGCCCAACTCCCGGAACAGGGCCTCTTCAGGAGTTTCCTGCGCGCGGATTCCGCCCTGCGGAAACTGCCAGGCGTCCTGGCCGATACGACGCGCCCAGAGCAAACGACCCTCGTCGTTGCTCAGAATGATACCGACATTCGGTCTGTATCCATCCGCGTCGATCACGCACGTATCCACCTGAGTGTTCTTTCGATCAATTGTTTCACAAAGAGACGCCTATCGGCAAATAGACGGCTGTATAAAAAGATTAGCGCGATTGGCACATTTTCGTCGCAGGTTATTGGCGCCCGCATTTCACTTTTCCTCCCCCAGCCACTATCCTTGGCACCTTTGTTGAAGAGTGGAGAGTTTTTTCTTGAGCCTGGCCTTATTCGATCTCGACAACACGCTGCTCGGCGGCGACAGCGACTATCTGTGGGGCCGTTTCCTGGTGGAACAGGGCATCGTCGACGGAGTGAGCTACGAGCGCGAAAACCTGCGGTTTTACAAGGAATATCTCGCCGGCACCCTGGACATCTACGAATTCCTGCGCTTTCAGTTGCGCCCCCTGGCCGAGCACGACGTCGACACCTTGCACCGCTGGCGCGAGCAGTACCTTGCCCAGATGATCGAGCCCATCATCCTGCCCGCCGCCCGGGCGCTCCTGCAGGAGCACCGCGCCAAGGGCCACACCCTGGTCATCATCACGGCCACCAACCGCTTCATCACGGGGCCGATCGCCGAGGCGCTGGGCGTGGAACACCTGCTCGCCACCGAGCCCGAGATGGAGAACGGCCGTTACACCGGCGGCGTGAGCGGAACCCCCTGTTTTCGCGAGGGCAAGGTGGTGCGGCTGCGGCAGTGGCTCGGGCAGCATGGGAAAACCTTGGAGGGTAGCTGGTTCTACAGCGACTCCCACAACGACCTGCCCCTGCTGGAGATGGTGTCGAACCCTGTGGCGGTGGATCCGGACAAGACCCTGGCCCTCCATGCGAAGAAGGCCGGCTGGCCGATCATCAGTCTGCGTGAGCAGGGCCTGGAATAACGGTGCGGCCTGCCTTACCGGTGCAACGGACATGCAGCCAAGGCATTACAAGTACTTGACCAAACGGGCTGATCGACACATGGTCGCCGTTCCCACGCCGACAGCGGTCCGGCCTTTGCGAAACCGGGCCGAGGTGCAAAAACCGTGCTGGATCACGCCCGCCCCCTGCTGATCAGCCTCATGCTGCTCGCCGCCGTGAGCCTGGCGCTGGCGCTGGCCACGGGCAGTATCGGCATGAGCCTCCCGGAGCTTTGGGCCGTCCTTACCGGCGCGGAAACCGGCACTTCCCGCACCCTGATCATGGAATTGCGCCTGCCCCGCGCCGTCGGGGCGTTCGCCGTGGGCGGCATGCTGGCCGTGGCCGGGGCGCTCATGCAGGTGCTGCTGCACAATCCGCTGGCGGACCCTTACATTCTGGGAATCTCTGGCGGGGCGGCGGTGGCGGCGCTGGGCGTCATGCTGCTCGGCCTGGGGGACGGCTGGGTCATGGGCGGAGCTTTTCTCGGCGCCCTCGGCTCCATGCTGCTGGTGTTCGGCATCGCCCGCGGACGCGGAAGCTGGAGCCCGCTGCGCCTGCTGCTGACCGGCATCGTGATCGCCGCCGGCTGGGGCGCGCTCATCAGCTTCATCCTGACCATCAGCCCCGAGCGCAGCCTGCGCGGGATGCTGTTCTGGCTCATGGGCGACCTCAGCCACATCGGCGTGCCCTGGCCGGGGCTCATCGTGCTGACGCTGGGACTTCTGGCGAGCCTGCCCCTCGCGCGCAGCCTGAACGTGCTCGCCCGGGGCGAACTGCAGGCGGGCGCCCTCGGCGTTCCGGTGGAGCGGCTGCGCCTGGCCGTCTATGTCCTCGCCTCGCTCCTGACCGCCACGGCCGTCACCCTGGCGGGCACCGTCGCCTTCGTGGGCCTGATCGTGCCCCACGCGCTGCGCCTGCTCGGCGGACATGACCACCGCCTGCTACTCCCCGCCTCCGCCCTGCTCGGCGGCGCGCTACTGGTCCTGGCGGACACGGCCGCCCGCACCCTCTTCGCCCCGCAACAACTCCCGGTAGGGGTGGTCACGGCCCTGGTCGGCGTACCGGCGTTCCTGTACCTGTTGCATCGAAAAACATGATCGCCACGCTACAACCCGCTCCCTCCCAGGAAGATCCGCCAGCGCCTCTGCTCGCGGTCCAAGACCTGACGGCCGGCATCGGCGGCAAAGAGATCTGCCGCGGCCTGAACCTGCGCGTCGAACCGCACCAGTGCTGGGGCATTCTGGGGCGCAACGGTGCGGGCAAGACCACCCTGCTCCACACCCTGGCGGGCCTGCGGGCGCCAGCCGCGGGGCGCATCATGCTCAGCGGCCGGGACCTCCGCAGCCTCTCCCGCCGGGCCGTGGCCAGGGCGGTGGGCCTGCTGCTGCAGGACAGCGTCGATTCCTTTCCGGCCACCGTATTGGAGACGGCGCTGATCGGCCGCCACCCGCACCTCGGCCTCTGGCAGTGGGAAGGCCCCGAGGATCTGGAAGCCGCGCGGCGGGCCCTGCGGGCGGTGGAACTCGCGGACCTGGAGACCCGGCTCGTGAACACCCTGTCCGGCGGCGAGCGGCGGCGGCTGGCCATCGCCACCCTGCTGGTCCAGGACCCCAGCCTGTACCTGCTCGACGAACCCACCAACCATCTGGACCTGCGCCACCAGATCACCCTGCTGGACCTGTTGACGGACCGTGCGCGCAATGGCGGCAAGGCGCTGCTGATGGTGCTGCACGACGTGAATCTCGCGGCCCGCTATTGCGATCACCTGCTGCTGTTGTTCGACGACGGCACGACGCTGGGCGGCCCGGCCGCGGAAATACTGCAACAGGACCATCTCAGCAGGCTCTACGGTCATCCCGTCGTGCCGGCAGCGCGCCCCGACGGCGGACGGGCCTGGCTGCCTGCCTGACCCGCGCACCCTGGACGCCGGCCGTGCACGGGCATATCCTGCCAACGATGGATTTCCTTTGAGACTTTCCTCCACTCGAACCCCGTACCGATTCGCACATGGAACCGCTCGTCGAACAACTCGCCGCTCAAATCGTAGCGATCGCCCCGAAGCTCGGGGTAGGGTTACTCATTCTGCTGGCTTTCTGGATTGCGGGTAATATCGCCAGATCACTGCTCTGGCGCGCGGGCGACAGAACCGACCCGGAAAAGCAGGACATCATCCGGCTCCTCGCCCAGTCACTCAAGGTCACATTGATCGCGGTGGGCGCCATCACGGCACTGGGCACACTGGGCGTGAACGTGGCGGCCATGGTGGCGGGACTCGGCCTCACCGGCTTCGCGCTCGGTTTCGCCCTGAAGGACATGCTCTCCAACCTCCTCGCGGGCGTGCTCATCCTGGCCTAC
>JBAYZB010000050.1:0-17962 GCA_041672765.1 Gammaproteobacteria bacterium | reverse complement strand
GGGCGCGATGATGTGGCTGGGCGGCTCCTCGGCAAGCTGGATGATGTACTCGCCCAGGTCGGTCTCCACCACTTCCATGCCTTGCGCGGCGAGTTCCTCGTTCAGGGCGATCTCTTCGCCGATCATGGACTTGCCCTTGATGACCCGGCGCCCGTCCGCCTGCCGGCAGATGTCGATGACGGCGCGGCGCGCCTCCTCGGGGGTGCGCGTCCAGTGCACCCGGCCGCCGTTGGCGACGACTTGGGACTCGAACCGCTCCAGGTAGTAGTCCAGGTGATTGAGGGTGTGATCCTTGGTCTTCTTCGCCTGCGCGCGCAGGGCGTCGAATTCCGGCAGCTCTTCCAGCGCGTGGGCGCGCTTGTCGATGAAGCGGCTCTTGGCCCGGCCGAGGGCGTCCTGCAGTTGCGCGTTGCGCAGGGCGACGGCGGATTGCGCCTTGAAGGCGCGGGTGGTCGGTTTCACGCTTGCTCTCCCTCGCCGATGGCCGGCACGTTCGCCATGCCCGCCAGCACCTCCGCCACGTGGTAGGCCTTGACCGCGCTCCCGGTGCGGCTCAGGCGCCCGGCGATGTTGAGCAGGCAGCCGAGATCGCCCGCCACCACGACGGAGGCGCCGCTGGCGTGGATGTTGGCCGTCTTGTCATCCACCATGCGCGCGGAGATCTCGGGGTATTTGACGGAAAAGGTCCCGCCGAAGCCGCAGCAGACTTCCGTCTCCTTCATCTCCGACAGCTTCAGGCCCTGCACGGTGGCGAGCAGGCGCCGCGGCTGTTCGCGCACGCCCACCTCGCGCAGGCAGGAACAGGAATCGTGGTAGGTCACGGTGTGGTCGAAGCGCGCATCGACCCGCCGCACCTGCAGCACGTCCGTGAGCAGGCTGGTCAGTTCGTGGGTACGTTCCGCAAGCTGCCGCGCCCGGCCTTCCCAGGCGGCATCGCCTTCGAACAGGCGCGGGTAGTGCACCTTGATCATGCCGGCGCAGGAGCCGGACGGCACCGCGACATGGTCGTAACCGGCGAAGGACTCGATCACCTGGCGCGCGAGGGCGCGCGCCGTCTCCAGGTCGCCGCTGTTGTAGGCGGGCTGGCCGCAGCAGGTCTGGACGGGCACTTCCACCCGGCAGCCCGCATCCTCCAGCAGCTTGACGGCGGCAAAGCCCACGTTGGGGCGCAGCAGGTCCACCAGGCAGGTGACGAACAGCCCTACACGGCAGGGACGCATTGGGTGCGCCTCCTGGGAAGAGGTCATGTCAGGATCGGTCATGGTTGGTGTTTTTCGTCAAGGGTTCTCGCTGCTGCATCAAGTGTAGCCAAACGCCCCGGCCTCGATTTCTTTTCCGGCTGTCCGATTCGAATGCGGCAACGGTTGTCGCTGCCGACGGGCCTGCGTCTGTCCGGTGGAACCGAGGCATGTGCCGACCGCTCGCCGTTCCGACAATGCGCGGGATGATGCCGCAGGGCGGCTTGCCAAATTACTTTACAGTCATAGTGCCCGGTTGATGTACCGGGATGCCACTTTCTCATGCCCGCTGCGGTGTGTGTCTCGGCTGTGAGGGGCGCATGAAGCCGTTGGCCTTTCCACATTCGGGCGCGCAATCGGCCCAACGGCCGCGACGTTTCAGGGATCGATGCAGGTCGGTCATTGGGCAGAAGTAAGCTGTGTTGAAACCATCCGCTGAAATATTCGGCAAGCCTTGTCAGGGCGTGATGGCGATCAGCATTGCGCTGGATGGTATGCCGTTTTATAGTGCGAGTCGCCTAGCAAGCTATTGAAAAATCCTTGTGTATCGCCTCTTTCGGTCGCGTGACAAGCTTTCCGAGCACCGCTCACCATGCGCCGATTGGCGAGGCGTTTTTCAGTGGGCGAAGCACACCTTACGCAAACTGCAAATCCGAACCGTGTGAAACGAAACGCTGGCGGCAGTGACGCCGTTTTGCTGGCGCAAAGGGGAAGAACAAGGAGGCAGTGACGAAAAGTTGTGCAGTTTGCTCATTTCCGCATTAGATTGCCAAGGAGAGTGGATATGGAATATGCGAGGGCAGCGTTGGCAAGCGGCTTGGCCGCTTTTCTTCTCGTCGTTGTCATGTCGTTTCTCTCCAGCGGGGGACGCATATATATTGCGGAGGTCGATTGGGCGAAGGCGAATTCCATGAACTACGAGGAAGCCCAGAAATACCTGGTGCAGCGGTCCAGATCAATCACGCGATGGGAATCGCTTAAGAACGGCATCTCGTATTCGGCTTTTTGGGTATCAGCGCTGGCCGATTGGGTGCTTTACTTTCTGGTCGGCTTTGTAAGCTGCGTCTTTTATCGGAAGTTGTCGCGATCTGACAGGACGCCTGATTCAGCGCCATCAAGCAGTGCGAATTTATTGTAATGATCGCGGATACCGCCGTTGCTCGAATCGGCTTCTGAGTTGTTTCTACAAAGGGAAGAATGGTGCGCAGACTGATCTTTGGAGTGTTGTTTACGGTATTCGCATTGCCTGCGGTGGCAGGTTTCAAGTCGCAAGAGGATGTTGCGAAATGGATGACGTTCTATTATCAGGCGCCCGACGTCTCCGGGTTTCCTGAAGCTATTGAGTACATGAGCCGGACCGGAGTATTGGACAAAGACAGTTCAAGTGCTCCGATTTTCGGATTCATCGCGGGCGTCTTTAAGGATAATCCGGCCCTTGTGAAGGGGTGGGTGGATAGGCTTGGCTCTCTGAAGGAGGAGCACCTCGGGGTGGTGGTGCTAGGGCTTTGGTATGCCGATCTGCCGGAGTCGCGGGCGCTGACGTACGCCATGTTGGATAGACATCCGCGGTTGAACTACGGGTTTTCATTTCTACGGACGGGGACCCCGATACCGGTCACGAAGATTCCTCTTGAGCAAGGGCCATGGGTCCTTGACGCGCTGTGGGGAAACTTCATGGCGACAGGAAGGAGGGAGCCCGTTGAAAGAATAATGGCCGCGTTGCCATGGTTTGAGGTGAAGGGCGATTTGATCAAGCTCCTTGTGGGCGGTGCGGCACGATGGTCGCTTACTTCCAACGCCATCCAGCATGACCGCGTGTTCGAGTTTTGCGAGAAGGCAGCGGAGACTCAACCCGAAGAGGTTGCTCTCGAACTCAGGAAGATCGTAGATATAGCGCGGGAGAAAAGACAAAACCGGCACGACCAGGCGCTCTCGCCCCGTCAGCACTAGCATGCCATCTCGGCTGAGCTATTTCGGAAGATGGAGGGGGGAAGAGATGGATTGGTTCGTCGTGCTCATGGCTGCGATTGGCGTCTTGATGGTCCTGGCCGCAGGGCGATTGTTGCAGGACCGCAAGGGGAGTTATCCGTACCATAAGAATAAGGCGCTGTTCACTGCTGCGGAGCGTTCTTTCTTGGGTGCTTGAACAGGCGGTCGGTCGCGAATATCGGATCTTTGGCAAAGTCCGCGTGGCGGATATCGTCAGCGTCAATCCAATGCTCGATCGTGCCGATTGGTAGCGCGCTTTCAATCGCATCAGCGCGAAGCACTTTGATTTCGTTCTTTGCTCAAAGGGCGATCTTTCGGTTGTTGCGGCAGTCGAGCTTAATGACAAGTCCCATCTGCAACCCAAGCGCCAGGAGCGCGATGCCTTCCTTGTTGACCTCTGCCAGGCGATATCTCTTCCGCTCATTCAGGTTCCGGCACAGCGGGCTTATTCAATACCTGAGCTGCGAGCTCTTGTGCTTTCTGCGCTTGGTATACGTGAAGAGCCTGCGCCCGAGTTTCCAGTCCAGGATAGTGCAGTGCCGGAAGTGCTGTCAGCGCAAGTTAAGCCGGAGCTTGTGGAGGCGAAGCCAGTAGAGACTTTTCGGCCATTCGCCGCGGAGTCGGATGTTCCCGTGTGCCCTAGATGCTCGGCTCCAATGGTGCGAAGATAGGCAAAGGCCGGAGCCAATATTGGCCAAGAGTTTTGGGGATGCAGCGCTTTCCCGAAGTGCCGTGTCATCATCCCGGTAAGTTCTTAACCTGGCGCTACGGCCGATGGCTACGCTGCAGTTGAGCTTTTGTGTTGGCAGATATAAGGAGAAAGCATATGCAAATAGTGAACGGGGCGTTCGTTCTCGCATTGGTTTTGCTCTCACAGATTTCCTACGCGATGGATATGCCAGTACGCTCCAGTACACGGGAAGATGGCACACGTGTAGTTTTGTACTTACCCGATGAACAGGTTGCGAAGGCTCCCAAGTGGGATCCGGAACTTGAACCGCCTCCTTTTTCTATTTCTGAGGCGATTGCCGCGGCAAAGGCCTGGGCTGCCAAGGAGTACCACCAGTTCGACAAGGTTGCCGTGCGGCAGATCGAAATCAATGACTTGGGGTTCCGGCGAAAGGGCAGTTGGTATTACGTAATCAGCCTGATTGGCTATGTCAAAGGTATGCCTCTATACGGAGGCGACCTGTACGTCGCGGTTCTAATGGACGGCACCATCATTGCTCCGAGGATGGAGTAAGGATGCGTGTCAACAAGCCCATCAGCGCGGATAGCCAAAAGCGATACTTCCTCGTCGCTCCGTTGCCGGCTTCCGGTTCTGGATGGCGCTGTCGTTAACGATGTATTGACGACGGTTGGCTATTCTGTGCAACATCACATCAAACCACATCCACTTCCTGCGGACGATCATAGGAGACCTGTCATGCTGTCGATAACTGTACCGGTGGAAGAGTTCACAACCCCCGACCCGATCACCGCAAACGAAGATATGACGATCGACGATCTGCGGCGTCTGATGGAGACGCACGGCATCCGCCACCTTCCCGTCGTCCGCGGCGATACCGTGGTGGGGGTGATCAGCGACCGGGATGTGCGCCTCGTCCTGGGGTTGTCTGCCGCGGAGAAGTTCCAGGTGCGGGCCGCCGACATCATGGCGACTGATCCCTTGGCCGTGAGCGCCTCCACGCCTCTGGACGAGGTGGCGTACCTCATGTCCGAAAAGAAGGTCGGCAGCGTCCTCGTCAATGACGAGGATGGCCGGCTTCTGGGCATTTTCACTGCCACCGACGCCTTGAATGCGCTGATCGAGATCGTCCGTAAAGGTGACACGTCCGCACCGTGACCCAGGTGTTGGGCAGGTCGAACAGGGCGCATCAGGGGCTGCGCCGCGTGCCGCGAGCGCGGCCCCTGGGCTTTGATGCCATGCGTCATGCTCATAGCCATTTCTTGCGTCTGAAATAGATCAGCATGCCGACCACCATGGCGAGCATGACCGACCAGACTAAGGGATATCCGTAATACCAGCGGAGTTCCGGCATGGCCCAGGGGTTGTCGGGGTTTGCGAAATTCATGCCGTATACGCCCGCGATGAACGTCGGCGGGATGAACAGGGTGGCGATCAGTGTGAGTACGCGCATGGTTTCGTTGAGGCGGTTGCTGAGGCTGGACAGGTATACGTCCAGCATGTTCGCGGTCATGTCGCGGTAGGTCTCCAGCAGATCCATGATCTGGATGGTATGGTCGTAACAGTCGCGCAGATACACCTTCGTTTCATCGCGAATCAGCTCATAATCGCCGCGCACCAGTTGGTTCAGAATCTCCCGCTGCGGCCATAGCATGCGCCGCAGGAGCAGCAGTTCGCGCTTGATCTCGTGGAGTTTGCGCAAGGTCTCCGGGCCGGGGGATTGCAGCAGTTCGATTTCCAGGTCCTCGACCTGTTCGCCAAAGCGCTCCAGCACGGGAAAGCCCTGGTCGATAGTCACATCTAGCAGCGCGTAGAGCAGATCATCCGCCGCGCCCGCGCCAGGGTGTCCGGCCCGGCTGCGCAGCCGCTGGCGCACCGGTGCGAACGGATCTTCCGCTGCGCTGCAAAAGCTCACCACGTAGTTGACGCCCGCAAACAGGCTGACCTGTTCCACCTCGATCTTGGCGCCGCGGATCATGGGGAGACTGACGATGACGAACAGTTGGCCGTCGTAGCTTTCCACTTTTGGCCGCTGGCCCGCGTTCAGCACGTCTTCCATGGCAAGCGGATGCAGGTCGAACGCCGTGCCCAGTTGCTGCATGGTTTCCGGCGCAACGTGCCCGCTCACGTGGATCCAGGTCAGCGTGGCGCTGGAGAGGTAGGATTTGTACTGTTCCACGGGCAGGTCGTGCAGTTCTTCCAGGTGATCGTCTCCGTATTCGATCAGGCGGACATGCAGCGGGACGGGGCGTGCAATCGCGTGTCGGGCGAGGGTGCCCGGCGGTGTGCCAGGGGGATGATAACGTTTGTGGAAATAGGCCATGTCCTTCTCCCTGCGGGTTCCTGTATGAGCGCGCCGGCTTACGGTGCGGTTGTAATGATCATATAGCTGGGAAGGATGGCAAGGACGCGGCGGAATCCCGGCCGCTGCCGTGGTGCGCTGCCGGGAGCGCGCTCGGCCTTTCCTTGTGGACGGATATCGGCGGCACTACTTTTTAAGTGAGCTTTTTTATTGTCATGTCAGGGAGCGAATATTAGGCCGATGCGTCATGAGAAAAGCTTTATTGGAAACGGACGGTGTTCCGCATGACGACGGCGCGCCATGACCCCGCGACCGCGCCAGGCGCGCTTCGTTCAGTCGCGGTGCTGCTGAACGACCGGGCTGCCGCGGATCCCGCCATGCGTGAGGCGCTGCTGCAACTGCGCGCGCGTGGCCACCGGGTGACGGCGGCATTGCCGCTGGAGCCCGGCGAAGCCGTGGCAATGGCGCGCGATGCCGTGCGGCAGGGCGCCGATATCGTGGTGGCGGCGGGCGGCGACGGCACCCTCAACGAGGTGGTGAACGGGGTGGTGGAATCGGGTTGCCTGCCGCACTGCGCGGTGGCGGTGGTGCCCTACGGCACGGCGAACGATTTCGCCGCCATGTGCGGTATCGATCCGGACGAGCCGGCCAGGGCGCTGGCGCTGGCGCTGGAAAACGAGCCTGTCGCGATCGACGTCGGCCGGATGGACGACCGGCTGTTCATCAACGTCGCGAGCGGCGGTTTCGGGGCCCAGGTGACGGCGGAGACCTCGCCCGAGGCGAAGCAGATGCTCGGCGGCTTCGCCTATTTCCTGAAGGGGCTCGCCAGCGTGAAGAACCTCACGGCGCGCCCGGTGGAGGTCGAGGCGCCCGGGACCTGGTGGCAGGGACCGGCGCTGGCGCTGTCGGTGGGCAACGGCCGCCAGGCGGGCGGCGGCTTCCAGGTTTGCCCGGGGGCGCTCCTGGACGACGGGCTGCTGGATGTGGTGATCGTTCCCGAGGTGGGGACGGAAAAGCTGCTCGCTTTGGCGCGCGACCTGCTCCGTCTGGGCCGGGACTCGGGCTTCGAGCAAGTCGTCACCTTCCGGACGCCGCGGCTCGAGGTGCGGGCGCCGCGCGGGCTCCAGTTCAACCTGGACGGAGAGCCGGTGCGTGGCGAACGGTTCCGGTTCGAGGTGCTGGCGCGGCTGCTTCCGTTCTGCCTGCCCGCATCGGCCCCGCTCACCAGGGGAGGCGTCGTTTTCCGGCAGCGGTCGCGGACGGATGCCGCAACGGCCACGCGCACGGCGGCAGGGCGCGTGCTGTCGCGGAAGAAGCGCCCCGCAGACGGCCGGCGGTGAAGTGTTTACTCCATGAAACACATGTAACACTCCGATCGAAGGCGCATACCGAGAAATCAACGTCCTGGCGCCTGGTGCGTATCTTGCCTTGGTTTCCATGACATGATCGGCGGACCGGCCTTGGGCGCCGCCTCAGCCAGATATACCTGCAGTTCGACACGCGCACCGGCACCGTGAGCCGTAGGGGCGTCACGGCAGCGGTACGGCGCGGCTTGGTGCCGGCCGCGTATGGCCAGCGCTGGCTTGGCGCGGCGACAGCCATGCATTCCGGCGGGATGCCGGACGGCGGCGCTGCATGGAGCGAGGAGCGGGAGGACTGCGATGTTGCGCAGTGCATGGATGGCGAGTGCACCAGGACCGCGGCGGCGGGCGGCATGGTTTTTCAGGACGTCGTGCCGTGGCGCGCTACTGGCGCTGTGGCTGTGCCTGCCCGCACCGGCATCCCTCGCCGCGGGTTTGCCCGTCGTGCCGGACGGGGGCCCGGCGTACCGCGCCGAGCGCTACGAGACCGGCCTGGGGCCGGAGGAGCTGGGCGTGATCGTCAACGACGCCGATCCGCTCAGCGTCCGGATCGGGCGCTATTACCAGGAAAAGCGCGGCATACCGGACGCGAACGTGATCCACGTGCGCTTCGCGCCCGGCGGCACCGTCATGACGCGCGCGGTGTTCGAGAAGGTCCGGGCGATGGCCGCGGCGGGCACGCCGGCGCGGGTGCAGGCCTACGCCCTGGCCTGGACCTCTCCCTATCGCGTCGAATGCATGGCGATCACGGCCGCGTTCGCCTTCGGATTCCACCGGGATTTCTGCGCGAGCGGATGCGCTCCCACGGCGCAGAGTCCTTACTTCGACTCCGCCAGCCGCGCCCCGGCCCGGGATCACCGCATGCGCCCCGCCATGATGCTGGCCGGGCTCGACTTCGCCGCCGTGAAAAGCCTCATCGACCGCGGCGTTGCCTCGGACTACACGCAGCCGGCCGGCACGGGCTATCTGCTCGATACCGGCGACCGCGCGCGCAACGTGCGCGCCGCCACGTTCGCGAACGTAACCCGCCGTCTGGATGACAGGGTCCGGTTCGTGCATCTCAAGGCGGATTACATCGAAAACCGGCAGGACGTGCTCTTCTATTTCACCGGCGCGGCGCGGGTGCCGCAACTGCACACCAATACCTTTCTGCCGGGGGCCGTCGCCGACCATCTCACCTCCGGCGGCGGCCGGTTGACCGACAGCGTGCAGATGAGCAGCCTGCGCTGGCTGGAGGCGGGCGCCACCGCGAGTTACGGCACGGCGCTGGAGCCATGCAATTTCCCGCAGAAGTTTCCGCGGGTCGACATCCTGACGAAACGCTATCTGCAAGGGGAAACGGTGATCGAGGCCTATTGGAAGAGCGTGGCGATGCCCGGGCAGGGCGTCTTCATCGGCGAGCCGCTGGCCAAGCCGTACGGGCGCGTCCCCGCCGCCCGGACCGCCCGGCACGCCGCGCCGTGAGGGCGGTTTTCTTCCGCACGGATGGAGCGGGACCAGCGCGAGGAGAGGGCATGAGCGACCTGGACGGCGGCGTTGCGGATCATCGGTTCCCGGGCGTGGACGACGCGGACGTGGCCGCCTGTCTGCGCGGCGAGAAGCTGTATGGCGACGACTTCGCGGCGGACCGGATCGCGGCTTGGTTCGAGGAGGAAGAGGGCGCTTATTTCCGGTTATCCGTGGCCGGCGGCGGGGAGTATCGCTACGGCTATCACGCCTTGAACCGGGCCTGCGGCTTCCGTCACCTGCCGGCGCGAAGGTTTGCGAGCGTCCTGGGTTTCGGCAGCGCCTTTGGCGACGAGATGTTGCCGATCATCGACCGGATCGGACACATCTCCATCGTGGAGCCGGGAAGCGGTTTCGGCGTCCGCCACATGAACGGCGTGCCGGTGACGTACACGAAGCCGCAGCCGAGCGGCAGGCTGCCGTTTGCCGACGGGGCGTTCGACCTGATCCTGTGTCTTGGCGTGCTGCACCACATTCCGAATGTGTCGGCCGTGGTGCGGGAGCTTTCTCGCTGTGCGGGCACCGGCGGCTACGCCCTGATCCGGGAGCCGATCATCTCCATGGGCGACTGGCGCCGGCCGCGGCCGGGGCTGACCCGGCACGAACGGGGGATTCCCAAGCCGATCCTCCGTGCCATGGTGGAGCGCGCGGGGTTCACGGTGGTGCGGGAACAGGAATGCATGTTCCCGCTGACGCGCAGGCTGCGGCCGTTCCTGCAGGGGCCGGTATTCAATTCGCCGCTGGCGGTGGCGATCGACCGGGCGTTGTGCGCGCTGCCCATCTGGAGCAGGCGCTATCACCCCACGTCGTTTCTGCAGAAGCTTCGGCCGGCGGCGGTGTATTACGTGCTGAGGAAGGACTGACCATGGCGCGGCGCGGCGGGGGCGGCATTCCGGTGGCCGTGGCGGCGCTGCTGCTCGCGGTCGCCGCCGGCGCCGTTCCCGGCGCTGCGGCGGCGCCTGCGGAGCGGCGCGTCATCTTCGACGAGTCGATGCACTGGGCCTATTCGGAGCAGGCCACGGACGCGGTGCTGGCGCGCATCGAGGCGGCGGGTTTCAACGTCTACGTGCCCTGCGTCTGGCACGGGAAGGGCACGTACTATCCCTCGCCGCTGGTCACCGAGGACGCGACGATCCAGGCGCGCATCGCCCGCGGCGAAGATCCGTTGCGGTATCTGGTGGAGCGCGCCCATGAGCGGGGCATCGAGGTGCATCCCTGGTTCACGGTGGTGCGCCGCGAGGACGACCGGCTGCCGGAGTTTTACGGCCCGCGCACCCCGGCGGACGCTTTCGACGTGCACAACCCCGGTTTCCGGCGCTTCATCACGGACCTCATGGTGGACATGGTGGAGCGCTACCCGGTGGACGGCATCAACCTGGATTACATCAGGAGCATGGGCTTCTGCCGGGACCAGCGCTGCGCTGCGGACTACAACGCGAAGTACGGCCGCTCCCTGGAATTGGACATCGCGCTGGCAAAGCTGGGCGGCACGGCCTTCAAAACGCTCGCGCAATGGAACGGCGCGGCGGTGGGAGACATCGTCAGGACGGTCGCCGCGCAGGTCCGCAAGAAGCGTCCGGAAGTGGTGATCAGCGTCGATGCGCACCCGCTGCTGGACGACCTGCGGCTGCAGGGCCAGGACAGCATCCAGTGGGCCAACAACGGTTGGGTGGACGTGGTGTTCAACATGGACTATCGCCGGAAGGTCGACGTGCGCGCGGCGAGCCGGGCGCGCGAACTGCTCCATGATCCCCGCAAGATGACCATGCTGCTCGCCACCTACGACCGCGTGGGCGACAGCTTCATCGCGCGGGAGAGCGGGGCCATCGAAGAGTACGTGCGGCTCGCGCGCGAACGGTGGCCGGGCGGCGGGATCGCTTTCTATCACTACGTGCGGCTGTCGGACGAGCAGATCGAGGCATTGGGAAGGGGCGTGTTCGCCCAAAGGGCACGGGCGCGCTAGCCGGCGCCCGTGCGGGACAGCATCAAGGAAAGGACGCCATATGCGTGCGGTGCTTGCGGTGTTGATGATCGCCCTCGTCGCAAAGGACGCCTCGCACCTGAACGACCCTTACGTGATGCGCGGCATCAGTCAGGGGCTGTGTCTGCTGGTGGGCGGCTGGTGGCTCATCAACCACCTCTCGCTGGCCGTGCTCGGCCGCTATTGGCCGGTGCTGGCGTATCTGGGCGTATTGTTCCTTTCCGCCATGGGGGCGCGCAGCCCGCTCTACAGCCTGTTGCAGACGGTGTCGCTGACGGCGGTCGTGCTGTTCTTCATCGCCTGTTTCGAGACGGAGCGGCAGCGCAGCCCGGATGCCACCAGGACGCTCGTGGCCGGATCGACCCTGCTCTATGGCGCCGTGGCGGCGGCGAGCCTGGTCGCCGCGTGGCGCTTTCCTGCCATCGCATACAGCGCGTCGGAGTTCGAGGCGCCGCGTTTCCGCGGCCTGTTCACGGAGCCGGGGATGATGGCCGCAGCGTCCGGGCTGCTGCTGGGGCTCGCGCTGTTCGGGAAGCTGCACCGCGGCGTGGCCCTGGCGGCGGGCGGCGTGGCGCTGGCATGCCTTGCCCTGACCATGTCGCGCACGTTTTGGGTCGCGGCGGCGGTGGCGCTGGTGGCCACCGTGTGGGTCTACCACAAACGCGGCCGCCGGTGGCTGGCGACGCTGGCCATCGGCGGCGCCATGGCGGCCGTGACGGCCAACGCGCTGGAGGTGCGGTTCGATACCCGGGAGGTGGAGCGCGGTATCCGCATCGAATCGCTGGCGAACCTCTCCGGCAGGGTGGGACTGTGGGAGGACGCGCTGGATGCGTTCCGGCACCGTAGCTGGCTCGGATACGGCTACACCATGGGGTCGGTGGGCCTGGAGAATACCAGCCTTGCCGAGCGGCGGCGCTTGGGTTCGACGCTGGGCGAGCGCGAGGTGGGGCGGCGGACGCTGCACAGCGGCTACGTGCAGGCGCTGCTGGACGGGGGCGTCCTCGGACTCGCCCTGTACCTCATGGTGGTGATCGGCGCGGCGTGGCGCTTCATGGCCAACGACAGGGAGCGCCGCTGGCCGGCCGTCTTCTACGTGCTGGTGTTCTGTCTGATCGCCAACCTGGCCGAGGACGTTATCTACACCGCGTCGGTGTATCACAGCGTGTTGTTCTGGGCCGCGGCGGTGTTCGCCTTCAGCCTGCACGGAAGAGGCCGGGAGGCGGTGCCACGATGACGACCGGCCACGTCGACATCCACCGAACCGCCGGCGGGGCCTCCCTGGTGCTGTTCGCCATGTGCCTCGGCCTGGGGCTCAACTACCTGTTCGGGGTGTTCATCGCCAGGTGGCTGGGCGCGGACGCCTTCGGCCTCTACGCGGTGGGGGTGGCGGTGTTCGGGGCGGTATCGGTGCTGGCCGTGCTGGCCCTGGACAACGCGGTGCTGCGTTACCTGCCGCAGCTCAAGGCCAGGGAACCGGAGCAGCGCGGCGCGTTCATCAAGGCGTCGCTGGTGGCGGTGGCGGTGGCGGGCAGTCTGGCGGCGGCGCTGCTGTATGCGTTCGGCGAGGCGCTGGCCCTGCGTTTTTTCGGGAAGGACGAACTCGCGCCCGTACTGAAGGCGTTCGCGCTGGCGGTGCCGGCCTACGGCTGCGCGGCGGTGCTCCTCGGCGCCCTGCAGGCGCTGCACGACCTGCGTTGGCGGGTCTCCATCAAATATTTCGCGGAGCCGGTCGCGCGCTTCGCGCTGACGGCGGTGTTGATCTGGGCCGGCTGGGGGCTGGAGTCGGCCCTCGCAGGATTCGTGGCGGCGCTCTGGCTCAGCGTGTTGCTGGCGGGCATCGGCATCGGCCGGATGGGTGTGCTGCGGTCGGCGCAGCCGGTTCCGTATCCGTGGCGCGCGCTGGCGGCCCATGCGGGGCCTTTGGTTGTCGGGCTGTCGGTCAGCCTGATCGCGGTGAAAGCGGACGTCCTGCTGCTGGGCCTCTACGTCGATCCGGCGGTGGTCGGGGTGTATGCGGCGGCCTTTCAGACCGCCGCGATACTGAGCATCGTCATGCAGGCGGTGGAGTCGGTGTTGGCGCCGCTCTGGTCCGAGAAGATCGAGGCGGGCAACCGGGAGGAGATCCGCTCCCTCTACGCCCTGGGGAATCGCTGGGTGACGATGACCGCCTTGCCGCTGGTGACGCTGTATCTGCTGCTGGCCGAGGCGATTCTCGGCATCTACGGCGAGGAGTTCAAGAGCGGCGCCACCGCGCTGCGGCTGCTTGCCATCGCCCAGTTCGTGAACCTGACGACGGGATCGTCCAACTACCTGCTGATGCTGGCGGGCAACACGCGGCAGGTGATGTGGAGCGCACTGCTCTACGGCGGGCTCCTGCTGGCGCTGAACCTCGCGCTGGTGCCGCGCCTGGGGATCACCGGCGCAGCGCTGGCGGTGCTCGGTGCGTCGGCGGTGATCAATTTGGTCCGGCTGTGGCAGGTCTACGTGCTGATGGGCATCCATCCCTACGACATGAACCTGGCCAAGCCGCTCTGCGCCGCCCTGGCGGTGGGCGCGCTGGCAATCCTGCTGGAGACGGCCTGGCTGGACTCCGCGGCGGCCATCGGCGCGATTGCGTTCGCCGCGTATGCCGTTCTGCTGCATCTGTTGGGGTTGGAGGCGGACGACAAGCGGGCGCTGGCGGGTGTTCTGAGGCGGCCTTTCCAGGGCGGGTGAACGGGATATGAACGGACTGAAAACTGTCAGGGACGCGCGCCGCGCCGGAAGGATGCCGCGGGTGGTCATCGTGCAGCGCATCCTGCCCCATTACCGGGTGGGATTCTTCGCGGCGCTGGCCGAACGCCTATGCCGGAGCGGGTTGGCGCTGCAGGTGATCCATGGCCAGGAGTATCCGGATACGGTGCCGCGCTCCGTTACGGTGGAGGCGCCCTGGGCGTGGCGCATCCGCAACGTGTATTGGCGGGTCGGGAGCCGCGAGCTGGTGTGGCAGCCGTGCGCGCCGCTGCTGCGCGACGCCGCCATGGTCATCGTCGAGCAGGCGAACCGGCTGCTGCTGAACTACCTGCTCCTGGCGCGCGTTCGCACACCGGGCAGCCGGCTCGGATTCTGGGGGCACGGATGCAACATGCAGGGATGCGGCGACGGCTGGGAGGAGCGGCTGAAGCGGATGCTGATCGGACGGGTGGACTGGTGGTTCGCGTACACGGAACGGAGCGCGGACATCGTGCGGGCGGCGGGTGTGGCGGCGCACCGGATCACGGTGGTGGACAACGCCATCGACACGCGGGATTTCGCTGCCGCGTTGCGGGCGACCGGCGGCGAGGAAGTGGAAGCTCTGCGGCGGCGCCTGGGCATTGGCTCCGCCCGCGTGGGGCTTTATTGCGGGGGCCTGTACCGCGACAAGAAGATCGATTTCCTGTTGCAGGCTTGCGCGCTGGTGCGGGAGCGCGTCCGCGACTTTCATCTGATCGTCATCGGGGACGGGCCCGAGGAGTGGAAGGTCAAGGCCGCCGCCGCAACGCACCCGTGGATTCATTTCCTGGGCCCCAAGGTCGGGGCGGAGCGGGCCGCCTACTTCCGGTTGGGCAGGGCGCTGCTGATTCCGGGCGCGGTGGGATTGGCGATCGTGGACGGTTTCGTGGCGGGCGTGCCGCTGTTCACCACCGATATTGCGCTGCATGGTCCCGAGATTGCCTATCTGGAGAGCGGCCGCAACGGCGTCATGACCCGCCACGCCGCGGCGGAGTATGCGGCGGCGGTGGCGGAGTGCATGCAGGCGCCCGAACTGCACGGCAGGCTGCGCGCGGGGTGCCTGGCGAGCGCGCGGCGCTACACGCTGGAGAACATGGTGGAGAGGTTCGCGGCGGGCGTGGAGGCATGCCTCCAGTTTCGCGGCGCGGAGAGGATGACGGGATGAAGGTTCTCCTTGCCCACAATCACTACCGGTCCGCCGCGCCGAGCGGCGAGGATGCGGTGTTCCGCAACGAGTGGCGGCTGCTGCGGCAGAACGGGATCGAGGTGGTGGCCTACGAGCGATTCAACGACGAGATCCCCGAGGAGCACTGGTCGGCGCAGGCGGGGGTTGCCCTGGCCTCGGCCTGGTCGCGCGCCACCTATCGGGAGCTGTCCCGGCTGATCCGCCGCACGCGGCCCGACGTGGCCCATTTTCACAACACCTTTCCCCTTGTCTCGCCCAGCGCCTGGGCGGCCTGCCGCGACCAGGGAGTGGCGGTGGTGCAGACGCTGCACAACTACCGGCTGGTCTGCGCCGGCGGTCTGCTCACCCGCGACGGCCGGCCCTGTGAAGAGTGCCTGGAGGGAAGCATGCTGCCGGCCCTGCGGCACCGCTGCTATCGTGCGTCGCTGGCGGCGACGGGGGCCGTGGTGTGGATGTTGGTGAGCAATCGCCTGCGCGGGAGCTATCGGGAACTGGTGGACCGCTACATCGCCCTGACCGGCTTTGCCGCGGACCGGCTGGCGGCGGGCGGTCTGCCGCGGGAGCGGATCGAGATCAAGCCCAATTTCATCGAGCACACCCGCGCGCCGGCCCGGAAGCGCGCCGCCTACGCGGTTTACGTCGGGCGGTTGAGTGCGGAAAAAGGGGTGCGCACGCTGCTGCAGGCGTGGAAGTCGGTCGAAGGTCTTGCGTTGAAGATCGTCGGCGACGGTCCGCTCCGGGACGAACTGGAGCGGCAGGCACGGCGCGACGGGCTCGACGCGCAGTTCCTGGGCCGCCTGGCGCCCGAGGCGGTGCTGGACGTCGTCGGACGGGCCTATCTGCAGGTGGTGCCGTCGGAGTGGTACGAAGGCTTTCCCATGGTGGTCGTGGAGGCCTATGCCTGCGGAACGCCGGTGGTGGCGTCGCGCATCGGGAGCCTCGACGAGATCGTCGACGAGGGTCAGACCGGGATGAAGTTCCGGGCAGGCGACGCGGCCGATCTGGCAAAGGTCGTCAACGCGCTGCGCAGGCTGCCGGCCCTGCTGGAAGCGATGCGTGGACAGGCCCACAGGATGTTCCGGGAGCGTTATTCGCCGGAACGGAATTTCGCGCAGTTGATGGCGATCTACCAACGGGCGCTGGCGCGCCGGAACGCGGGCCGGGGCGCCGCCGCGCGGCGGGCATGATCCGGGGGGCCGCAAGGACGCGGGACGGGGAACAGGAGGAGCCAAACGTGAAAAGAACGGATGTCGCTGCCGTGCTCGGCATTCCAGTCAACGGAAGGCCGCTCGACGCGCTGGTTGCAGAGGCACTGGCCGCCGTCCGGCGCGCGGCCGATCCCATCGTTTTCGCCTGCGCCAATCCCCACTCCCTCGTGATCGCACAGGACGATGCATGCTTCCGTGCCGCGCTCCTGCGCGCCGACCAGCTCGTGGTGGATGGCGTCGGCATCACCCTGATGGCGCGTGCGCTGGGTATGAGGATCGGGCCGCGCATCACCGGGGCCGATTACTTCTTCGCGCTCATGCGGGCGCTGTCCGCGACGGGGCGGGGCAAGGTGTTTTTTCTGGGATCGTCGCAGCAGGTCCTGGCCCGCATTGCCGCGCGACTGAAAACGGATTTCCCGGGCGTGGAACTGTGCGGCACGCTGGCGCCGCCCTTCCGTCCCTGGAGCGGCGCCGAAAACGACGCGATGCTCGCCCGGATCAACGCGGCGGCGCCCGACGTGCTCTGGGTGGGGATGACGGCGCCCAAGCAGGAAATGTGGGTGGAAGCCAATCGCCATCGGCTCGCCGTGCCGATCATCGGCTCGATCGGGGCCGTATTCGACTTCTATGCCGGCACGGTGCCGCGGGCGCCGCGCTGGATGTGCCGGTGCGGCATCGAATGGGTGTACCGCCTGGCCCGCGAGCCGAAACGCATGTGGCGCAGAAACCTCATCTCGTCGCCGCGGTTCGTGGCCATGATGATCCAACGGCAGGTGCTGGACGAAAACGGCTGACTTGTGAACGAGCGCCGGGCACCCGGGCGATCGCCCGGGAACGGCGTGGACAGGAAAGAGGAAGACGCAGGAGAAATACGGATGGCGGGCAGGCCCGACCGGAACGTCGGGCCATGCAGGGCTACGGCACGGAGGGTCGTGGGGCATGGTGTTGCTAATCGAGAACGACGATCAGGCGCGCGCCAGGCTGGAGCACTACATGTCGGGCCAAGGTTACCAAGTCGTCGCGGCGGCCACCGGCGATGCGGCGATGACGACGCTGGCCCACACCACCTTCAGCGTCGCGCTGGTGGATTTGCAGCAGCCGGATTCGGACGGGATCGAACTGATCCGGCGCATCTGCACCGCGGCGCCGGACACGGTGGTGCTGGTGATGGCGGAGGCGGAGGGGCTGGAGACGGTGCTGGAGGTGTTTCGCAGCGGCGCCCACGACTACCTGCTCAAGCCGGTGGGGCTGGAGGCGCTGGGCAGCCGCATCGCCGGCGCGGTGCGCTACCGGCGGCTGCTGAGCGCGGCGGGGCGGCTGCGCCGGGGGCTGCAGCCGGTGCCGGGGCGCTGGCTGATCGGGCGCAGCGCGGCGATTGCCGAGATCAACCGCCTGATCGGGCGGGTGGCCCCGGCGCACAGCACCGTGCTCATTACCGGCGAGTCGGGCACCGGCAAGGAGCTGGTGGCCCGCGCCCTGCACCAGCTCTCGGGGCGGGGCGCGGCGGGCGGGGTGTTTGTGCCGGTGAACATGGCGGCGGTGCCGGAGGGGCTGCTGGAGAGCCACCTGTTCGGGCACGTGCGCGGGGCGTTCACCGGGGCGGGGCAGGCGCGGGCGGGGGCGTTTCGGCTGGCGGCGGGCGGGACGCTGTTTTTGGACGAGATCGGGGAGCTGCCGCTGGAGCTGCAGCCAAAGCTGCTGCGGGCGCTGGAGGAGCGGGCGGTGTGGCCGGTGGGCAGCGACACGCCGGTG
>JBAYZB010000049.1:0-18296 GCA_041672765.1 Gammaproteobacteria bacterium | reverse complement strand
AGGCCAGACCGGCGCCGATGGAAGCCAGTCCCAGCACGAGAATGGGCCAGCCGCCGACCCACACCAGATAGATCCCCAGCAGGAAGGCGAGCGCGAAACAGAGCGCCGCCGCCCGATGCACCGCGGCGGCGCTCACCCAGCCCTGCGCGGTTACCCGGGGCGGCCCCAGGCGGTCGCCGTCGTCGGCACCGCGCTCGAAATCGGCCGCGTCGTTGTGCAGGTTGGTGCCGGCCTGGATCAGCATGGCCGCGAGCAGCGCGGCGAGCATGGGAGCCCAGGAAACACCGTGCTGTTCGCTCCACGCGAGGGCGGTGCCCACCAGCACGGGCGCCACCGAGATGCTCAGGGTCTTGGGTCGGATGGCGAGCCACCAGATCTGGAATTTCGTCATGTGTCGTACCGCACCTCTAGCAGGCTGCTGAAAAACTTCTCTCCTTCCGAGAGGGCCGGGGCGAGGGGGTCTGCAAAGCGGATGCTTTTTTGCACTCCCATCCCGTCCTTCTCCCTGGGGAGAAGGGACCATAAGGCATGTTTCAACAGCCTGTCAGGGACGCCGTGGGAATTTTCCGAAATCCGGCGGGCGCTTCTCCAGGAAGGCGTTGCGCCCCTCCTGGCCTTCCGGCGTCATGTAAAACAAGCCGGTGGCGTTGCCCGCCAGCTCCTGGATGCCCGCCAGGCCGTCGGTGTCGGCATTGAACGCGGCCTTGAGCACGCGCAGCGCCGTGGGGCTGAGTTGCAGCATCTCGCGGCACCAGCGCACGGTCTCCGCCTCCAGTTCGGCGAGCGGCACCACCGCATTCACCAGTCCCATCTCCAGCGCCTCCCGCGCATCGTACTGGCGGCACAGGAACCAGATCTCCTTGGCCTTCTTCAGCCCCACGGTGCGCGCCAGCAGCCCAGCGCCGAAACCCGCGTCGAAACTGCCCACGCGCGGGCCGGTCTGGCCGAAGCGGGCGTTGTCGGCGGCGATGGTGAGGTCGCACACCAGATGCAGCACATGTCCGCCGCCGATGGCGTAGCCCGCCACCATCGCCACCACGGGCTTGGGCAGCGAACGGATCTGGCGCTGCAGGTCCAGCACGTTCAGGTGCTGCGTGCCGGCCTCGTCCTGATAGCCTCCGTCGCCGCGCACGCGCTGATCGCCGCCGGAGCAGAAGGCCTTGTCGCCCGCACCGGTGAGGATGATCGCGCCAATGGACGGATCGAGGTGCGCGTGCTGGAAGGCATGCATCAGTTCACGCACGGTTTCGGGGCGAAAGGCGTTGCGCACTTCGGGGCGGTTGATGGTGATCTTGGCGATGCCGGCGCCGTCGTGGTGATACAGGATGTCCTGGAAGGCGAATGATTCAACGGGTTTCCACATGACGTTTCTGTCCTGTCGTTCGAAATGTTCGGTTCTTTCGCAGAGCCTGCCGATGTATTTCAACGCAAAGGCGCGGAGGCGCGAAGGATGTAATCATCTTGTCGAGCGCGTCCTGCGCGCCGTCCACTTGCAGGCCGGCGGTCAGGCCGACAAATTGCAGGTCGAGTCGGCGTAACGCAGCCCGCCGTTTCGGGGCTGCAGCCACTCGGAGAAGGTCCATTATCTCTTTGCGTCTTTGCGTTGAAGGCGGTTCTGCGCCGCATTGGAATGGCATTGGACCTGATCTACGGCGCCTCCGCAACCGCCGCCCAGTATGCCCGATGTCGCGCCGCGCTGGCTTCCCCGTCGATCATCACCTCGATCAGGCCGGTGCCGGGGCGGGTAAGGGCTGTGGCGAGCGCGTCGGCGAATTCTGCCTGCCGCTCGACGCGCCGGTAGTGCAGCCCGTAAAGCCGGGCGGCGTGTTCGAAGTCGAGATCGGTGGGCGTCAGCCAATGCCGGGTGAAACCGGGCAGCGTTGCCTGGGGCAGGTAGCGGAAGATGCCGCCGCCGTTGTTGTTGAGCAGGATGATGGTGGCGTCGAGTCCGCGCGCGGCGAGCAGGCCGTTCATGTCGTGGTAGAAGGCGAGGTCGCCTACCAGTCCCACCACCGGCGTACGCCCGGATGCCGCCGCGATGCCGAGCAGGGTGGAGAGGTTGCCGTCGATGCCGCTGGCGCCGCGGTTGGCATGGATTTCCAGCGGTTGCTCGCGCGGACCGAGGAAGCTGTCGAGGTCGCGGATGGCCATGGAGTTGCTGCTGAAGAGGATGCTGCCGGCCGGGAGCAGCCGGTTCAGTGTGGCAACGACGGCACCTTCGTACGGTATATCGTCATCGGCGCCGCAGCGGCTCAGTTCCAGGGCCCGGTGTTCCTGTGCGAGAAACTCCTGCGTCCAGTCCCCCGGCGCGGCCGCCGGGGCGGCGGCCGCCAGCGCCGCGCACAGGGTCGCCGGGTCCGCCCGCACCAGATCGGTGGTGAGGTGCAGGGGGTCCGGCCAGCGGCCGTGGGGGTCCGCCAGGATATGCAGCGCCGACGGATGGCTTTCCAGGTATTGCTGCAGCGCCTTGGAGACCGGCATGTCGCCGAAGCGCAGTACCCAGTCGGGCCGATGGGTGGCGGCGAAGCCGCGGCGGCGCAGAAACGCATCGTAGCGGCAGAGGATGCGGCTGCGGTCGTGCGGTCCGCAGCGCAGGCCCGACAGGGGGTCGGCCAGGACGGGGCAATCGAGGACTTGCGCGAGCCGCGTCACGGCGTTGGGGAAATCTCCGTCGTAGGCCGCGCCCCCGCAGACGATCAGTCCGGCGCGGCCGGACAGGCGCCGCGCCAGCGCGTCCAGCGCCTGCGGAGGCGGCTGCAAGGTCGGGTGCAGCATGCGCGGCATCTCTTCAATGACCGCATCGCGAAATCCGCGCTCCGCCTCCGGCGGGGAGAGGAGAGGAGACATTTCCTGCCCTGCCCCCGGCACCAGCGGCTCGCGCAGGGGCACGTTGATGTGGACCGGTCCCGGCAGCGGCCAGCGGCTCTGCTCCACCGCCCTGGCGCCCAGGGCTTGCACCCCCCGCAATGTCGCCGGAGACGCTTCGGCGGGGGCGAGCCCGTGAAAGGCGCGCACGTGGCTGCCGAACAGCCGGAGTTGATCGATGGTCTGATTGGCGCCCCAGCCCTGGAGTTCGGGCGGGCGGTCCGCGGTGAGCAGGATCAGCGGCACGCGGTTGCAGTTGGCCTCCACCACGGCCGGGTACCAATTGGCCGCCGCGGTGCCCGAGGTGCAGATCAGCGCCACAGGCCGCCGTTCCGCCTTGGCGAGTCCCAGCGCGAAAAAGCCGGCGCAGCGCTCGTCCACCAGGACATGGCTGTCCAGGCCGGGATGGCGCTCGCACGCGAGGACCAGCGGCGTGGAACGGGAGCCGGGGGAAATGACCACATGCCGCACACCGGCGCCCGTCAGCCCGTCGAGCAGGGCGCTGGACCACAGGAGATTGGCGCCGGCCGTGTCATTCATCGGGACGCTCCCAGGGCCGGCGGTTTCCTGTTGCAGATGCGGGTCATGCGTCCTCCAGCGCATCCAGCAGGACCTGCAATTTCAGCTCGATTTCGTCGAACTCTCCTGCCGGGGTCGAGCCCGCCACGATGCCGGCGCCGGCGAACAGGTCGGCGTGGTTGCCCTGGAGCATGGCGCAGCGCAGCACCACCGCGAATTCCCCGTCCCCCTCCGGCGTCAGCCAGCCCATTGCGCCTGTGTACCAGCCGCGCGCGGTCTCGCCGTGGGCGGCCAGCCATTGCAAAGCGGCGCGGGTCGGCACGCCCCCCACGGCGGGCGTGGGGTGCAGGCGCGCGGCGAGGTCCAGCAGTGAGCGGCCGGGGCGCACGCGCCCGCGCACCGGGCTCCACAGGTGCTGCAGGGAGCGGAGTTTCATGATCTCCGGCTGCTCGGGGGCGCTCAACTCGCTGCATAGCGGCGCCAGTGCCCCATAAACGGTGTCCAGCACCAGGGCGTGCTCGCGCCGGTTCTTGGCGGACGTGCGCAGGTCCTCCGCCAGCCACGCGTCCAGCGTGTCGTTCGCGGCGCGGCGTGTGGTGCCGGCCAGCACGTCGCTGGTGACCTGCCCCGAATAGAGGGTCACGAGCCGCTCGGGGGTCGCGGCCACCAGTGTGCTTTGCCCTTGATTCAGGGCGAGATGGGTGCAGCCCGGGTAGCGGTAGTGCAGGGCCTGCATCAGGCGCGCGGGATCCAGGCGCCGCGGCGCTTCGACGCGGATGCGGCGCGTGAGCACCACCTTCTGGAGCCCGCCGGCTTCGATCTCCGTGGTCGCTGCGTCCACCAGGGCGAGCCACTCTTCGGCCGGCGGCTGGTCATCGATGCGGGCCAGCACCGCAGGGCAGCGCGCGGGGCCTGCGGGTGCCGCCAGGGCGGCCAAGGTCCGTTCCGCTGCCGCGAGCCAGGCTTCACGGATATCCTCCAGCCGCATCCCCTCCTGCCACTGGGCGGTAAAGGTCAGGGCGCAGTCGCCGCGCAGGCGCTGCAGCAACAGTGTGGGCACGAACAGCAGGGCGCTGGGCAGGTCTGCCCAGATGCCTGTTTCGTCCTGATCGGCATTGAAGGCAAATCCCGCGAAGGCGCGCGGGGCGAGTGCGAGGCGCGCGGGATTGTAGTGGCGCCAGCGGCGGCTCAGTTGCGCGAATGCGGCGGACAGGGTATCGAAACGCCCGGCTCCCGCCGCCTCGACCGCGATCGCCCTGCCTGTACCGAGCAGATAGTGGCCAGTCTCGGGATGGGCCCAATAAACGTAGTCGGAGAGTCCAGGCGGCAGGCGGTCGAAATGGAACTCCGGAGCCGCGAGCGTGATGCTGAGCAGGCCAGGTGCCGGGCCGGCACCACAGGTCTGCAGTGCGTGATCGAGGCGCCGTTCCAGGTCGGCAAGCAGTTGCGGTGTATCCGGCATGGCAAGTCCTGGGGGGAAAGCTTCAGCGGTTCGTGCGCATGATAGGAAAGGCCGCCCGAGTTGCATAGCAGGAATCCGGTGAATTTGCGCGGCAACAAAAACGATCCATACCGATGTCCATACAATCTGTTTCGTCGGTAGTGCGCCGCTTGGCGGTCGGAGAACTAGCGTGTCCCAATGCGGTGCGGGTCGTATTGATGCAGGTCAAACGGGTTCCGTTCGAGCGTGTTCAGAATTGGACGTAATTTAACATGTGACCGGCCGTATGGTTTCATACCATCTCGCGGCGAGCCATACAGGCCGGTCGCAGGCATAACAACAAACCAACACGTCGAGGCAAATGAAAAAGTACCCCTTCCTGCTGACAGCAATGTTGATTCTGGTGGGGCCGCCGGCGGTGGCCGTGGATCTGGAGAACGGTGAGGAGATCAATCAGGTGTGCGCGGCCTGTCACGGCGAATTCGGCCAGGGCGGCAAAGGCGGCGAGTATCCGCGGCTTGCCGGCCTGCCGGCGGAATACATTGCCGATCAGTTGCGCAAGTTCAAGGGCCGGCACCGCATCAACCTGCCGATGCTGCCTTACGCGACGGACCGCGAAGTTCCCGAGGATCAGATCATGGACATCGCCACCTATCTGTCCTCGATCCAGTTGATGAACAAGTTCCCCGAGCAGGACGCGCCCACGGATGCATTCGCGCGATTGATGCTGGCCAGGAAGGTCCTGAACATCCCGCGGTGGGAGGGGGACATCGAGGCGGGCCGCAAGCTCTACAAGTGGGATTGCGCCGGCTGCCACGGGCGTGACGGGCTGGGGAAGCCGAAATGGAACGCGCCGCCCCTGACGGGGCAGTATTCGGAGTATCTGGAGCGGCAGATCCAGAAGTTTCGCACGGGTGAGCGGGAACACGAGGATGCCGAACTCTATTTCAGCGAGCTGTCGGAGAAGGATATCCAGGACATGCTGGCCTATCTGTCCATCCTGGACGATTAGGGCCAGATGCCCGTCATCGAGGCGCGCCGGACCGCCGGCCGGCGAATTATCCGGGGTATGGTGAAGAGGAGAGGCCATGACGCTTGCAGCGCGAAATTCCGTGCCCGCCCGCACCCGGTGGAAGACATTCTCTGCCGCGCCGCACCGCATGATGTTCTTTGGCGGCACGGTGCAGCTTGTGGCCGTCATGCTGTTCTGGGGCGTGGAACTCGCCGCCCGCTATGGCGGGATCGGAGTGCCCTTGCAGACCGGCGTCCCCACCACTTGGGCGCATGCCTTCCTGATGCTCTATGCGCTGTTTCCGTTCTTCATGTTCGGGTTCCTGATGACCACCTATCCGCGCTGGATGGGCGGCGCGCTCATCCCGGAGCGCAGCTATGCCGGGGCCTTTCTGCTGCTGGCGTCCGGCGTGGTGCTCTTTTATGCGGGGCTCTTCTTGGGCGTGCGGGTTGCGGCCATCGGCACGCTACTGCTGCTGGCGGGCTGGGGCGTGGGGTTGACGGCGCTGCTGCGGGTCTTCCGGCACGCGCCCACCGATGACAAGTACTACGAACGCATCCTGAACGCTGCGCTGGGCGCCGGCTGGCTGGGGGGGCTGAGCTACCTGGTCTGGTTGATGAGTGAGGACGGGTTTTATCTGAATCTCGCCATCCGCGGCGGCGTCTGGCTGTTCCTGGTGCCGGTGCTGGTCGCCGTCAGCCATCGCATGATCCCCTATTTCAGCCGCTGCGTGCTGGACAACTACCGCGAGATCAGGCCGGGCTGGAGCCTGCCCCTGCTCGGCGTTGGCGTGGCGGGGCACTTTGCGTTGGAAACGGCCGGGGTCGTGCGGTGGCTGTTCCTGTTCGACGTTCCCTTGTTCCTGCTGGGCGTACACCATACCGTGCGCTGGAGCTTCCGCCGCAGTTTCCAGGTGCCGTTGCTCGCGGTGCTGCACATCGCGTTTCTCTGGTTCGCCGTGGCGATGGCGTTGTACAGCGTGCAAAGCGTCACGTTCCTGCTGACCGGCCAATACATCCTCGGCAAGGCGCCGCTCCATGCGTTGGGCATCGGGTTCATCGCTGGCATGGTGATTGCCATGGCCACGCGCGTCACTCTCGGCCACTCGGGCCGGGCGCTGGCGCTGGACGGCTACACCTGGGCCTGCTTCCTCGGCGTCAACGGCGCGGCGCTGGTGCGGGTGGCGGCGGAACTGTCTGCCGCTGCCGCCCAGCTCAACCTGGTTGCCGCGGTGCTCTGGCTGGTGGCCGTGACCGCCTGGGCGCTGCGCTACGGCCCCATGTACCTGCGGCCGCGGGTGGACGGCAAGCCCGGCTGAGGCCCGTCCCGGCATGGTCCAATACTATCCGCTGATCAAATCGATCCATGTCACGAGCGTGGTTCTGACCATCACGCTCTTTTTCGTGCGCGGCCTGTGGATGATGTTCCGGCCGGAGCTGCTGCAACGGCGTTGGGTCAAGATCGTGCCTCACGTGATCGATACGGTGCTGCTGGCGAGCGCCATCCTGCTGGCCGCCATCCTGATGCAGTATCCCGGCGTGCACGGTTGGCTGACGGCCAAGGTCGCCGGGCTGCTGGCCTACATCGTCCTCGGCTCCATCGCCCTCAAGCGCGGCCGGACCAAGACCGTCCGTGTGACCGCTTGGCTTGCTGCCCTGCTGGTGTTCGGGTATATCGTCTCCGTCGCCTTGACCCGCACCGTGGTGCCGTTCCTGCCCCACTTCTGACGCCGTGCCGCCACATGCGCCGAAAGAGGTACGACAACAGAGGGAAAGACCGAGCATTGGGCTCGGGTGTATATTTGTCCTATATCCCCTTCCAAAAGGCTTATTGGCAGGAATGCTTTTTATAGGTAAAAATCGGCGGTTCACCGGACTGCGACCCTGACGGGATCGGAATGGAATGCTGCCGGTGAACAGACGGCCAGACATATAAGGCCGTTTGAAAACAATAATATACGCGGGATGGCTGGGTGCCGTAGCGTGGTCCCCACCGAGGATGGAATTCAAATGAGCATGTGGCCGGAGGAGCGAGTCATGCGATTGCACGCGCGCCCTCGTCTGCCATCACCCACCGTTTGAGTTGCCAAGCCTGTTCGCGCGGACAGGCCAGCCGCGTATGTCCAGCTACGAGTCCAGTTACGACAAGATCGACAACGGGGATAGTGCGGAATGACATTCGGCAACTTATCGAAAGGCAAGATCCTGGGAGTATCGTTGGGGGCGACAGCGGTCATTTTTGTCGCTGGCATCGTGTTCTGGGCTGGTTTCGGCGCCGCCATGGAGGCGACCAACCAGACGGAATTCTGTATCTCCTGTCATGAGATGAGGGACACCGTCTATCAGGAATACAAGGAGACGATTCACTACACGAATCGCAGCGGCGTGCGCACCGAATGCGCCGACTGCCATGTGCCCAAGACCTTCGGGGCGAAGCTGGTGCGCAAGATCCTGGCGGTGAACGATATCTATCACACGGTGCTGGGCACGGTCGACACGCCGGAGAAGTTCGAGGCAAAGCGCCTGGAGTTGGCCAAGCGGGTATGGGCCTACATGGAGGCGAGCGATTCGCGCGAATGCCGCAGTTGCCATGCATGGGACGCCATGGGGGAGGAACTGCAGCAGCGGCGGTCCTGGAGTCGCCACCAGCGCGCTCAGGAAAGGGGGCAGACCTGTATCGACTGCCATAAGGGCATCGCCCACAAGGACGTCTCCCACCTGGTCGACGATTAACGGCTCGGATCACCTGCGCCGCGGCTCCATGTGACGCGGCGCAGGAACACTCGAACACCAGCTTCGGTGCGACGTAAGCAGCAATGAAAGCTGCGCCTCATCCGGACCGGACCGCGCACCTGTCATGGACTCCTGCTTACCCTCCTCGTAAGACCCCGGCGTGACCCGCGGCTGGCGGTGCCCGGTCGCCTGATCTCCTTCCCTTCCGGCAGTTCTTCTCGCAGGTCGGCCCCTTCCCGGGCACTATGCCGGCGGCATCGGTTACCAGGATGACGGGGACGCGTTGGGCCGTCTCCTCATGACCGGGAACGTGGCAAGCATCCCCGCTTATTCCAGCCACCCCTCAAGACCCTGACGGCAGCGATTCTGATGCACGGTGTTACGGCGGATGTCCTTGCACCACCGTACGCCCAATGCAGGCGTCGTGAGGCGAGTCGCAAGGTACGCGAGGCCGTATGCGCGATACTGGCCATGTAGCATCGGTGCCAAGGAATTCAACCCGTATTTCCAATATCTGTGGGAGTACCTCGTTGGAGGTAGTCTGCCTACCGCAATCAGCGCCGACCATATACCCCCTGCATCGCCGTTTAACCCTATTTTTTTGCTGTTTTCCTATCGCACGGCCCTCGCCGTCACCGTTACCACCTTGGTGGTAGACGGCAAAGGCATCAATACCTCCCACAGCATACCGCTTGACTAGAGTCAAACAGCACATTCTGTGGGGTGACTACAGTCGTCCGCGGCACCAGGAGGCCAAAACAGAGAGCATGCGGCCTTGAGATGAGGCGCAATGCCTCGGGAACATGCTCTCGTCACAACATCGGTTACTACCTGACAGGGTCAGGTGCACAGAAACACAACAAAAGGGGGAAGTCTCGATGAGACGCAGTGGAAAGATGTATCACGGACTCTTGTTCGGAGTATCGGCGCTCACGCTGGCGGTCAGCACCGCGCTTGCGGCGAGTCCTGCAAAGCCGGCATCCGCGCCGCCGTCGCTGACCGCGGAGCAGTTCGAGCACGCCAAGCAGATCTACTTCGAGCGTTGCGCAGGTTGCCACGGCGTCCTGCGCAAGGGCGCTACGGGCAAGAGCCTGGAGCCGGAGAATACTATCAAGCTCGGTCAACAGCGGCTGGAACGGATCATAGCGCTGGGTACGGAAGGCGGCATGGTGAACTTCGACGATATCCTCTCCAAGGAGGAGATATCGCAGATGGCCACCTACATCCAGATGGAGCCGCCGCAGCCGCCCGAATGGGGCATGAAGGAACTGATGGCGAGCTGGAAGGTGATCGTGCCGCCGCAGCAGCGGCCCAAGCAGCCGCAACACAAGTACAACCTGGCCAACGTGTTCTCGGTGACGCTGCGCGACTCGGGTGAGGTTGCTCTCATCGATGGTGATACGAAGGAGATCATCAACATCGTCAAAACCGGTTATGCGGTCCATATCTCCCGCCTCTCCGCCTCCGGCCGCTATGTATACACCATCGGCCGCGACGGCCTGCTCTCCCTCATCGACCTGTGGATGGCGAAGCCCGAAGTGGTGGCAACGCTGAAGTCGGGCATCGACGCGCGCTCGGTGGACACCTCGAAGTTCAAGGGTTACGAGGACAAATATGCGATCGTCGGCTCCTATTGGCCGCCCCAGTACGTGATTCTGGAGGGCGAGACGCTGCAGCCCCTGAAGGTGGTCTCCACCCGTGGTATGACGATCGACGGCGAATACCATCCCGAGCCGCGCGTGGCCTCCATCGTGTCTTCGCCCCACAAGCCGGAGTGGGTCGTCAACGTCAAGGAAACGGGCCAGATCAAGCTGGTGGATTACTCCGACATCAAGAACCTGAAGGAGGTCACCATCGAATCGGCCAAATTCCTGCACGACGGCGGCTGGGACGCGAGCAAGCGCTACTTCCTGGTAGCAGCCAACGCCTCCGACAAGGTCGCGGTTGTCGACACCAAGGATGGCAAGCTCGCCGCTCTGGTCGACACCAAGTCGAAGCCGCACCCGGGGCGCGGCGCCAACTTCGTGCATCCCAAATACGGTCCGGTGTGGGCGACCTCGCATCTGGGCGCGGACGTGATCACCCTGATCGGCACCGACCCCGAAAAACATCCGCAACATGCCTGGAAGGTGGTGCAGGAGCTCAGAAACCACGGCAGCGGCTCGCTCTTTGTGAAGACCCACCCGAATTCGAGGAACCTGTGGGCCGATGCGCCGTTGCATCCGGAGCAAGAAATTGCCGAGTCGGTGACCGTGTACGACATCGATAACCTCGACAAGGGACCGGAGGTCATCAACGTCGCCAAGATGGCAGATCTGCCCGAAGGCAAGACGATCAAGCGCGTGGTCCATGCCGAATACAACAACAAGGGCGACGAGGTCTGGTTCTCCATCTGGGCGGGCAAGACCGAGCCGTCGGCCATCGTGGTGATCGACGACAAGACGCGCAAGCTCAAGGCGGTCATCAAGGATCCGCGGCTGGTCACCCCGACCGGAAAGTTCAACGTCCACAACACACAGCACGACGTTTATTGATGAAGATCGGCAGGCGGGCGTGAGGGGTCGCGCCCGCCTGCCGCGGCAACGAGGATTCAGCCTGGGGGGATGCAGCATCATGGGGGATGAAGCGAGAAAGTCCATCTTTTCGCGCAAACTCGTTTTGGGCACGACGGTGGGGGGGGCCATCGTTTTCATGTTCGTTGGCGTGATCTTCTGGGGCGGCTTCAACACTGCCATGGAAGCCACCAACTCACTCGATTTCTGCATCTCCTGCCACGAGATGAGGGACACCGTCTATCAGGAGTACAAACAATCCATCCATTATGCGAACCGCAGCGGTGTCCGCGCGAGCTGCTCCGACTGCCACGTGCCCGATCCCTGGGTATATAAGGTCTTGCGCAAGATCAAGGCGTCCAACGAGCTGTACCACAAATTGGTCGGCAGCGTGGACACGCCCGAGAAATTCGAGGCGAAGCGCCTGGAACTCGCCACCCGCGTCTGGCGGGCCATGAAGGCAACCGATTCGCGCGAGTGCCGCAACTGCCACAACTTCAATTCAATGAACGCGGACGCGCAGAAGCCGCGCGCGCAAAAGCAGCACGAAAACGCCCTGCAGCGTGGCCAGACCTGCATCGACTGCCACAAGGGCATTGCGCACAAGAAGGTTCAGCACCTGCTTGCGGACAAGGATCTGGAAATCCTGGAGCGGCCCGATCCCTCGAAGGCCGTGCCGGATGGAAAACTGTTGCGCCTGGGCGGCGGCACCACCGACGCACCCGCCGTGGCGGCGCAAGCGCCGGCCGCGGTCGCCATCGCAACAACTCCGGCACCGGTGCCTGCGGCGGCTGCATCGGCGGGGAGTGAAGCGGCGCCGACGCCCGTCGCCACGGCGGGCGCCGATGGCGGCGTGGACTGGAGCAAGGTGCCGTCCCGCGAAGTGGTGCTCTTTTATCCGGGACAGGCGTCCATGGAATGGGTGCTGAATGGACGCGATCACAGCGGCGCGCGGCCGTTCAAGGCGGGTGATCGCTGCCTCGACTGCCATGAACAGGAAGCGGCGGACATCGGCCGCAAGATCGTGACCGGCGAGAAGCTGGAGCCCAACCCCATCGGCGGCAAGCGCGGCAGCATTCCCATGACCGTGCAGGCGACGCACGACGGCGAGCACCTGTACATGCGGTTCCAGTGGCCGAACGCCGAGCCCCTGCCGACGCCGGTACCGGAAGGCGGCGAGATGGATGCGGAAAATGCCGTGAAGCTTGCCGTGATGCTCGCCACGGACGAGGTGGAATACGCGGATCGAGCCGGCTGCTGGGGCACTTGTCATCATGACCTGCGGTCGATGCCGGACGCGCCGAGTGGCGATCTGAATGGCGTGCCCGCCGCCCGGATCTTGCAGGTCGCCACCGGCATAACCAAATACATCCAGGAAAGCCGCACGGAACTGGAAATCAGGGGCGGCGACAAGCCGCGCGGCGGCTGGGACAAGCTGAAGGACGAAGCGCAACTGAAGGACCAACTGAATACCGGGCACATCATGGACCTGATGCGCTTCAAGAGCGGCACGGGTGAGTCCGAGGACGGCTATATCCTCGAACAGCGCCACATGGACGGCGGACAGGGCGCGGCCTTTACCGGCACGCTCCAGGACGGCACCTGGACCGTGGTGCTCAAGCGCAAGCTCCAGACGGGCCAGCCGGGAGACGTGAGTCTGGCGGTGGACCAGGTATACAACATCGGGTTCGCCATCCACGACGACCACAGCACCGCGCGCTATCACCACGTCTCGCTCGGCTACAAGCTGGGCTTCGACAACCCGGATGCCGAGATCAATGCGGTGAAAAACTGAACGTGACACAGGATAGGGAAATCCCGCGCCGCCCCCGGGATGCGATTCGAGAGAAGGGGGGTTGCCGTTTCCCGCGGGGCGGCGCGCTGAACAGGGATGCCTGACAACAAGGGGGAAGAGGCCGATGCGTCTGATGCTGTTCCTGAGTGTCTTCATTCCTCTGGCCGGGCTCGCGGACGTTGCGCCGCAGCGGCAGGCCGAGCTGCTGCATTTGCTCAAGCATGACTGCGGCTCCTGCCATGGCATGACGCTCAAGGGCGGGCTCGGGGTCGCCCTCACGCCGGAGGCCTTGGCGCAGCGGCCCGCCGAATTCTTGTTGACCACCATTCTGGACGGACGCAGCGGCACGCCCATGCCGCCCTGGCGTTCGGTGTTGACGCGGGAAGAGGCGGCCTGGCTCGTGGATGTGTTGCGCACAGGAGGGTTCGATGAGTGACCGATTCAGTGCTCCGCTGCGTTTCCTCGCCGTAACGGCGTTCGCCGCGACGCTGAGCGCGTGCGCCGCGCCGCGCGGTACCGGAGATCTCGGCATCGTGGTCGAGCGGGTTGCCGGCGACGTGCTGGTGGTCGAGACCACCGGGCGTACGCAGCTCGCGCGGGTCGTCGGCCTCGGCGACCTGTCCCACGCCTCGGCCGTCTATTCGCGCGACGGCCGCTATGCCTACGTGTTCGGGCGCGACGGCGGGCTCACCAAGGTGGATCTGCTCGGCGCGCGTGTCGTCAAGCGCGTGCAGCAGGCCGGCAACAGCATCGGCGGCGCCATCTCCCAGGACGGCCGCTTCGTGGCGGTGGCGAACTACGAACCCGGCGGCGTGCGGATATTCGACGCGGCGACCCTGGAGCAGGTGGCCGACATCCCGGCGGTGTATGGCCTGGAAAACCGGCGCGCCAAGGTGGTCGGTCTGGAGGACGCCCCGGGGCAGCGCTTCGTGTTCAGCCTGTACGAGGCCGGCGAGATCTGGCTGGTGGACCTGACGGATGCCGGCCAGCCGGCGATCCGCAAGTTCCGGGACGTGGGGCGTCTGCCCTACGACGCCCTCGTTACGCCGGACGGCCGGTATTACATCGCCGGGCTGTTCGGCGAGGACGGGCTGGCGCTGCTGGATCTGTGGAACCCCGATGCCGGCGTGAAACGCATCCTGAACGGCTACGGCAGGGGCGAGCAGCCGCTGCCCGTCTACAAGATGCCCCACCTGGAGGGCTGGGCCATGGCCGGGCGCCACGTGTTCCTGCCGGCCATCGGACGGCACGAGGTGCTGGTGGTGGACCAGGAGGAGTGGCGGGAGGCGGGACGCATCGCGGTGCAGGGCCAGCCGGTATTCGTCATGGCCCGCCCGGACGGCCGGCAAATCTGGGTGAACTTCGCCTTCCCGGACAACCATGTGGTGCAGGTCATCGACGTGCCGACCCTGCAGGTGATCAAGACGCTCGAACCGGGCAAGGCGGTTCTGCACATGGAGTTTACGCCGAAAGGCGAGCAGGTCTGGATCTCCGTGCGGGACGAGGACCGCGTGGACGTGTACGACACGACGACATTCGCCCGCCTGGCATCGTTGCCCGCCGACAAGCCGAGCGGGATCTTTTTTGCCGCGCGGGCGCACCGGATAGGTCTGTGAAGGCGGACTGCCAAACGGGGCGGCCGCCGGCCAAGGGAGGAACGATGAGCGTGAACACCGACGAAGCGGCTACGCGGCTGGGCGAACTCGAAAAATGCCTGCTCAACGATTTCCAGAGGGAGTTTCCTCTCTCGCCGACGCCCTACGCGGACATTGCCGCGCGCCTCGGCACCACGGAACAGGCCGTGCTGGAAACTCTGGAGCGGCTGCAGGCGCAGGGCGTGGTGAGCCGCATCGGCCCGGTATTCCGGCCCCATCGCCTGGGGGCGAGCCTGCTCGCCGCCATGGCCGTGCCCGCAGAAAGGCTGTTGGAGGTGGCGGAACTGGTGAGCGGCTATCCGGAGGTCAACCACAACTACGAGCGCGAGCATCGCTTCAACTTGTGGTTCGTGCTGACCGCCGCCTCGGCCGGCCGGATCGAAGAAGTGTTGGAAGAGATCGAGCAGCGCTCCGGCCTTCCGGTCATGGCGCTGCCCATGGTGGAAAGCTATCACGCGGACCTGGGGTTTGATCTGAAATGGTAGAGAACACTGTCGATCATGACTTGATAGAGGCCATCCAGGGCGGCTTGCCGCTGGTGGCGCGGCCGTACGCGGCGATCGGCCAACGGATCGGCCTGACCGAAAGCGAAACCATCCGGCGCATCGCCGCCCTGATCCAGGAGGGCGCCATCAAGCGCTTCGGCGTCGTGGTGCGCCACCACGAGTTGGGCTACCGCGCCAACGCCATGGTGGTGTGGGACGTGCCGGACCACGAGGTGAGCGCGCTGGGCCGCTGCCTGGGCCGGTTCGATTGCGTCACGCTCTGCTACCGGCGCCCGCGCCGTCCACCCCATTGGCCGTACAACCTGTTCAGCATGATCCACGGGCGCGACCGGCAGACGGTGCTCGCCCACGTGGCCCACATCGTCGAGGTGTGCGGGCTGGAGGACGTGCGGCACGAGGTGCTGTTCAGCCGTCGCCGGTTCAAGCAAAGGGGCGCATTCTACCAATTGCCGAATAGGGTGCCGCAGGTGGGGGTGCGCAGAAGATCCGCGGAGCAGGATCTTCTCGTGTAGTGGACCGCAAAGAGGGCATCAGTCCGATGGACGAGACCGACCGCGCCATCATCAACATGCTGCAGGGGGGATTCCCCATCTGCGAGCGCCCTTACGCGGAGGCGGGGCGAGCGCTCGGCCTTGGCGAAGACGAGCTGCTGGAGCGCATCGCCAGCCTGCTGGAGCGCGGTTTCCTGAGCCGCTTCGGCCCCATGTACCACGCCGAGCGCATGGGCGGGGCGCTGACGCTTGCCGCCATGCGCGTGCCGCCGTCCGACTTCGAACGGGTGGCGGCCATCGTGAACGATTTTCCCGAGGTGGCGCACAACTACGAGCGCGCGCACGAGTTCAACATGTGGTTCGTGCTCGCCACGGAAACGCCGCAACGGATCGGCGAGGTGATCCGCGCCATCGAACGCGAGACGGGCTATCCCGTGTACGACATGCCGAAGCAGGAAGAATTCTATGTGGGCCTGCGGTTCGTGGTCTGACGTTGCCGGCCGATGTCCGGCCCGCACCCGCCGCACGGCGCGGAGGCCGAAATGCCGGACCTGACGGAATGCCTGGACGATCTCGATCGCCGCATCATCCTGGCGACGCAGGAGGGCCTGCCGCTGGTGCCCCAGCCTTACCACGCGATAGCCGGGATGCTGGGCGTGGCGCCGCGAGAGGTGATGGCGCGCATGCAGCGGATGCTGGAGACGGGCGTCATCCGCCGCATCGGCGCAGTGCCCAACCACTACCGGCTCGGCTATACGGCGAACGGCATGAGTGTCTGGGATGTGCCGGATGAATGCATTCGAGAACTCGGCGCGCGCGTTGGGGCTTTGGATTGCGTGAGCCACTGTTATCACCGCCCGCGCCGGCTGCCGCACTGGCCCTACAACCTGTTCGCCATGGTGCACGGGCGCAGCCGCGCCGAGGTGGAAGAGAAGGTGCGCGAGATCGCGCGCCTGCTTGGTCCGGACGACCGCGGCCATGCCGTGCTGTACAGCACGCGCATCCTGAAAAAGACGGGGTTGCGGATAACATGAACAGAGCGGCGCCAAGACGCCACGACGCAAAGTATTCGGGGCCGGTCCGTTCATATCCCGGTCGCGGGATGGCGGCCGGGGTGCATCCCGAACAGTTCTGCGCCCCTGCGTCGAGTCTGCCGGAGTAACGGTATGTTTCGCATCAGCCACTACATGCGCGAACTGGTCTCCCCGACGCCCTTGCGGCCCGCGCGCAAGCCCTCCGGTCCGGTGGTGATCTGGAACCTGGTGCGCCGCTGCAACCTCACCTGCAGGCACTGCTACTCCATCTCCGCGGACAAGGACTTCCCGGGCGAGTTGTCCACCGCCGAGGTTTATGCCGTGATGGACGACCTCAAGGCCAGCGGCGTGCGGGTGCTGATCCTCTCCGGCGGCGAGCCGCTGCTGCGGCCGGACATCTTCGACATCTCGCGCCGCGCCAAGGCGCTGGGGTTTTACGTGGGGCTGTCCACCAACGGCACGCTCATCGACCGCTGCAACATCGACGCCATTGCGGAGGTCGGCTACGACTACATCGGCGTCAGCATCGACGGAACGCGCGCCACCCACGACCGCTTCCGCCGCTGCGCGGGGGCCTTCGACGCCTCCCTGCGCGGCATCCGCCTGTGCCGCGAGCGCGGCATCAAGGTAGGACTGCGGTTCACCATCACCCAGGACAATGCCCGCGAACTGCCGGAACTGCTGCAGCTCATGGACGCGGAGGGGATCGACAAGTTCTATCTCTCGCACCTGAACTACGCCGGGCGCGGCAACCGCAACCGCAAGGACGACGCGCTGCACCGCACCACCCGCTGGGCGCTCGATCTGCTGTTCGAGGCGAGTCTGCGCGACGTACAGGCGGGCGGACACAAAGAGTTCGTCACCGGCAACAACGATGCGGACGGTGTGTACCTGCTGCACTGGGCCGCACGGCGCTTCCCAGAGCGGACGGCGCACCTGCACGCCCTGCTGCGGCAATGGGGCGGCAACGCCTCCGGCGTGAACATCGCCAACATCGACAACCTCGGCCAGGTCCATCCTGACACCATGTGGTGGCATTACAGCCTGGGCAGCGTGCGCGATCGGCCGTTTGCGGCGATCTGGCAGGATACGGCCGATCCGCTCATGGCGGGGTTGAAGCGCCGGCCCCGGCCCGTGGAGGGCCGCTGCGCCGCCTGCCGCTACCTCGATGTCTGCAACGGCAACACGCGCGTGCGGGCGCATCAGCTTACCGGGAATCCGTGGGCGGAAGATCCGGCCTGCTACCTCACGGACGAGGAGATCGGCATCGGCAAGCCGCGACTGCAGGGGGTAAGCAACGCATGAAGGTCATGAAACGGGGATCGAGTCACGCACGGCACGACCACCTGCGGGGAATCGTGTCCGCCCTCCTGCTGTCGGCTGCGGCCATGCCCGGAGCGGGGTTCGGCGCGGCGGAGGCTTCCGATGCCGCGGCTTCCGCCCCCGCGCTGTACCGGCAACACTGCGCCGAATGCCACGGCCCGGACCGTCTCGGCGGGATGGGGCCCGCGCTGCTGCCGGAGAATCTGGGGCGGCTGCGCCCCAGGGACGCCGTCATCACCATAGCGGAAGGGCGCGCCGCGACGCAGATGCCGGGGTTCCGGGCCACGCTGAACGCGCAGCAGATCCAGGCCCTGGCGGATTTCATCTACACCCCGCTGCCCGAGGTCCCGCGCTGGGGAGTGGAGGAGATC
>JBAYZB010000048.1:0-18811 GCA_041672765.1 Gammaproteobacteria bacterium | reverse complement strand
GCCGAAACTCGCTCCCCACATCGAATCAATGCGCGCCACCCTGGGCGCGGACCTTGGGCTCCCCGTGCAGCGCGTCAACGTGAAGGCGACGACCACGGAGAGGATGGGGTTTACGGGCCGTGGCGAAGGTATCGCGGCCTTTGCCGTTGCGCTGCTGCGGGAGCCAGGTGACTGACGGCGCCGCGCTATCGTCATTCCCGCTGTCCTGAACGCCCGAGCATACCGAATCCCATGACCGACACGCGCCCCATTCCTTCCGTTGAACTGCCCTATGCCTATGGCCTGCCTGAGGTGCAGGGGACGGTGCGGCGCGCGCCCGAAGATTTTCAGGTGGACGAAGATCTCGGCTTTGAACCCGCCGGCGAGGGCGAGCATGTCTTCCTCTTGATCCGCAAACGCAACGCGAATACCGACTGGGTCGCGGGGCGACTGGGACGGTTGGCGGGCGTGAAGCCGGCGGACGTGGGCTATGCCGGACTCAAGGACCGGCAGGCCGTGACGACGCAGTGGTTCAGCGTGAATCTCGCAGGCCGCCCGGAGCCGGACTGGTCCGTGCTGGAAGGCGATAACATCGGCATACTTGCGGTCAGGCGCCATTCGCGCAAACTGCGCAAGGGCGCCCTGCGGGGCAACCGGTTCGTGCTCGTGATCCGCGACCTGCAGGGCGACCGCGCCAGCCTGGAGGAGCGGCTGCGCCGGATTGCGCAGGAAGGCGTGCCGAATTATTTCGGCGCCCAGCGGTTCGGGATCGGGGGCGGCAATCTGGCGCGGGCGCAGGGGCTTTTCTCGGGATCGCTGCAGGAGCGCAACCGACACAAACGCGGGCTATACCTGTCGGCCGCCCGTTCCATGCTGTTCAACGAAGTCCTGGCGCAAAGGGTGCGCGCGGGCACGTGGGCCCAGCCACTCGCCGGGGATGCGATGGTGCTGGAAGGCACGCATAGTTTTTTCGTGATCGAGGAAGTCGATGCGGAGACGCGTCGGCGCTGTGCGGCGATGGATATCCATCCGAGCGGGCCGCTGTGGGGGGCAGGGGAGTTGCACACCCGCGGAGAGGCGCGCCGCCTGGAAGAATCGGTGCTGGCGCCGCTGGAATTCTGGCGGGATGGCTTGGAGCGGTTCGGGCTGACACAGGAGCGCCGGCCGCTGCGGCTCAAGGTGGAAGAATTGGCGTGGGAGTTTCCGAACGAACGGGAGTTGCGGGTTTCGTTCCGCCTTCCGGCCGGGGCCTACGCCACCACGGTGCTACGCGAGATGATCCATATCGGCGGTGAATAGGAGCTGTTCATCCTTTGGCGCCGTTCTTCTTCAGCAGCACGTAGACCGCTCCGGTGCCGCCATCCACCGGGCGGGCGGAGCAGAACGCCAGTACATCGTTGCGCTGGCGCAGCCAGACGGCGACCTTCGTCTTCAGCACCGGTTGCCGCTGGGGAGAGCCATTGCCTTTTCCATGAATGATGCGCACGCAGCGGATGTTGGACTTCAGACACTCCGCGAGAAACCCGGCCAAGCTCACCCGCGCGACGGGCACCGTCATCCCGTGCAGGTCGATCTCCGCGCCGATGCTGAACTGCCCGCGGCGCAGTTTGCGCAGCAGATTGTGCTGCAGGCCGGGGCGGGCATACAGCAACTCTTCGCCGGTCTCCAAATCGGCGGGATCGTACTCATCGGACAGCATATCGCGCAGGACCTTGGCCTCGTCGGCCTGCGTCGAGCGCGGCTGAGGAGCGGGGCGGGGCCGGGCTGCGGCGACCTTCTTGTGGGGCACGGGGCGCACGGGGCCTGCTTCGCTGCGAAACAGCGCCGCATCTTCAGCGCTGATTTCGTACTTGTCAGTCATGATCGAACCCGCCCCCGTTGCACCGCGCAGTCAATAAAAACAGCATATTATCGGCGAGTATAGAATAGGTGCGGAGCGGGCTCAAAGTCCCAGCAGAAGTATGTGAGAATCGTCCCGATCACGGTATAGTTAATATTCCGCCGGCGCCTGGGCCGCACATGCCGTCGGCGACCTTCCTGATTCGAAAATAGAAACATGAAGATACTGATCAGCAACGACGATGGGTATCAATCCCCCGGCATCATCTGTCTAGCCGAAGCGCTCAAGGAGATCGCGGAAGTTACCGTGGTGGCGCCCGAGCGCGACCGCAGCGGGGCCAGTAATTCCCTTACCCTCGATAACCCTATCCGTGCCGTGCATATGGAGAACGGGTTCATCCGCGTGGACGGGACGCCCACGGATTGTGTCCACCTCGCCATCACGGGTCTACTCGAAACGGAACCGGACATGGTCATTGCGGGCATCAACAACGGCGCGAATCTGGGAGACGACGTTCTTTACTCGGGGACGGTGGCGGCGGCCATGGAAGGGCGGTTTCTCGGCCTGCCTGCGATTGCCGTTTCCATGACGGCGGCCCAGCCGCGTCACTACGATACCGCCGTGCGTGTGGTAAAAGATCTCCTCGGTCGCCTGGTGGCAGACCCGTTGCCGGCCGATACCATTCTCAACGTCAACGTACCGGATCTGCCCTGGGAGGAGATTGCCGGCTATGAGGTGACCCGGCTCGGGTACCGGCACCGGGCGGAGCCTGTGGTCAAGGCTACGGATCCACGCGGGCGTGCCATTTATTGGATCGGCCCGCCTGGCGCAGAGCAGGACGCGGGGCCGGGCACGGACTTTCACGCCATTCGCACCCGGCATGTATCCATCACACCGCTGCACGTCGACCTGACCCGATACGCGGCCATGGACAAGGTGGCGGGCTGGCTGCTGGGTATGGGGGTGTCATGAGCCAACTGCTGCGTGGCATCGGTATGACTTCGCAACGCACCCGGGACCGTCTGGTTCAACGGCTGCGCGAGGAGGGCATCAAGAATCCTGCAGTGCTGGAGGTGATGCGCGAGGTCCCGCGTCATATCTTCGTGGACGAGGCGCTGGCAAGCCGCGCATACGAAGACACGGCACTGCCCATCGGACACGGCCAGACCATCTCGCAGCCCTATATCGTCGCGCGCATGACCGAGATCCTGCTGGCGGAGGGCGTGCCGGAGAAGGTGCTGGAGGTGGGAACCGGCTCAGGTTATCAGACTGCCGTGTTGGCGCGCCTGGTGCCACAGGTGTACACGGTGGAGCGCATCGAGGCCTTTCTGCGCCCTGCCCGAGAGCGGTTCCGCATGCTGGGACTGCGCAACATCCGCCTGAAGCACAGCGACGGCAGTTGGGGCTGGCCGGAACACGGGCCCTATCCCGCCATACTCGTCACCGCGGCGCCGGAGGAGATCCCGGCGGCACTGCTGGAGCAACTGGCGCCAGGGGGCAGGCTGGTGATACCGGTGGGACCGCGGGGCAAGCAGACCTTGGCCTTGATCACCAGGGGGGCCGAGGGTTATGAGCGCGTGGACATCGAGCGCGTCAGCTTCGTGCCGCTGTTGGGAGGCACCGGATGATGCGCGATCTCCTGGTGCTGCATGCAGGAGTGTGGCCGTGCCGCTCTTCGGGTGTGTATTGAGCCGCTCTCCAGGACAGGTTTGCGCCGGGCAAGCAAAAGACATAGGCCAAGAGCGCGAACGATACCCTTTCGATCACTCCCCGCCATCGGTTGGCAGTAATCGGTCAGCACGGCCGTCCCCGCCTATTTTGCCAGACACTGAAATGTGGGCGTCACGTCGTAAACGGAGCGCCTGCGTCGTGACCGGCTTGCAGCGAAAATCCGCCCCCGATCGTTCGGCACACGGCGCCGCGGTACGCGCAGCGGTTTCGCCATGCGGTCGCTTGGTGTGCCTCGTGTTGATAGTGCTGACGGCGTTGTTGTTGGTCTCCTGCGCTGGCGGCGGAAGCTTGGCTCCCGTGAGGGAAAGCACGGGAAAATCTGCGGGGAAACCCGAATACCATGTGGTACGGCGAGGCGATACTCTGTATGCCATCGCGTGGCGCTATGGGTATGACTACCGCCAATTGGCGCAGTGGAACGGAATCAGGCCGCCCTACGTGATTTATCCAGGCCAGCGGTTACGGCTCGGGGCAAGCGCGGGGCGGCCTGCAAATCCGGGGGTGCTGCGCAGCGGGAGCGGCAAACCCGCTGCGGGGCAAGCCGCAAGGCAAACAGCGCCGTCCCGGACGGAGAAGCCAAAGGGTGGCAGTGCATCACGCCCGGCGGCGAGCGCACCGCCAAGTCGGTCGGCTCGGATTGTGTGGCGATGGCCGGTCGATGGGAAGATCGTGAGGGCGTTCGACAGCGATCAGCCGGGCAGGAAGGGCGTGGCGATTGCCGGACGTCTCGGGCAGCCGGTACGTGCTGCCGCGCCGGGCAAGGTGGTGTACAGCGGAAGCGGACTGGTCGGCTATGGACAGCTGATCATCGTGAAGCACGATGAGACATACCTGAGTGCCTACGGATTCAACAGGAAGTTGCTTGTACAAGAAGAGGACGAGGTGCGAGGAGGGCAGGTGATCGCGGAGATGGGGACAAACGGTACGGATGGACCGATGCTCCATTTCGAGATCCGCAGCAATGGAAAGCCGGTGGATCCGTTGCGTTACCTGCCGCCACGCTGAGGCGATTCGGGCGGCGGTATGTTCGCCTGAGCGGCCGGCTCCGGGGCTTGCCACGCGATTGACTCGACGTTGTGTGAATTTCACGCAACAGGCTGGTACCACTGGATCCATAGAGGAGTAGGTTGATGCAGAAACATCATCGACTGCCAAGGCTGTCGGATGAAGGCCAAGCCCCAAAACTCATGCACGATGAATTCCTGGAAGAGGAGGCGGAAGAAGGATCGTTGGATACGCTGGCGTTGGACGGCGATAGTGATCTCGCCGCCGAGGATGATGTGTACGCGCCGGGCGAGATTCCCGACGGACAGTTGGACGCGACGCGGCTTTATTTGAGCGAGATCGGCTTCTCGCCGTTGCTTACGGCTGAAGAAGAGGTTTACTACGCACGCTTGGCGCAGAAAGGAGATGAGGCGGCGCGCAAGCGCATGATCGAAAGCAACCTGCGTCTGGTGGTAAAGATATCCCGGCGCTATATCAACCGCGGTCTGGCGCTGCTGGATCTGATCGAGGAAGGCAACCTGGGGTTGATCCGCGCAGTGGAGAAGTTCGATCCGGAGCGAGGCTTTCGCTTCTCCACCTACGCGACCTGGTGGATTCGCCAGACCATAGAGCGGGCCATCATGAATCAGACCCGCACGATCCGTCTTCCCATCCATGTGGTCAAAGAGATCAATGTCTACCTGCGTGCGGCGCGTCAGCTCTCCCACACGCTCGATCACGAGCCGACGGTGGAAGAGATTTCGATGTTGCTGAACAAGCCGCAGGAAGAGGTGAAGCGCATGCTCATGCTGAACGAGCGCGTCACCTCGGTGGACATGCCCATCGGCAAGGATGCGGACAAGTCGTTGCTCGATGCGATCCCGGACGAGAACAATCCCGACCCCTCGGTCCTCTTGCAAGAAGAGGACATCATGAACAATCTCGAATACTGGCTCTCCCAGCTCAATGACAAGCAGCGCGAGGTGGTGGAGCGACGCTTCGGGCTCAACGGGCGCAAGGTCTCGACGCTCGAAGAGGTCGGAAATCAAATCGGGGTGACGCGGGAGCGTGTGCGACAGATCCAGATGGATGCGCTGAAACGCCTGCGCGAGATCCTGGAAAACGATGGCTTTTCCATGGATGCGCTGTTCCAGTAATCGATGACGGCAGCCGCGCCCTCGGTGGACGAGTCCGGGGCGCGGCTGCGAACTCCCTGGGCGCGTGGAATGCGTCCGGTACGCGGCGGGCAGCGGCGGATTCAGATCATCAGGAGAGCGGCGGCAACGTTGCGCTCCTCCGCCATCAGAACGTTGTAAGTGCGGCAGGCTGCCCCCGTGTCCATCACCTCGATCCCGATGCCACGCGCCTGTAATGCGGCCATAAACTGGGGCGCCGGAAATCGCAACCGCGCACCGGTGCCCAGCAGCACGATCTCCGGCTGCAGTTCCACGAGGGCGTCCGCGTGGCGCATCTCCAGTTCCTCGAAGCGTTGCGGCGGCCAGTCGCGGATCAACCGTTCGGGCATGACGATGACGCTGTGCGTCACGGTCTCCGTGTTGATGGTCACCTGGCCGCTGTCGTAGCTGCTGATACGGTAGGTGGCGGATCCGGTATCCAGTGCGAATTTCATAGGGCTCCGTCCTTAGCGGATGTGGAGTGTCCGGTAGTGGGGCAGGCGCTTTCGTGTTCGATAAGTGTCCATCGCCTTGATTCGAGTTTATGCCATGCGTCATGGGGTTGCATGTCAGGCCCATGGCCGGGCCGCCGCACCCCGGCCTGGATGGGAAATGTGCCGGGGCTGCAATTGACAGATTTTACCCCGATCAGTAATGTTTGCCGTTTCAGTGGCTCTGGCCAATCAAGCCCGTGACGCCCCGTCACGGACGTTAACCGGAACAGCTAACTTGTTTGACGATTTCCCACGAATCAAACGCTTACCCCCTTATGTATTCAACATTGTCGGGGAACTGAAGGCGAAAGCTCGTGCCCAGGGCGAGGATATCATCGATTTCGGGATGGGCAACCCGGATCAGCCGACGCCGCAGCACATCGTCGATAAGCTGCTGGAGGCGGCCAAGCGGGGCGATACCCATCGCTATTCCGTGTCGAAGGGTATCCCGCGGCTGCGCAAGGCGATCTGCGGCTGGTACGCCCGCCGCTACGACATCGAACTCGATCCCGATCGCGAGGCGATCGTGACCATCGGCTCCAAGGAGGGGCTCGCCCACCTGGCCCTGGCGACCATGGGGCCGGGAGACGCGGTCCTGGTGCCCAATCCCGCCTATCCGATCCATCCCTACGGCTTCGTGATTGCCGGGGCGGATATCCGCCACGTGCCGCTGGTCCCGGGCGTCGACTTCTTCGCCGAGCTGGAAAAGGCGATCCGCGATTCCTGGCCGAAGCCGAAGATGCTGGTGCTCAATTTCCCGGGCAACCCCACCACGCAGTGCGTGGAGCTGGATTTCTTCGAGAAGGTGATCGCCATCGCGCGCGAACACCAGATCTGGGTGATCCACGACCTCGCCTACTCGGACATCGTGTTCGACGGGTACAAGGCGCCGTCCATACTCCAGGTGCCTGGCGCGAAGGACGTGGCGGTGGAATTTTTCACGCTTTCCAAGAGCTACAACATGCCGGGTTGGCGTGTCGGCTTCATGTGCGGCGCCCCGACGCTGGTGGCAGCGCTGGCGCGCATGAAGTCGTATCTGGATTACGGCATGTTCACACCCATCCAGGTGGCGGCGATCACGGCGCTGGAAGGGCCGCAGGAGTGCGTGGCCGAGGTTGCGGAGACCTACCGCAAGCGCCGGGATGTTTTGTGCGACGGCCTCAATTCGATCGGCTGGCACGTCGAGAAGCCCAAGGCCACGATGTTCGTGTGGGCCCCGATCCCGGAGCAGTACCGGCACCTGGGCTCGTTGGAGTTCTCCAAGAAGCTCCTCACCGAGGCCAAGGTGGCCGTATCGCCGGGCATCGGCTTCGGCGAGTACGGCGACGACCATGTGCGGTTCAGCCTGATCGAGAACGAACACCGCACCCGTCAGGCAATCCGCGGCATCCGCGAGATGTTCCGCAAAGACTCGAAGGCCGCCATGGCTGCAGGAGAAAACGCGTGAATCCGGTAAAGGTTGGTCTGCTCGGTCTCGGTACCGTCGGCGGGGGCACCATCAACGTGCTCCGGCGCAATGCCAAAGAAATTGCCCGGCGTGCAGGCCGCGGCATCCGCATCACCCATGCCGCGGCGCGCGATCTCACCAAGCCGCGTATCTGCAGCACGGACGATATCGTGCTTACCACCGATCCGTTCGCGGTGGTGGACAATCCGGAGATCCAGATCGTCGTCGAACTGATTGGCGGCTGCGGACTGGCCCGGGAACTGGTGCTGCGCGCCATCGAACAGGGCAAACACGTGGTGACGGCCAACAAGGCCCTGATCGCCCTGCATGGCAATGAGATTTTCGCGGCGGCGCAGAGGAAAGGCGTAATGGTCGCGTTCGAGGCGGCCGTCGGCGGCGGCATCCCGATCATCAAGGCCATCCGCGAGGGGTTGGCGGCGAACCACATCGAGTGGTTGGCGGGCATCATCAACGGTACGGGTAATTTCATCCTCACCGAGATGCGCGATCGGGACCGCGATTTTGCGGAAGTGCTGGCCGAGGCGCAGGAACTCGGTTATGCGGAGGCCGATCCCACCTTCGATGTGGAAGGGATCGATGCCGCGCACAAGCTGACCATCCTGGCCTCCATCGCCTTCGGCATCCCGCTGCAATTCGACAAGGCCTATACCGAGGGTATCAGCAAGATCACCCGGGACGACGTGGCCTACGCGGAACAGCTCGGTTACCGCATCAAGCATCTGGGAATCGCGCGCCGCACCGAGGCCGGGATCGAGTTGCGGGTACACCCGACCCTGATTCCCCAGCGCCGCCTCATCGCCAACGTGGACGGTGTCATGAACGCCGTGCTGGTGAAGGGTGACGCGGTCGGGCCGACGCTGTATTACGGGGCCGGCGCCGGCGCGGAGCCCACCGCATCGGCAGTGGTGGCGGATCTGGTGGATGTGGTGCGCACCCTCACGTCCGATCCCGAGAACCGCGTGCCGCATCTGGCCTTCCAGCCCGATGCCCTGGCCGATCTGCCCATCCTGCCCATGGAGGAGGTGGAGACGGCGTATTACCTGCGCATGCAGGCGGTGGACCGGCCCGGCGTGCTGGCCGACGTCACGCGCATCCTGGGCGACATGCAGATCAGCATCGAGGCGATCCTGCAGAAGGAGCCCGCGCCGGGCGCTAGCGATGTGCCCATCATCATGCTGACCCACCGTGTGCGCGAACGCCAGATGAACGAGGCGCTCCGCCGCATCGAGGCCCTTGAGGTCATTTTCGGCGCGGTCACCCGTATCCGCCTGGAAAGCCTGTCCAGTTGAGCATCGTGAGAACGACAGCGCAGAGGCGCAAAGACGCAAAGATTTCTTTGTCGAACAGCGGCCTTCTGCTGAGCGGCGGGTCATGCGCCTTTGTTTTGGCCGTTACTTCGCTTTTATTGGCGCCTTAGTGGCTTTGCGTTGAAAGACTTAATGTAGGAATTCATGCCATGCCTTTCCGACCCCGCTATACCGGCTTGATCGACAAGTACCGGGATCGCCTGCCCATCCATGACGACACGCGCATCATCAGCCTGGGCGAAGGCAACACCCCCCTGATCCGGCTGAACAATATCCCGCGCATCCTCGGCAAGGACGTGGATATCTACGTGAAATACGAGGGACTGAACCCCACAGGTTCCTTCAAGGATCGGGGTATGACCATGGCGGTGACCAAGGCGGTGGAAGATGGCAGCCGCGCCATCATCTGCGCCTCGACCGGCAACACCTCGGCGGCCGCCGCCGCTTACGCGGCGCGGGCCGGGATCACGGCCTTCGTGCTCATCCCGGACGGCAAGATCGCCCTCGGCAAGCTGGCCCAGGCCATGATGCACGGCGCTGTGGTCATTCAGATTAAGGGGAACTTCGACGAGGGCATGCAACTGGTCAAGGAGGTCGCGCAGGAGGCGCCCGTCACCATCGTCAACTCCATCAATCCCTACCGGTTGCAAGGGCAGAAGACCGCGGCCTTCGAGATCGTCGAGGAGCTGGAGTGCGCGCCGGACTTCCATTGCCTGCCCGTGGGCAATGCCGGAAACATCACTGCGCACTGGATGGGCTATACCGAATACTTCGAGAACGGCATCGTCAGCAGCCGGCCGAAGATGCTCGGCTACCAGGCGGCGGGTGCCGCGCCATTTCTGCGCGGGCATATGGTGGACCATCCGGAAACCGTCGCCACCGCCATCCGCATCGGTCATCCCCAGAGCTGGGACAAGGCCTGGCGCGTGAAAGAGGAATCCCAGGGCTGGTTCGACGAGTGCAGCGACGAGGAGATCCTTGCGGCGCAGAAGCTGTTGGCGGAGAAGGAAGGCGTGTTCTGCGAACCGGCCTCCGCGACGTCCCTGGCGGGTGCCTTGCGCGACATCGAGGCGGGCAAGATCCCGGCGGGCAGCCGCATCGTGTGCACCCTGACCGGCCACGGTCTCAAGGACCCGGATATCGCCATCAAGCAGAGCGGCGGCGGGGTGCTTACCGTCGAGGCCAAGCTCGAAGCAGTCAAGAAGGCGATACTCGGCCGCTTGTCGTAACTCGCTGCAGCCAAGGGCGGCCGATGGCCCGCCCTTGGCTGTTCCACGCACCGGCACCGTCCCAGGTGCGTTTGGTTTGAACCCATCCGAATCCTCTTTCAGTTTCCGTTGGCGACATCCGTACGCAGTTTGAAATTGTTGGTGCCCGGCCTGCTGGGGCCGCTGCCCGGCATGGAGGAGCCCGGATTTCCCCGTGTTGTGGCCGACGCAGCCGAGACGCTGCTGGCGAGGGGGCGCCGTGTGGAACTGCCCGCGGCCGATTTGGAGGCCACGCTGTTTCGCCTGTTCGCGGTCGATACCGATCCGGCGCGGGATCTGCCGGTGGCGCCCGTCAGGCGTCTGGCAGACACGGGGGAGCGGGATGAGCACTGGTGGCTGTGCGCCGACCCCGTGCACCTGGAGGCGGATCAGAACCGCCTCATGCTCTTCGACAGCCATACCTTCGCACTCGAACGGCACGAAGCGGCTGCGCTGGCCCAGGAGTTCAACGCGCTGTTCGCAGCGGACGGCGTGTGGCTGGAGACGCCGCATCCGGTCCGCTGGTACCTGCGGCTGCCGGCGGAGCCCGACGTGCGCACCCATCCTTTGTCCCGCGTGGTGGGGCGCGACATCCACGCCTTCCTGCCCTGGGGCGCGGCCCAGCGCCGCTGGCACGCCTTCCTGAACGAGGTCCAGATGTTCCTGCACGGGAGCGCGGTCAACCAGGCGCGCGAGGAGGCGGGCAGGCCGACTATCAACAGCGTCTGGTTCTGGGGCGGCGGTGTTCTGCCGCGCGCGGCCTCGGCTCCGTTCACGGCGATCTGGAGCGGCCATGCCCTGGCCGCCGGTCTGGCGCGGCTCGCGGGTGTCCCGCTGCGTCCAGTGCCGCCGGCGGCCGTGGATTGGCTTGCGCAGGCGGAGGCGCCGGGCGAGCACCTGGTGGTGCTTGAGGATGTCTGCGTCCCGCCGCTGTACGGGGACGTGCCAGGCTGGATCGAGGCGCTCGCCCGGCTGGAGCGTCACTGGTTTGCGCCGCTGGTGCAGGCGCTGAAGCAGGGCGCGGTCGATAATCTTGATATCTGCCCGGGGACCAGGGACGAGGTTCGCGTGCGGGCGGGCGACTTGCGGCGGTTCTGGCGTCGGCGCCGGCCGCTTACGGCATGGATGCGACAGAAAGAGGTATGAACGATGCAATGCGTTTTGAAAGTTGGATGCGGAGCAGGCAGGCGATGAGAAAAAACATCGTCCGCCGACCGCCCCGGGATGCCGCAGGGCTGCCCCGCAACCTGCATCCGGTACTGCAGCGGATCTATGCTGCGCGCGACGTGCGCAGCGCACGCGAGTTGGAGCGTTCGCTGGCGCACCTCCACCCGTTCACTGCGTTGACCGGGGTGGGTCGGGCCGCCGAACTGCTGCACGATGCCCTCGCACACCAGAAACGCATATTGATCGTGGCGGATTTCGACGCCGACGGGGCCACCAGTTGCGCCCTTGCCGTGCGCGCCCTGCGGGGTTTCGGGGCGAGTGATGTCCGCTATGTGGTGCCCGACCGTTTCCGGTTCGGCTATGGCCTGACGCCGGAGATCGTGGAGGTGGCGGCGCAGCACGAGCCGGACCTGATCGTTACGGTGGACAACGGCATTTCCAGCATCGACGGGGTGCGGGCCGCGCAGGCGCGCGGCATCCGGGTGCTGGTCACGGACCATCACCTGCCGGCGGCCGTGCTGCCGGCAGCGGACGCCATCGTGAACCCCAATCTGCCCGGGGATGGATTCTTGAGCAAGTCTTTGGCCGGGGTGGGGGTGATCTTTTACGTGATGGTGGCGCTGCGGACGCATCTGCGGGAGGCGGGATGGTTCGATTCCCGCGGGCTGCCCGAACCCAATCTGGCGCGGCTTCTGGATCTCGTCGCCCTCGGCACCGTCGCCGACGTGGTGACGCTGGATCACAACAACCGGATCCTGGTGGAGCAGGGCCTGCGCCGGATTCGCGCCGGGCAGTCCTGCCCGGGGGTGCGGGCGCTCCTGGAGATTGCCGGGCGCACGCCGGAGCGCCTGGTGGCGGCGGATTTGGGGTTTGTCGTGGCGCCGCGGCTCAACGCAGCGGGTCGGCTGGAGGACATGTCGCTGGGGATCGAGTGCCTGCTGAGCGACGATCCGCAGCAGGCCCGGAGCATGGCGGCGCGGCTGGATGAGCTGAATCGGGATCGGCGCGAAATCGAAGGGCAGATGCGCGAGCAGGCCATGATGGCCATTGCGCGGCTCGGCCTGAAGGAGGACGGGAATCTGCCGTTCGGCCTGTGCCTGTTCGATGCAGGCTGGCATCAGGGCGTCATCGGCATCCTGGCGTCCCGCATCAAGGACCGTCTGCACCGGCCGGTGATCGCGTTTGCGCCCGGCGCCACCGAGGACGAACTGAAGGGCTCGGCGCGCTCCGTGACGGGCTTGCACATCCGGGACGCCCTGGATGCCGTGGCGGCGCTTCATCCCGGACTGATAAGCAAGTTCGGGGGGCACGCCATGGCGGCCGGGTTGAGCTTGCCGCGCCGGCATCTGGAGGCGTTCCGCGCGGCGTTCGACGCCGAGGTCCGGCGGCACCTGACCCCGGAGGATCTGCAGGGGGTCGTCTATAGCGACGGGGAACTGCCGGCGGAGGATCTGGGATTGGAACTGGCGCTGTTGCTGCGCGATGCCGGACCCTGGGGACAGGGGTTTCCGGAGCCCGTGTTCGATGGCGTGTTTCAGGTGCTGGACCGCCGCATCGTCGGGGAACGCCACGTGAAGTTCACCGTCAGACCGGCTCCTGATGGCCCGGCGCTGGACGCCATCGCCTTCAATGCCGCGGAGACGGCGGTGTACGAGGGCGCGAACCTGTTGCGCCTCGCCTATCGGCTCGATGTCAACGAATACCGTGGTGCCCGCGCGGTGCAGTTGGTGGTGGAGCATATGGAACCGGCGTGATCGGGTTGTCGTTTCGCCGCTTCCCGCGCCTGTAGTATCATTCCTAGCTTTTCGCAGCACAGGTTTTGTCTTATGGCCGATATCAAGCCCGTACTTACCCGCATCGAAGAACTCGAAGAGCGGCTCATTGCCCTTAGGGGGTATCTTTGACTACGAAACCAAACGGGATCGCCTGACCGAAGTACAGCGGGAACTGGAAGACCCGGGCGTCTGGAACAACCCTGAGCGCGCTCAGGAATTGGGCCGTGAACGCGCTCGCCTGGAGGCGGTGGTGGAGGGGCTCACCGAACCGGTCCAGGACCTGAGCGATGCGCGCGAACTCCTGGAGCTGGCGGGCGACGAGGGCGATGAAGATACCGTCGCCGGCGTGGTCGGGGAGATCGACCGCATCGAGCGCCTGGTGGCGGACCTGGAGTTCCGCCGCATGTTCTCCGGCGAGATGGACGACAAGAACGCCTTCCTGGATATCCAGGCCGGCTCCGGCGGAACGGAGGCGCAGGATTGGGCCAATATGCTGTTGCGCATGTACTTGCGCTGGGGCGAGCGGCGCGGCTTCCAGACCGAACTGATCGAGGTGTCGCCCGGCGAGGTGGCGGGCATCAAGAGCGCCACGGTGCATTTCGTCGGCGAGTACGCCTACGGCTGGCTGCGCACCGAGACCGGCGTGCATCGCTTGGTGCGCAAATCGCCCTTCGATTCCGGCAACCGCCGCCACACCTCGTTCGCCGCGGTGTTCGTTTCGCCGGAGGTGGACGATGACATCGACATCGAGATCAACCCGGCGGACCTGCGCGTGGACGTCTACCGCGCAAGCGGTGCGGGCGGCCAGCACGTGAACCGGACCGAGTCGGCCATCCGCATCACACACCTGCCGAGTGGCATCGTCGTGCAGTGCCAGAGCGACCGCTCCCAGCACAAGAATCGCGCCACCGCCATGAAACAACTGAAGGCGAAGCTGTACGAACTGGAGATGCAGAAACGCACCGCGCAACAGCAGGCGTTGGAGGACAGCAAGGCCGACATCGGCTGGGGTAATCAGATTCGCTCCTATGTACTCGACCAGTCGCGCATCAAGGATCTGCGCACCGGTGTGGAAGTCGGCAACACGCAGGCGGTGCTGGACGGCGATCTGGACGACTTCATCGAGGCGAGTCTGAAGGCCGGGCTGTAAACCGGATTTGTTATGAATAGTTAGCTGACATGCAAGACAGAGACGAGATCGAAATCGAAGAAGAGCATAAGCTCATCGCCCAGCGGCGCGCGAAGCTCGCGGCACTGCGCGAGAAGGGCATAGCGTTTCCGAACGATTTTCGCCGCAACGCCATGGCGGGCGAACTGCAGGCCGAATACGGCGACAAGGACAATGAGTTCCTGGAGGCGAATCCGCTGCGCGTGAAAGTCGCGGGCCGCATGATGGCCAAGCGTGTCATGGGCAAGGTGATGTTCATGCAGTTGCTGGACATGTCCGGCCGTATCCAGCTTTTTCTGCAGCGGGATCTGCTGCGTGAAGGCGTCTACGAAGACTGCAAGGGCTGGGACCTGGGCGACATCATCGGTGCGGAGGGCACGCTGTTCAAGACCAGGACCGGCGAGTTGTCGGTGCGGGTGGAGGAAATCCGCCTGCTCACCAAATCGCTGCGCCCGCTGCCGGAGAAGTTCCACGGTCTGACGGATACGGAAGCGCGCTATCGCCAGCGCTACCTTGATCTGATCATGAACGATACGACGCGCCAGACCTTTCTGACGCGCACCCGGATCATCAACTACATCCGTAATTTTCTCAACGAGCGCGACTTCCTCGAAGTCGAGACGCCGATGATGCAGGTGATTCCGGGTGGTGCTACGGCTCGGCCCTTCATGACCTACCACAATGCCCTCGACATGCAACTCTTCCTGCGTGTTGCACCCGAGCTGTATCTGAAGCGGCTGGTGGTGGGCGGATTCGAGAAGGTCTACGAGATCAACCGCAACTTCCGCAACGAAGGGCTGTCCACGCGGCACAACCCGGAATTCACCATGCTGGAATTCTACGAGGCCTATGTCGATTATCACGACCTTATGAATCTCACGGAGGAGATGATGCGCGGCTTGGCCCAAGAGGTATTGGGCACGACCACCATCAGCTATCAAGGCGAGCAGTACGATTTCGGCAAGCCGTTCCGGCGCATGACATTGAAGGAATCGATCCTGCACTTCAATCCGCAGCTATCGGCGGCGGATCTTGAGGATCTGGAGGCCGCGCGCCGTGCCGCGCAGGCGCTGCACATCCCGTTCAAGGAGAGCTACGGGCTCGGCAAGATCCAGCTTGAGATCTTCGAAAAGACGGTGGAGCAGAATCTCAAGGACCCGACCTTCATCACCGCCTATCCCACCGAGGTGTCGCCGCTGGCGCGGCGCAACGATGTGGACCCGTTCGTCACCGACCGTTTCGAGTTTTTCGTCGGGGGGCGCGAGATCGCCAACGGTTTTTCCGAGTTGAACGACGCGGAGGATCAGGCTGAGCGCTTCCGGAAGCAGGTACAAGAGAAGGAGGCGGGTGACGAGGAGGCCATGCACTACGACGCCGATTACGTCTGCGCGCTGGAGTACGGCATGCCGCCGACGGCGGGCGAGGGCATTGGCATCGACCGGCTGGTGATGCTGCTCACGGATTCGCCGTCGATTCGCGACGTGCTGCTGTTCCCGCACATGCGGCCGGCGGCAAAGTAAGGGCCGCCGCGGCTGCTCCAGGAGCGCAAAGGCGCAGAGACGCAAAGGATTCAGTGAGGATGACGGCCGTCCGGAGGGGGCGTAAAGACGGGAAAGGTCAAAGCGCAGGATAAAGCCTTTCTTGTCTTTGCGCCCTTTGCGTCTTAGCGTTAAAACGCTGCTACATGTAGGCTCATGCCAGGTTCGCCTGGGTGGGCCGGATCAGGCAAGTAGCTGCTGAGCCTCCTGGAAGGCTTCTTCGCCGCCCTCCAGTTCCACGATGCTGATCTCCGGCTCGATCCCTAACCGATTGAAGGCCGAGATGGCAGACCAGTCGCAGCGCGTATGGGGATGGTCGGTGCCGATGTAGCTCTGCAGGTTCGCCACCAGGACGACGTCGACGTAGTCCGGTTCGCCGCCGGTATCCCGGTAGAGATCTTCATGGTCGGAGGCAACCATGGTGATCTCGGGCGGGAATCCCCAGGTCTCCAGAATGAGTTTCCCGATGCGGCCGTGCAATGCCATGATGACCCGATCCAGGGCCGCCTTGTCGTCGCGCAGCTCCGGGAGTTCTTCGGCGCGAGCCAGGATCGGCAGCGTCCCGATATCGTGCACCAGGCCGGCGAGCATCGCCTGATCGGGTTGCAGGTGCTTGAATGGGGTGGCGAGCATGCGGCTGATGGCGGCCACTGCCACGCTGTGCTCCCACAGGGTACGCTGCTGCGCATCCAACACGTCGCTGGTCGCCTGAAAGATCTGCCGCATGGCGAGACCGCTGACCAGCGTCCGCACCACATTGTTGCCCAATCGAGCCACTGCCTGGGGAAGACTGGCGATCGGGTTGCGCCCGCGGTAGAGCGGACTGTTGGCGAACTGGATCAGGCGCGCCGACAGGCCGGCGTCGGTCGCAACGATATTGGCGATTTGGGTGGCGGTGGCGCTTTCATCGGCAACGGCATCGCGCACCCGCAGTGCCACTTCGGGCAGACTGGGGATTATCAGTCGATCCTTTTCGATGTCATCAAGAAGTAGCGCAAGAAGCTGTTCTTCGATCTGCAAGGCTTCGTGTCCTTTTCATGGCCTGTGATTCGGGAAGTAAACCGGACCGGCGCGTCTTTGGCTACTGACTGGGTCACGCTTCCGGCGGCTCGAAAGCGTAAGGTAATTCGCCGAAGTGGAGCTCCGGGCCTTCGGGGCCTCCCAAGCGTACCGCAGTCGTTTCGACGTTCGCAATCTGGACGACCGCGAGCACTTCGAAGCCGCCGTCGGGCCAGGGCTTGGCATCAACGATCCTGCCGGCGCTCTGTCCGGGCTCCGTGGCAGGAGAGTAGAGTTCGTCCCCGGGCTTGGGTGCGGTGCCCGTATCCACGTGAGCACGATACATCCGCCGCTTGAGTTTGCCCAGGAACTGCGTGCGCGCAATGACCTCCTGTCCGGTGTAGCAGCCTTTGTTGAAGCTGACCCCATTCAGGAGTTGCAGGTTGACCATTTGCGGAACGAAGGCCTCGACGGTTTCGGGGTAAACGGTTGGCACGCCCGCAAGGATATCGAGCAGTGCCCATGGTGTGGCGCCGATGGGCACGCCTTGGACATCCAAGGCCGTCCAGAGGCGTTTCATCTCATCCACCGGACCGTAGAGCTCGAAACGGGGGCGAGGGCCGTGGATACGGATTGCCGTCACCTCACCGCACCGGATCACGGCGTCGACCGCGTCGGGGATGGCGCCGAGGGCGTTTTGCAGCTCCGCCTCGGCGGTAGGGCCCGAGAGGCCGAAGTGCACGAGGCTGTCGGTGGCGTCCTCCAGCGTCACGCGGGCGCGCAGTACGAACAGGCGCAGCCGCTTGAGGATGGCATCGAGCATTTCGCGGGGCTGGCGCAGGTAATAGGCACCATCACGCAGGAATAATCGGCCATTGGCCAGCATACGGCCCTTGGGGCTGCAATAGGCGGTCAACTGGCTGCGTGTTTCGGACACCGCACGCACGTCATTGGTGAGCTGGCCTTGCAGGAAGCTCTGTGCATCCTCGCCGCGTATGCACAACAGGCCCATGTGAGAAAGGTCGGCGATCACGTTGCCGGTCGTGACTACACGCAGTTCCAGATCGGGATTGCCGAAATTGGTTACGCAGTCGTCTTGGATCTCGGCGCCGGCGTTGACCAGAAACTCTTTCCATTCAGGTGTCATGTGCGGGCCCCCTTGGTCGCCAATGGTTTCATCTTAATTCAATATCTCCTGGCTTGTCAGTATGGCGATGGCGGCCTGAAAATTAAGCATATTTCATTGCGTAGGGGTACGCGGATCCGGCAAGGCGGTCTGCCGCAAGCGCTTATTGGCATTAATTTCGGTTGCAATATTGGGTAAATTCGTTTAACACTCTTGGCCACACAAGCTCGTGCATCGAACGGCGCCCAAAAACTATCCTATACAACCTGACTCCACAGAAATGAGTGTGCGCAAGCCACGTCCGGTGTTTCTGAACCTGTTGCAGATCCGCTTTCCGGTGACGGCAATCCTGTCCATCGCGCATCGTGTCACGGGCGTGCTGCTTTTTCTGGCGATGCCGTTCGGGATTTATCTGCTTGGGCTTTCGCTGCAGGGGCCGGAAGGGTACGCTCGGGTCGTGGAGCTGTTCGCGTATCGCGGAGTGCGGATAGCGGCGGCGCTGTTGCTTTGGGCCTATGTGCATCATCTGCTCGCCGGCGTGCGGTTTTTGCTGTTGGACGTCGATGTCGGCATCGATATCCGCCAGGCCCGCGTCACCGCTTGGGCAACGAATCTGATCGGAGTTGCAGCCTTCTTGATGGCTCTGGGAGGTTGGTGGTGAGCCGTCGCGCTTATGGCTTGCGTACCTGGCTGCTGCAGCGGGTGACGGCAGTCTACGTGGCTGCATTCACGCTGTTTCTGGCAGCGCATTTCCTGTTCGATCCGCCGGCATCCTATCTTGCCTGGCAGGAGTGGGCGACGCGGCCCGCGATT
>JBAYZB010000047.1:0-18928 GCA_041672765.1 Gammaproteobacteria bacterium | reverse complement strand
GGTGGGCAGATTTGACAGATTTGAACAGGAAAGACCAATTCTTTCGCTTCGTTAATGTCCTTGGGATCCTTAACATATCTCGTTTTTTCATATACTCTCTCACCCATGGCAGATACAAGTCCATCCGAGAGATTGCTCAAGCCATCGGCAAATCCAGACAGTGGGTCTATATCTATCTGGAGGCATTGGCATCAATTGAAGTCATAGACCTAAGAGGCTTCATATGTGTGGTTATTTCCCGCCAAAACGTGCCCAAAATCGGCAGAAAAGTCCAGAAAGGTATCTTGGGTCAACTAAGGAGTTTGAATAGGATTGGGTGCTATAGATTGCTTGGCTAGATAGCATGAGTAAGATAGCAGTTGGATTTCCGATGTAAAATCATTTTAAATCCCTGACATCTGGACGAGTGGACAATAGGAGATTGTCGTGAAGCTTTAGATTCCATTGTGTCTGCTAAGGATACAGACTGTCCATCCAGCCATCGATAGTGGTCTGGTAAAACGATAGCTGGATGGGAGTATCTTTGGTTAGTTAATCTCAACCAATAAACAGCTCAGTCCAATTCGAATTACTGCATCAAAGATTAATACTGTATTCAAACTTTGTATTGATGAAACACTTTGAAATCTCTGTCAGTTCTATTCTGGTCAAGATTCCGTTTGATTTGACAATGACATTCTCATTTTTGGTTACTTAGTGATTTACTTATGCAATTATCGATAACAGATACTCTAGGTAATCCAGCAATGATAGTAGTGTTTTGTTCTCTATTGATACTCCGAAGATCATTTTGCTTGTGAATCGGTAAATCTTTGAAGTCCTTTGTTACTAAAATTACTGATTTGCCTTCATGGGCAGATGCTTGTTCCTTTCCGTGCCCCCTTAGTTCCCTCTCCAGATAATTCTGTCCACCAGTTTTAAGTTCCACACTAACTTTCTCCCCACCGATAACTTGATCATTACGATGCCCAGAGAAAGTCATTCTATCTTTCGCATCACCAGTGCAGTCAGTTACATACTTATTGCCCTTCTCTGAGGTGACTGGTTCTTGCGTTTTGACATTATCAAAATGAGAATTTGAGACATTTTCAACTACTTTTTCCATGATCTTGCCACGAACAAGAGCAGTTTGAACGTGGTTTCCTGATTCAAGAGCTTTATTATATTGGTCAAGAAGTTTGGGGTTTTCTTGAAGAACTTTTCTTAGCTCATATTCGAGTTTTTGCGGATTCTGCAACTCTCCTATTATTTTACCATAGATATTCTCTGGTTTGGCAGTTGCTTCAGGCTTAACTCTCTCAACTTTGCTAACTGATTCCATTCCTGTTACCATTTAATCCTCCTCCACTTGAGCTTCTTCCAAGAGTTTATCATCAACAATCTCGGCTTTCTCGGTCCTAAATGCTACTAATAGAGTATGTGCAACTTCCTTTAATACTGGAGGGTCTTTGAACAAAGTGAGAAGCTTGATCTTTGCTTGAATGTTATTGATTATGCTTGTCGATGTCTGGAGGTATGTAAGAGCATCATAGACAATACCTTCTAATTTCGGTATTGCAAAAAGTATTGGAATCATCCTAACTAATTCATAATCATTTACTGGATTCTCGATAAAATCCTTGAGTGATTCTCTCTTTGCTGGCTCGAGAACATTGTCGTTAAGCCAATTCTTTAGTTCTTCGTTGTCAACACTAACTTCCGGTAAAACACTGTTATCAGGAAATCTGCTACCCAGCAACATGCATAACAATGCTGTTGTGGCTTTTCGATTTTTATCAATTTGAAGCGAATAATCAGGATTTTTACAATCCGTTGGTTTTGTGAATTTATAGAAGTGGCAGAGGATAGGCTCTAACCAATCATTTTGTTTTACCAGTGCTGTATGATTTTCAAGTGATGCCATTGAGCGCATTTGCTTATCATCCAAATTAAGCGCACCACCTATTATTTTGCGATCATCTTCGAATGGAGCACGGAAGGCAATCTTAATATTGGTATTGCGTTGTACTGAGTCATCCAGGGCTGATGGAGACTGATCAACTATTAGCATAGCTTGTCCGAATGCTCTCATCTCTGCTAGCATGTTACCAAGGTACTCTACTGCTTGTCCCTGGGGATTGCTGCCTTCCTGAGACTGGTCTTTGGATACCCTTTTAAGAAGATGATGAGCTTCTTCTAGTATCATCAGATGCTTTAGTTCGTCAGTTTCAGTTTGGGGTTGCGTTATTCGATGCTCATATAGCCTTATCAATAGTAAACCCATGAGTATGGATTTTTTTTCAGATGAGCCAATTGAACTAAGATTAATAACACATGATTCGTCAAACAGCTCTGAAGCAGAGGTTTCCTGGTTTGTGTTTACCAGAAATGTATAGCCCAGGCTACCCCTACAGAGGGACTTCAATCTTGTAGTCAATGCTCCGATATAAGTACTTTTTGATTCATACTCATATCCTGCATCTTCTACTATCATTGGTATTAGTTCGGCAACGTCCAGGAGAGTGGGGAAAACAGGTGATTCTTTAATGTTACTTGAAGTTGACAAATCCCATCCACACTTCTCGTAAGCTTGAATAATAGCTTCTTCAAGAACCTGTGGCATAGCAGCATACATCGGGAAAGCAGCATTAAATAGCGCACAAATCCTATCAATGTGCTCATTGATTGTTATATCTGCGTTTTGTGGAAATACAAGCGGATTCAATCTCAAACAATTTTCTGAAGAGCTGTTTTTGTTGCCTTTGCCGGCTTGATAGTAACGAATGGAGGTATCTTTGTTGGATAGATAAACCAACTCCTTGTACTCGTTTTTAGTCGGCTCAATCACCAAGAATGGGATTCCTTTTCCGATGTTATTTATTATTACTTTGATGGTATTTGTCTTGCCTACCCCTGTTGTACCAGTTACTAAGGTGTGATAAACCATGTTATCAAGTGTTATCTTAACTTTGTGGGTATAGTCTTTGAAAAGATTTCTGACAACTCCAAGAGTTAAACAGTCCTTTGAGCCGTACTCAGATGGAATACCATTTATCTCCAAAACTCGAGGTTCCCTTCCATAGCTTATACCGTCAATTACAGTAAGTCCGCATACCGATTTCCGCGGGAAATTCATCAATAGAGACAATTCTTTACCTGACACAAGTGAAGAGGGGGTAACGTTGACCTTATTAACAACATCAGTATCACTCATAACAAATCGAGGGTGAATTACGTTTTCAAAATATTCGAGAGTATTCTGTCGTGTACCATCTTGTTTCTGATTCCATACAGTTATTGCTGAATCTTCAACCGCGCTTTCGTTACCTTTTAGCATTCCTTTAAATAATGAACAAGCTGTGTGTGCCGATTCAGTGTTATCAGATAATATGTAAAACGAAGCGTTCCAGATACCATATGATCTCGAAGCATCAATGCGCTTGAGTTGTTGATCAATCTTCGATAGCATTCTCTCAACACCTTTATTGTGCTGTTCAAGACTGATTGATTCACTCTCCCCGGAGGTTTGAGTGCTTCCTTTTGTGTCACTTATTGATTCAGCCTTAGAATTACCGGTTTGATTACTTTCTCCACCAGTGTTGCTTTCATTTGTGGACAATGAGTCAGTGTGTGATTGGTTTTTTTCGCCCATTAGCCCACCTACAGCGCCTCCTACACCTCCCCCAATCGCAGCTCCAATTGCCGTACCAAGCCCAGGCAAGACATAAGTTCCAATTATTGCTCCAATCGCAGCTCCTCCACTAGCAACTGCTGTGGCTCGATTGGTCGATTTTCCTTCAGTATCGCTCTTAGATATGGAAGAACCTTGGGTGAAGCTTTGGGACAAAGTGACGCTATTTGATAATGTTTCAGTAACCCCTTTTGTAACAGATTCGGAAATAGCTTGAGATTCATTTACACTCATGCTGAGCAGAGTTTTTTGATACAGTGACAAGGTAGTGGCCATGCATTCATAACCAGTTTGTAATGATACAAGTTGGTCGTGATTAACTGGTTCAGCCAGTATCATTGCAGTGTAATCTTTACCGTACATCGCATCTATAAATCTCTCTAATCCCTGAGTGAACTGACCTGCATCATCATGTTTTAGACTCGGTATGAATGAAGTTGAGCCGATAGCCCATGTTTGAGTTTCTTTTCGCAAATCTGAAGTGTCGAGAATAGAATTGATTTCATTTCCGTTTAAGGATCTGTGGTCTGAACCAGGGAAATTTCCTTCGATGGCTTGTTCTAAAAGCTTAATGCCACTGGATGCTGGCTTGGATTGGGTAGAAGAACGAATACCCATATAAAAATGCGTTTCACCCCTGATTGATTTGATAATTAACGCTACTGTATAGGCAGGGTGTAACGTAGCCAATACATTCAACAGATTTTCTAAGGAACTTTTTTTTTCATCATGTACTATCCTGGTGATCTCGACTAATCTGAAATTGATTGAGCTTCTGTTTTCAATCCCAGAATCTGTCAAAGGCACTATTTTCATGGATTCAATCTTGTTCAGGTATGTTTTGTTGACCAAGTCATAAGCAATGTTATACATTTTCGCAGCTTCTGCTGCCATTTCGCTTCGTTTAGTGTGAACAGAGACGTTCTGATTCTCAGACATTTTCCTTCCCCCTAACTTTTGAAAAGTAGCCATAAAACAATTGGAACAGCGATCACAATTCCAGCCGCAATAAGAATATAGGTGAGAGTGTTACCTTTCTTTTCTATATCTTCAGTCGGATTTCCGCCCGGCTTGTTCGGGCGGCCACTTTCATCTTGAGGCGTTGTAACCTGAACATCTTCTTTATCAAGATATTGCCTAACTCGCAGCATGTGCTCAAACCTCTCCTTGGAAAAGTTATGCATCATATCGCTGGTAAGTCCGTGCCAGTAGTCATTATCCCAAGAGTCTTCATTACCATCGATAGGATAGTTGACCTCGTCGTGCTCCTGCAACAAATCGGTTTTTTTATCAAGTGCATATATAAAAGCGCTTAGGGCCTCCTTAATGTCAGTATTTGCTATACCTATGATCTCTGATCTGAGTCCAGGCAGATTCCCTACCTTTATTAGCTTGTCGAGTTTAAGCTTCAGGTTTGGGTCAATTGAACTCTCTTTTATGGTAATGTTTTCTGGCTTGGACTTTATTGCTCTTGCTACATCCAATAAATGCTTAAACCTGGCTAAAGAGAAATTATGCATTAAATCACTAGTGACACCATGCCAGTAATCTTCATTCCAGGCCGTAACATCTGAATTGATTGGATACAAGGTCTCATCATGTGGTTCAAAGATTGAATGATTCATGCTTTGAATGTATTCTAGTGCGCTGACTGCTCGATCGATGGACCTGTTTGCTAGTCCAATCAAGATCGACCTTGCCAGTGGCATCTTGTTGTCGTCTATGGCTTTAATTAAATCAGGATACTGATTCATTTGATCCTCCTTATTGTGTTATATTGATAGAACACTATCAAGATCTTTTTGGAAACTCTCAAGCCATTTCATTTTTTCCTCATTATCCTTTAAGGCACTCACAAGAGCTGTCTTTGATGATGTCTTATCACGCATTTCTTTCAACATGTCATCGATCTTTGAATCAATGGCTTCCATTTGCTTGATGAACTTAACTTTGCAATCTTCAACATGTTTTGTTACCTCTCTTTCTGCCTGCTCCTCATTTTCTGTCAATGCAGCTCGTAGATAGTTAGCGAAACTCTGAAAAAGTAACTCAGGATTAACTACCTCTTTATTCTCATATTCATTAATCCACTCTTTAGATGAGAATAATGTAAATGGATTCCATGATGAGAACCACCTTCTTTCATAGTGGCCACCTGTTACTACTCTTTTGGTTTCTTTAACTTCTTGGATCATGCTGCTCGTATCAAGCATGAGTTGCACAGAGCTAGTTAATTCCCTCATAACTGGAGAAACATCTCCTATTTCGCCAATCACATCTTTCACATATGAGTTGTAATCATCTTTCAGATTATCAATCTTGGATAGCACTTCTGACTTGATTATCTCATCAAGTTCGATCTGAACCTCTCGTACAACATCGGGCGCCTGTTTCTCTATCCTATGCATTATAGATCGAGCATCTTCGAGATTCAGCTCTTCCGATCCAAGTTTCTTCTGGAAATCGTTCAAGCTCTTGTAGAAATCAGTTTCGATTGATCTGACTTTGTCAGCATATCCTTTTGTTTTTTGCCATGAATACTGTTGGACAGTAGATTTGAATTGTTTTGCTTTTTTGCCCTTATCTAACCTCTGCTGTATCTCTTCCAATTGCCTACTTATTTGCTCAAGATTACCTATATTCTGCCTAAGCTCTTTATCCAGATTAGATAGAGTTTCATGCTTTCTTAAGATATGCTCGAATGACATTTTGGCATCGTAGATCTTTGCCGGTAACGCATACTTAAACAGATATTCTTGAATGACTTCCTCAAGAACTGGTACTCCACTGTTTAACATAGCTAACTCGTATGAGTTATTAGTTTTTTTTGCATCAGCAACGCGTTTTAGAACCCTCTTTTTGACCGTTGGGCTCAATGGCATGTACTGCACCATGCTCATGGCATCTTCTTCATTGAATATCTCGATTCCGCCTTCCATGTCCTTATTTTCTGATCTTGTAAGATCTATGCCATTTAAGTGCTCTCTTACTAGTTTTGATAGTCTTGCCGAAACTGGATATATGTTAGGGTTAGGCAGTCCATTACTTTCAAGATACTGACGGACATTGGAAAGAACGGATGGGATATCTTCTTTTTCGGGATCAAACTCATCGATTTTATTGACAACGAACATGAATCTATCATGGGATTGTTTGCCTCCACGCATCATTTCATGCGATACGATATTGAGGAGTGTCTGATCGTCAGTTGTACTCAATTGGGTAGCATTCAAAATATAGAGAATCATTGGTTTTTGTACGTCTTTGATAGCATCGATGGTGCATTCTCTATGTTTGTAATTCATTGAGTTATTCGGCCCGGGAGTGTCAACAAGCACTAATCGAGTGTTTGCTGACTTTATCATGGGTACGTTACCTTGAATCTCAATTAGTGGAACATTTTCGTTATTCCATTCTCTCAGTTTGTCTTTATCAACTCTGATCCACTCCCTTTGTCCATTTCCATCTGCGATACGACCCCTAAAATAACCCATATCATCATAATCTGCAATAGTTGTGATTGTCGCAGTACATGCGCTATTCTCAGATGGCTGAAGATCCTCACCTAGAATTGCATTTATCAATGTGGACTTCCCTGCGCTCATTGTTGCTACTACGCAAATCTCGAATTCAGGTTTCAATGCATTCTGAAAAGCATGGTCGATTTCGTCTGTTTTGAATTCCTCTAGTGGTCCTTGTTTTGCCTTTTCAAACAGCTCCTTAAGTTGGGATGTTTTTCTGTCAGGGTCAGCTTGATCCTTAGAAACATGTTCCATCGTTATGTTTAAATCGATGCTCTGCACTATTTCAACCAAGTCATTATAATCTTGTTCTATGCCGATAAAAGAAACCGTGTAAGAATCATCATTACAATATTCATGTAGGGAGGGAAAAAAGTCAGCTAACCAAACTTGAAGCCTCTTCTCATTCACCAATTCATAAATGGGTCCGTCCAATAATGGAACATCGTTAATCGATACATCCGTTTTGTTCAGATAGGGATTGTGAGTTAATCTTACGTTCTTCATTTCTTCTCCTTTAAATCCGATTCTATCCAATTGAGTAAACTCAATGCACCATACTTCTTAAGGACTTTCGCTACCTTAATCATGGTCTTTGGGAGAGCTTCATGGGTAATGAGACACTCAAAATATTGCTCCAGAGTATGCAGTCCGGTCGAGTAGAGGAATTTATTCAATTCCCTCTTTGTAACACTCAATTCTCCACGTATCAGAAATTCTCTAGCGTCTTGGTTATTCTGGCTTATATGCTGACCACGACCCTGTATACCATTATCAATCATTTCAACAATGTGCTTATCTATCATTGTTGCTCCAATTGTGTACTTGGGCGATAAACTGGTCTGGTCGAGGTATTTAATCAGGTCTAGCTGCTCACGCTTACTCAGCTTAGTGTTAGTAGCAAGTTTTCGTGCTAAAAGAGCGGCCTCAGCCATGATTGGAATGATTTTGGGATTCATAAAACCTGTTTTTCTTAAATATGCTCTAACTTCCCTTACTACTCTCTTTAAACTTTCCCCATCTTCCTCATCAAACTGATCAGCTTTACTAATGATAAACACGGTTCTTTTATTGAACTTCTTGTTCGATTTTTTCACTTCTAAAATCTGGTTAAGCATGAGTCTTTCATCATCGGTGCCCAAGTTGTTTGCGTTAAGGAGGAACACTATGACGCCAAAATGGTGATTTGATAGAGCTCTAGACAAAGTTTCAGAATGCCTCTTGTCACACGAGAAGTTAGGACCTGGGGTATCATACAAGACTAGCTTAGCTCCGGTATTTCTGATAAATGGCAAGTTGCCTTCTATCTCTACCAAATTACAGTCTCCCGATGAATTCCATTCTTTTAGAAATTGATGGGATGCCACTTTCCAAGGTGTTATGCTGTCTCCAAAAGCAGCACGACACCTGAATGTCTTCATTGCGTCGTTATCTTCTATACGATAGACTGTAGCGGTACATGCTTGATTGGCTGTTGGAAGCAATTCGCATCCAAGCATGGCGTTTATAAGGGTCGTTTTTCCTGAACTCATTGGAGCCATGAGCATTACTTCAAATGGACTATCCAGCGCATCCTTAAAATCTTTGATAAATCCCCTTTTTTCAAATAAGCTCATTAACTCCCGATACTTAACAAGAGAATTGCTGTTGCTTGTAGTCGTTTGCTTCTTTTCCATCGGCTTCTTCTCCCTTTTATATTCGATTCTGTAACATATATCTATAGATTATCTGAATCAGTAATGATATCTTCGATTGCATCTGCTTTATCTGCGAAGACGTAGATGAAATGAGCCTTCAATTCGTAATTACAATCATCAAAGGGAAAAGCTCCATATAGTTGGAGAGTGCCATCTTGAATTTGAAGATGCATCAATCCTGGTTCAAGATGTTTCAAAATCAAATCATAGTCTACAGCAAAATCCTCTACCTCGCAGATATTTGAAAGAATGCCAAGGATATCATCTTGGCCAAGTGGAGACTTAATCGAAAAAGCACAGACTATCTGTTTTCGTGAGTTATCCTCTCCTGTTTTGACAACAAAAAGTAATCCTCTATTGGAATCGTCACCAATAACTTGAGATGACACTATTAACTCTCCATACTTTTCCAAAACAGCAGAATAAAGTTTCTTGAGTTTTCCAGAACAGCTAGCTAGGGATGCCTGGACTTTGTCTAATATACTTTTAGGTTTATCAGGAGTTTTTACAATTGACTTGCACTGGGGACACCTTACCAGCATACCTTTCTTACTATCTTCTGCACACATTCGATTCCCGCATTTGGGGCAATTGAAATTTAACATTTAACCTCCAGTAACATGTTCAGGTCGATTGGTAGTAATCTAAATGATATAGCTATTGATCAAACAATATGCTATAGGAATATTTTTAATCTGGATATCTGATCTTCTAAATACGGTGGGTTATGGATGGTTGCAAATCTCCCTTGTGCAATATCTTCTTCTATCAATAATGTTCCATGCCAAGAATTGAATACGTCATATTCGCTGCCATCGGGGTCTTCTATGTATATCTCTGCCAATTCCCAAATATCTGAGAAATAGAAAGTTTCTATCGCTTTTCCAGGGCTTAATAAAGCATTACATTCTTCAATGCGTCTAGTTCTAACTGATTGGGAAATATTGTCGCTTTCGTCTTTGCTTTGTTCGAGGAATTTAACTGATAAGCCCACGCGTTCCTCAATAGCATCATTGACGATTGAGTAAAGTCTTGCCGTATTCCACCCAATGCCTAATCGCGTAGCAATGCTGTGTATGTTGTAAACTGCGTAATTGTATATATCTCTAAGTTCTTCAGGAGCAGCATGATCAGTTAATGTTATTGATTTCCTATTGTAAAGCCACTTGAATTCTATGACTTTGTAATAGCTCTTAACAGCTTCGTAAAAATTCCCTCGTAAAACATGTAGCGTTCCCAGCTGCATAAGGCAATTGATCCTAAGAAAGTTCATCAACTTATCTTTAAGTGTGGCTTTGTTGATTATGTAATTCAAATTGACTTCAAGCTCTGATAGATACAAATCAAGCATATTATCTCTGTCATCTGAGTAATGTGAGTTCACCATCTCCATCAAATGCTGGAGGAATTTGTACCGTAACCTTAAGTTTGATGGATCTAGTTGCAACTCTTCTTGATACATGAAGAACTCATCATGATCTGACAAGTCAAAATCCTCCTCCTCCTCATCATCACCTGACGCTTCATCTTCATCATAGTCATCTTGACCAGCATCTGAATTGTCTTTATATCTTTGTTGGTTGCCATGCCCATCTATATCCACTTCACAGAATTCATCATCACCTAATTCATAACCAGATTCGATAAGCTGATTGATTGCTTCAATAGCATCATCGTTACCTTGTAATGCTGATTTTTTGTACCATTGGTATGCTTCATTGATATCTTGTTCAACCCCGATGCCTTTTTCATAAACCACACCTAGCATATATTGTGCTTTGGGGTTGTTTTGTGCTGCTGATTTCGTAAATAAATCAAGTGCTCTTTCGTGATCAATGTCCATGCTTTTGCCTGTAAGATAAGCAACTCCTAATAGAAATTGGCTCTGAGACATTCCTTTTTCGGCCCCATCTCTGATTAAATCTATTGCGAATTCCTCAGCATTGATTTCCGGAATTATCTTGCTAGCATCTCCAATAATATCAGGATCGCTAGTCTCAATCGCAATAATTCTCTCTTTCGCTTCTTCATCTCCTTGTTCAGCAGCTAGAACATACAGTCTATAGGCCTCACGAAGGTTCTGTTCTACGCCAAGTCCATTCTCATATAATTGACCTAAGAAATACTGGGCATCAGCATAACCTTGATTCGCAGACAAGCTGTACAGACTGAATGCTTCATCATAGTCCTTTTCGGTACCTTGTCCGTTTTCATACATCAAAGCTAATTTGCACTGAGCCTCCGCATTATCCTGTTCTGATGAGAGTTTGAACCATTTGATTGCATCTTGATAGACTGTCTCGTCTTCGAGTGAAAGGTACATCTTTGCAAGATTGCATTGGGCCTGCGCATCCCCTTGTTCGGCTGCCAATGTAGCCCATTTGATAGCCTTATCTATATCCTTATCTGTTCCGCTTCCGTTAAAAAACATTACTGCTAGATTCAATTGAGCCTCCGCGCTGCCGTTTTCAGCTGCTAAAGATGTCCAGATATAAGCTTCTTCGTAGTTATCTGACTGAATAAAGATAAGCCCTAGATAATGCTGAGAATCAATGTTACCCTGACTGGCTGACATTTTCAACCACTTGGTTGCTTCTTTGAATTCAGTGTCTTCAGCTATTCCAAGATAGTAAACAAGACCCAACGCATGCTGTGCAGATGCATTTCCACCTTCTGCCAGGGGAGTTAACTCAGCAATCATCTTTGTTGTATCATTGTCATCCATATAAATATCTTTTAAGGTCTTAACCAAATCTCTTGTGATATCCATCTATTCCTCGCGCTGTGAGTCTAAGCTTTTCGGGTAAACATATCTATCAGCATTAATAAAGATCTCTGTTGAATCGATCAAGTTATCAATTACTGCGTTCAATCTATCTTCTGTCGTGAATGTCATCCTTTGAATTCCTAGTAATCTTGAGACCTGAAGGCATAGCTCGTGTCTTTCAGTTCCCAACTGGTGACTTAATACTAAACGAATTACTTCCTCGATCTCTTCATTGCATATCTTATCCACATCGACCATAAAACTTCTAAACCTGGGTACAACTTTATTTGAGTTTTTGACCCAAAGAAAATCTTCTCTGGTACTGATTGCCGTAATTCTTACAGCATTCTTCACAGCTCTTGTAATTGAATTTCTTATCCTTGATCCAGCTTTTTCATATCCTGCAAGTGACCTGATCCGAGTTACAACATCATCTATATGTATAGGACCTTCAACCTGTACAACGTCAATTACGGCTTGCATCAAAATCTTTTGAGGCATTTCATGTAACTCATAATTTGTATCTAAGTCTATCGATTCACAGAGCTTGTATTCTGTAAGCTGTAATGTGTGCTCAAGGGTATCCGCAACATGATTAATTGATAAATCTGAGCCTACATTAGTCTTGTTATCTTTGGCCGCTTGTCTCTTCACAGATATATTTTCAGAATCATCGGTCTTGTCCTTGTCAAGATCTATCGGTTTTCTTAGGGCAAGCTCTACCGCCTGTGTTAGCTGAACAATACTATTCTGTCTGTTTCTATACCAATCCGTTGACCAGATTCTGTATATCCTCCAACCTAATTTTTCTAGTATCTCCTGTCGTAGTCTATCTCTTTCTCTAGCCGTTCTAGATGTATGATACATGGCGCCATCGCACTCAATCCCTAGAACATAGTGCGAGGGATAATCTGGATGCGTAACTGCCATATCTATTCGAAAACTAGCACATCCTACTTGTTTTGTAACTTTGTAGCCAGAGCCGACAAGAAAATCATATACCGAATCTTCAAATGGCGAGTCAGTATCAGGTGAGTAATTTCCTGACGGCATCTCACCGTGCTCTGCATAATGTAAATACGCATGTAAAGCCCTTAGCCCTTGTGGAGATTGTTCAGTTATTCTTAGGTCAGAATTTCTAAAGTTACTTACAACGACACACTTTTGCCTAGCTCTAGTAATCAGCACATTGAGTCTCCGGTCGCCTCCATCTTGATTCAAGGGACCAAAGTTCATATGTAGCTGATGGTTTTGGTCAAAGCCATATCCAATACTGATTATTATAACATCTCTCTCATCACCTTGGATTGTTTCAAGGTTTTTTACAAAGAAATGTTCAATTTTGTCTTTCATAAAATGCGGTTGCAACTCTGGATTGTTTCTTAACTTGATCTCTAGTTCGTTTTGAATTGCCTCTTGTTGTTTGACACTGAAAGCACCAATACCCAAACTAATGTCTGGATTCTCCTGATAATGCTGGCAGGCCAATTCCACAATATATTTCGCCTCTAGTTTATTACATGATCCTCTACCTCTATCATAAACAGTACTGGGAATGTGTCTGAATTGCAGCCCTTTATTGGGGTCTCTTGCATAAGCAGATGGGAATACCTGAAGCCTATTGTCATAAAAGAATGAATTTGATACTTGGATCAGGGATTCATGTCTGCTGCGGTAGTGCCACTTTAAGTATTTCAAGGGGAGTTTTTTTCTGCTTTGCTGTAGAATGCTCTCAGTATCTACGACGGAATCAGAATATTCATCATTATCTTCATAGTCCTGCTCATCGTCTACCAAATGATCAAAAAACATGGTAGGCGGTAATTGCCGTGAATCTCCCATCACAACTAACTGCCTTCCCCTCATGAGCGATCCAAGTGCATCTTCGGGCCTGACCTGACTTGCCTCATCAAAAATAATTGTATCAAATCGTATTGCTTGCGGATCAAGATACTGAGCTATAGATAGCGGGCTCATCAGGAAACATGGTTTGGCTCGCATAATCAGATTGCCTGCTTTGGAGAGGATTTGTCTTATAGGTTTGTGAGCCCTTTTTTTATGAATCTCTGCACGCAAGAATCCTACCTCGGAATGATTCGTTGCGTTACTCACTAAGCGCGGGCGGTTATGACTCAGTTTTGAGGCCAATCTCTGTCTGTTTAATTCAATTACCTTTTTATCCAGCCTCGAAAACACTTCTATCCTTTTTTCGTGTATAGAACCATTGAAATTGATTAACACATCATGGTGTTTAATCTCCTCTTTTAGTAATGTATCAGCATAACTTGCTTTGAATATAGGCACTATATCATTAGCAATTTCAACGCTGCCTTTCTCCAAGGCATCTGTAAGAATTAAACACTGTTTGTTTCGGAATTTCTTCTTTGCCCTTTGGTAATCAATCCATGCCGTAAGCGTAGAAAAACCTCCCTTCCATCGCTTCAGACTATCGATATGTGAAGTAATTGCTCCTGACAACATTTTTTCAGATTCATCATTTGCGAATCCAAGTTGATTTAATAGTCCTTTCGACAGACTTGTCATTTCAGGATACGTTTTTAACACTCCATATTGCTCTTTTATCTCTACGTTATCGGTCACTGGTGAGTCAAGCAAATCGATAGATTTTGTATTCAATAGGCCATCATCAACTGCTTTTACAAACCTGGAGCGCCATTCGCGATATTTGAGTAGGTCTGCTTCACTAGTGTTGACGGAGTTCCATAGATACCCGTATAGACTTCTTGCGATAGCATCATTCTTGATTACCCTCAAATATTTTAACTGCCTAAGAGCTGCTGCAAGCAAAATGGAAAAGGTTACTTCTCCTTCGAGCTTGTTTCTTATGGATAGCAATAGGTCATTAATGTATTGGTTTCCGGAGTTAAAAAGCTCTGCTAATCTATGACCATTACTTTTTATCTCTTTAGACACTGGATTGTTGCAGATTTTTGCATAGGCATCACTTGCAAGGAATCCTAATTTATTCATCCGCATGAATTCTATTTGCCAGTTGATAATGCTATCAAGCTTATCAACGTTACCCTGTAATCCCCGCCAGTGAATATCGAATAAAGCCTTACCTTCCCCATCATACCCAAGAAGCTCCTTCACCAGTTGATAGTATTTTGCTACTATGTTAAGTTGATCTGAGAAGTTCGCATTTTGTATGGCAGATTTATCAATAAGATTCTGTTTAATAGTACGCTTAGCCGTTCTGTATCTTGAGCTGAGAAACCTCAGCTTTTTATTCCTAAGAGCAGAAAATGACTCTATTGTCATTAGGTGATCCTGATTCAGAAATACTGGGGGGAAGTATTTTATAGCTAAAGCATACTGAGCTTGAGTATCAGATAACAATCCAACCAGTTTCTTCGGTGAAGAAAGATCCTTCCATTTTGGGTTAAGTAAACAATCGATTTTTTGGTAGGGAGAATCTGCTACTATGTTGCAGGCATCGAAAAAATCCTGTGATTTGGCAATCGAGCCGTCGTAGATTACACCAGTAGCTTCAATAAGGTTCTGAATATTACTAAGGATGTCCCGAATAATGCTGACGCAGGACCATGTTTTATTCCATCTTGCTCCAGCTTCATCGGCAGTGATGTCTTTATCGATCTGTATCAATGATCTTACGTTATTGAACTCATACAGATATCGGATTATCGAGCACGGATCTTTCTGGTTGGATTTCCACATTTGATTGTATACAACATTTCTGCCCACAAATCTCATGTCGACTATCAGTAAGGCGGCATATACAGATTTTGCCAACTCACTTATCAAAGATTGTTTGACTATACCAAATTTAGATTCCAGTAAGTCTAGTAAACTATCATATCCAACCCATGAGTCAAGAGCATTAGATAGTTCTATCTTGAATTTCTCGATCTCATCGGGAAGATAAAAAGTCGGATCAGTACCCTTCCAGGGATTATCCTTAAAATTGGGTATTTTCTCCGCATAAAGAGATATCTCAGATAGATCATCAATCATCTGATTCCACATATCAGCGTTGATTTCCGATGCATTCGGGATCTTTAAACTTGTGTATTGGCGGCCTAATACTTCAAAGTGCCTGTTTACATGCTCTATCAAGCTCATAAGCGCAAAAAATGTAAGTCCGCGAGCCCCAGTTTTTTCTGCTAGAGTTCTAGCGTAATCATTTAACTGCTCCCTCTGGCTTTCTAATCTGGAGAATGTATCCATATCAATTTCTGATTTATGATCGTTAGAAAACATAAAGGCTTTTGTTAATGTATTAATGAACTCCTTCTTATTTGTCTTGCGGCTATGGAGTTCCAAGCAGTAGTCGCCTAAATCAGAAGCCTCAAGGCGATTCTTCACAACTTCCAAAGCCGCCATTTTTTCACTCACGAATAGAACGCTTTTACCAAGGCCCATCAATTCTGCGATTATATTCGCGATTGTTTGCGATTTACCAGTACCTGGAGGTCCCTCTACAATAATATTCATTCCATTTTTTACGGCTTCGATGACTGCAATCTGAGATGGATCTGCGTCCAAGATATGATAAACATCCTTTGCAACCAGTTCATGATTATAATCCTCTAGGTCGTTAAAATCTGACTGATTATCGTCTGGTGTTAGGAGCATTGTTTTGATTAACTCATTGTCTAAAGGTCCGTTCCCTTCGCTCCAAGACTTTATGTCAAGGTCCTTCCAAAGGACGAACTTTGTAAAACTGAAGAAATCTAAGCAGCACCTATCTTCGAAGATCCAGTCCTTTTTATTAATAATCTTCTGAACTTCCTCGACATAACTCTTAATCCCTATTGAATCCCCATTAGAAACATACTCTGGGAATATTATACCTAGCTCTTTGGCTTTTTCAATCATGCATACATTTGAGATGATCTCATCTCCTGTCCATTGCAGTTTGTAGGGCTTTCCTATACTGGTTCTTCGTAATTCAACAGGAACAAGAACCAAAGGAGATTTCTGAATCTCGCTTGTTTTCTGTTCTCTCCATTTAATAAACCCAAGAGCTACGAAGAGAATTGAATAGCCCTGCTCATCAAAAAAAGAGTCGGCTAGTTTGCTAACCTTGTGAAGCTTGGATTGAATATCCTCTTTGTTAATGTTAACATGGATAAATGAGCCGCTAACTTCACTTTCATCAGAGTCATCGCTGGCGAAGATATCAAAGAGTATATCATCTTGCTGTTTTGTGTCATTCTTTTTCCTTGCATTCCCTTTGCTTCGGAATGACATTTTCTTCTCATCTTCAATGAGATTTTTGAAGAGTGCTTGAACGGAGCAGTCTTCAAACTCAACAGTCTTGATTTTACTGGGACGATAGTTTAAAAGCCTATTACGAGCAGTTAAATCTAATAACCTCTTGCGAGCTGCTTCAAGCTCTTGAATCATGTATTCTCTTTGGTCTGTTAGCACTTAGTCCCCATATTCATATAATTCTTCATTGGTTTTTAAATCTGTATAAACAGCTATAAGTCACTAACATCGCCGCCATACAGCCCGATTGGTAAAAGATATAATACTTACATCTACTTTGCTCTTGATTTGATTGATTTAAGTGTCGCTCCACCAGCCTTGACCCACTCATCTATCTCATTGATTTTGAATTTCCACAATCGCCCCATCTTGTGGGTGGGCATATCGTGGAATTTTATCCAGCGATACACCGTGTCATCGCTTACTCCGAGGTAAGCACATATCTCTTTGATGGACAGCCACCTGTCCTGTAAATGATCCATGATCACTCCTAATTGGCTTTATTGGCAAGGAATTAACCTTTTCAGAAAAGCGGATTTCCTTCACCTTTTTCACCCAAATTCATACATCGCCGAACCCCCTATAATTGTCAATCGATAAATTCCGCTTCTCTCCGCAGATACCCGCATAGAGATGGTTAAGATCGATGGGAATGTGATTGCTATTGACGGGTCAACTTATTTAAAATGTTGGTTTAGCCATGAACATCGTATTATTCTATGGACAAAGGATCGGACTACAAGGTTGAGAATAGAACGTTTTGTTGTGTCGTCTGATGAATTTGCCCGAAAGTAAATAAACATAAGGACCGATTATGATCAAGTTTAAATATGCAGAAGTACTTAAAAAGAAGTTTTCAGTTTATGGACATTTCTACTGCAACGACATGGGAAATGATGGAAGATTAGCTTGCAGAAGTGTCTTGGAAATAGTGTCTAAGAACAATTCAACCTGTAAGGAAGATCTCCTAAATGCTTTGCCTGATGCTGTTGTTATCATGATGAATCCCGGTTCATCTGTTCCTTTAGAAGTGAAACCTTGTGAAGTGTACAGTGCTGCAACTATTAAGAACCTAACTCCCGAGTATGTCGACACAAAGCCAGACACAACTCAATACCAGATAATGCGTTTAATGCTCCTCAAAGAATGGAAACATGTAAGAGTAATCAATCTTTCCGATTTGAGAACTCCTAAAAGTAGCGAGCTTTTCAAAACGCTTAAGAAAATGAAAAGCCTCCAACACTCAATTTTTTCAAAGAAGAGAAAGAGTGAGTTAGCTTCAAGATTAGCGCGGAAGAAGAAAGCCCCAGTCATCTGTGCTTGGGGACTAGATAACAGCCTTCTCGGTTTAATCGACATGGCAAAGCAGGCTTTAAACGGGATTGCTGTGATTGGCTACGCTGATAATGAATCCACATTTCAGTTCCGTCATGCTAGCCCTCAGAAGAAATCTGATAAACTTGAATGGCTAGATTACATGCTTAATGTGCTATCATAAATTGCTATGAGTCGTTTACTTACTTCACAATAGAGCATATGTGATAAGATTATTCTACTCTATCCGATGCTTCCAGCGATTACTCAGAACCTTCAGGTGGGACATCCCCGAATACTTCTTCAGCACACCCAGTATCCCAGGCTGGATTTGGCGATCAAGTTGCCCTATACCCAGCCTGGTCTTGATGTAGTAGCCATGAGGATTCATGTCGATGATGCTGATCAATTACATTAATATTCCGAACAACAACCCCGTTTATCAGATTCTTCCATCGCCCATCGCAATTCCCCAATCTGGCGTTTGCAGATTTCCTGTCAGAATTTGACGTTTTCGGTGATCTTAATTGCAGAAATCCTGTCAAAAACTACCATAAATGGTCTTGGTAAGGATAAGTAAGGATGGGCAACGATGCGACAGTTTGCAGATTTCACTGCACAATTTGCAGATTTCGTTGTCACTTTGCAAAGACCACTTTTTGAATCCCGATGTAACCTCTGTAGACAGTGTTAATCAAGTGGT
>JBAYZB010000046.1:0-19178 GCA_041672765.1 Gammaproteobacteria bacterium | reverse complement strand
AATCCCGAACTCGATTACGTCGTGGTGCAGTGCGAAACCGATTCCCGCGGCCAGGAGCGGCTGCTGCTGGCGGATGCGCTGCTGAAGGATGCCATGGCGCGCTACGGCATCGAGCAGTATCAGGTGATGGCCTACTGCCGCGGCTCCGACCTCGAAGGCGTCAAGCTCCGGCATCCGTTCTATGAGCGCGAAGTGCCCGTCGTGCTGAGCGAATTCGTCACCACGGACGCGGGCACCGGCGCGGTGCACACCGCCCCCGGCCACGGCCAGGAGGACTACGTGGTGGGCATGCGCTACGGGCTGGAGGTGGACAACCCGGTGGGCGGCGACGGCAAGTTCGTGCCGGGGACCCGGTTCTTCGAAGGCGAGCATGTGTTCAACGCCAACGATCACGTGCTGGAGGTGCTCAAGGCCGAAGGCATGCTGGTGCGCTCCGAGTCCGTGCGCCACAGCTATCCGCACTGCTGGCGCCACAAGACGCCCATCATCTTCCGCGCCACGCCGCAGTGGTTCATCAGCATGGACCAGAAGGGGCTGCGCCAGGCGGCGCTCGACGGCATCCGCGGGGTGCGCTGGATGCCCTCCTGGGGCCAGGCGCGCATCGAGGGCATGGTGCAGAACCGTCCCGACTGGTGCATCTCGCGCCAGCGCACCTGGGGCGTGCCCATCGCGCTGTTCGTGCACAAGCAGACGGGCGCGATCCATCCGCGCACGCCGGAGCTGATCGAGGAAGTGGCCAAGCGCATCGAGGAGGGCGGCGTGGACGCCTGGTTCGACCTCGATCCCGCCGAACTGCTGGGCGCCGAGGCGGCGGACTACGAGAAGGTGCAGGACATCCTGGACGTGTGGTTCGATTCCGGCGTGACCCACGCCTGCGTGCTGGAACCGCGCGACGAGTTGCAGTTCCCGGCGGACCTGTATCTGGAAGGCTCCGACCAGCACCGCGGCTGGTTCCAGTCCTCGCTGCTCACCTCGGTGGCCATGCGCGGCGTGCCGCCCTACCGTTCCGTGCTGACCCACGGTTTCACCGTGGACGCCGACGGCATGAAGATGTCCAAGTCCAGGGGCAACGTGGTGGCGCCGCAGAAGGTGGTGGACACCCTGGGGGCCGACATCCTGCGCCTGTGGGTGGCCTCCACCGATTACCGCGGTGAGATGGCGGTGTCGGACGAGATCCTGAAGCGCATGGCGGACGCCTACCGCCGCATCCGCAACACCGCACGCTTCCTGCTGGCCAACCTCACCGGGTTCGACCCGGCACGGGACCTGGTGGAGCCCACGCGCATGCTGGCCCTGGACCGCTGGGCCGTGGAGCGTGCCCGCGAGTTGCAGGCGGAGGTCGTCAAGGCCTACCAGGATTACGAGTTCCACCTGATCTACCAGAAGGTGCACAACTTCTGCAGCGTGGACATGGGCAGCTTCTACCTCGACATCATCAAGGATCGCCAGTACACCACCCAGACCGACAGCCTGGCGCGCCGCTCCGCCCAGACCGCCATGTACCACATCGTCGAGGCCCTGGTGCGCTGGCTCGCCCCGATCCTCAGCTTCACCGCCGAGGAGATCTGGGGCCACATCCCGGGCGCGCGCGGCGCCTCCGTGTTCCTGGAGACCTGGTATTCGCTGCCCGAGGTGCACGTGGGCGATCAGGCGGGCGATATCGGATACCGGGACTGGGACCGCGTGATGGAGGTGCGCGAGGTGGTGAGCAAGGAGCTGGAGCGGCTGCGCGTGGCGGGCGGCATCGGTTCCTCGCTGGAAGCGGAGGTGGATCTCTATTGCGGTCAGGAACTGTACGAGCAGCTTGTGAAGCTGGAGGACGAGCTGCGCTTCGTGCTGATCACCTCCTATGCCCGCCTGCATCGCGACTACGAGCATCCCGATCACGCCGCGCATTTCGCGCTCAGCACCAACGACGAGCTGTGGATCGCGGTGGCGCCTGCGGCGCATCCCAAGTGCGTGCGTTGCTGGCACCGGCGCGAGGATGTGGGACAGCACGCCGAGCACCCGGCGCTGTGCGGGCGTTGCGTCGAGAACGTGGCCGGCGGCGGTGAAGTGCGGCGGTTTGCATGACGACGCATTCGATGCTGCGCTGGTTGTGGCTGTCCGCCGTGGTGATCGTGCTGGATCAGGCGACGAAGTACCTTGCCAGCGGCCTGCTGGACTACGGCGTGCCGGTGCCGGTGCTGCCGTTTTTCAACCTGACGCTGGCGCATAACCCGGGGGCGGCATTCAGCTTTCTCGCCGAGGCCTCTGGCTGGCAACGCTGGTTTTTCATCGGCATCGCACTGGTGGTCAGCGTGCTCATCGTGGGGTGGATGAAGCGGCTGTCGCCACGGGAGAATTGGCTGGCCGCCGCTCTGGCCTTGATTCTGGGCGGTGCAATCGGCAACGTGATCGATCGCGTCATGTACGGCTACGTGGTGGATTTCATCGACCTCTATTACGGAGCATGGCACTGGCCCGCTTTCAACATCGCCGATTCCGCCATCACGGTCGGTGTGGCCATCATGCTGATCGACAGCCTCTTGTTTTCCAGGGAAACGACCCCCGGCGCCGTGGGCAAGGAGTAGAACAGGCGCCGGACCTCTGTGCTAAGTTAGATGGATAGCCTTGTGCAACCGGGCGATTTCCGGGAGGAAGATTCTCATGGCCCATACCGCACCTGCGATTGGATACGGCAGTTCCGTGGTGATGCACTATTCCCTCAAGCTGGAAGACGGCACGGTGGTCGATACCTCCAAAGGGGGTGAGCCGCTGCGCTTCACGATGGGCGACGGCACCCTGATCGAAGGGCTGGAGATGGCCCTGTTCGGGCTCAAGGCCGGCGAGCGTCAGAACCTGCGCATCACGCCCGCCGATGCCTTCGGCTTCTGGGATGAGGAGCGGGTCCACCTGATGGACCGCACCGAATTCCCGGACGACATGATGCTGGAGTCGGGGGCGATCATCGAGTTCGAGACGCCGAGCGGCGATCAGATCCCCGGCGCAGTCCTGGAGGTGCTTGAGGATGCCGTGCGGGTCGATTTCAACCATCCCTTGGCGGGCCGCGATATCGACTTCGATGTGGAGATATTGGAAGTGACAAGCGGCAAGTAGCAAGACGATACTCCTGCCACTTGTCACCCATAACCGTATTTATGCAGATCATCCTGGCCAATCCGCGCGGCTTCTGCGCCGGCGTCGACCGCGCCATCAGCATTGTCGAACGAGCCCTGGAGCTGTTCGGCGCGCCCATCTACGTGCGTCATGAAGTGGTGCACAACCGCTACGTGGTGGACGGGCTGCGCGCGAAGGGCGCGGTGTTCGTGGAGGAACTCGACGAAGTGCCGGACGGCGCGACGGTGATATTCAGCGCGCACGGAGTGTCTCAGGCCGTGCAGGAAGAGGCGGCACGGCGCAACCTCACGGTGTTCGATGCCACCTGTCCTCTGGTGACCAAGGTGCACCTGGAAGTGGCGCGGCATGCGCGGGCGGGGCGCGAGGTGATCCTCATCGGCCACGCCGGTCATCCGGAAGTGGAGGGCACCCTGGGGCGTTACATCAGCGACCGGCCGGGCGCCGGCATCTATCTGATACAAAGGGTGGAGGATGTGGCGAATCTGCGGGTGAACAATCCGGCGGATGTCGCCTTCGTGACCCAAACCACACTGTCCATGGACGATACCGCGCTCATTCTCGATGCGCTCAGGAAGCGGCTGCCGAATCTCATCGGCCCGCGCAAGGACGACATCTGCTACGCCACCCAGAATCGCCAGGATGCGGTGAAGGAACTGGTCAAGCGTTGCGAGCTGGTGCTGGTGGTCGGCTCGCCGAACAGCTCCAACTCGAACCGCTTGCGCGAGATCGCGCTCAAGCATGGCGTTGCGGCCTACCTCATCGAAGGAGCGGCAGACCTGCGGCGCGAATGGTTCGAAGGCAGACGCGCCGTGGGCATCACGGCGGGTGCGTCCGCGCCCGAGGTGCTGGTGGATGGGGTGATCGCGCGGCTTAAGGAGTGGGGCGGCGAATCGGTCACCGAAAGCGGCGGACGCGCGGAGCACATGTTCTTTCCCTTGCCCAAGGCGCTGCAAGGCTGAGGGCTGATCAGAAATACGATACCTCAGTTGTGCCCCAGGCGCCTTCTTACCAGCATGAAGTCGGCCGGGTGCCGGTCGCCGATTTCTCCCCTCTGGATGAAAGCGTGAGTGTTCCGCATTTCGTGTCGCTTGCCTGGCTGCCTTGGGGGACGGCCTGGAGCACGTAGCACGAGACGATCGGGCAGCCGCCGTCCGGCGTCTGCACGCTGACTGCGTAAATGCGGTCGGATGACGCGGCGGCCACCGGCGACCGGTTGCTGTCGAAGTAGATCGTGCTGGCCGCGTAGCCGAGATCGGACAGGTCGTCCGTGTATGTCCTGTTGTCCAGGAAATACTGCTCCTGGCGCGCGGCAATCTCCAGCAGCGCTCCCTGCGCGACGGAGCGTTTGGTCTTCAGTATCTGCTCTTGATAAGCCGGATAGGCAATGGCCGCGAGGATGGCGACGATCGCCACCACTATCATCAACTCGATGAGGGTAAAGCCGCTGGACCGGCGAACTTTTCGCTGCCGCACTGCACAGTATTGCCTTGAGATCATGACGCTACCCTGATTGTCCGGCGGCCACCCGGGCTATGGCGGCTGCCTGAAGGATAATCACGTAAGCCGATTGCATCGATCTGCCCGTCCCTGTGTCCATTACTGCTCCGACTGATACCAAAAGGTGCGCCACGCGCCCTTGGCACCGGTGTCGTGAGTCCTGAGGTCCGGGGTCAGGATCTTGTCCGGCGGAATGGAAATGACCTCGGCGGGGATGCCGCCGGAATCCAGGTCCATGTAGCGGTCTTCTTCCGCCAGTATGATTTCGTCTTCGTCGTTGTTGAGGTCGTAATTGTGAACGGCGAAGGCGTTCTGCAGGGCGACCCGGTACATGCGGCCGCTTCCTTCCGCAGGACCGCAGCTATCCGTGCCGCTGGCGGGGCTGCCGGGCGGGAAGTAGGTGGTGAAATAGATCGATCCCGAAATGGTGAGCGGGGTGGCGAGGCTCTTCTCGCCGGTCAGGGAGAGGTCCACCGGATCCACCAGGGACATGCGCCAGCCGTTATGCAGGTCGGCATTGGCGGGCAATGAGCACCCGAGATTGCAGATCTGCGTCACGTCATACAAGTTGCCGTAGGCTATCGTGGCCGGCTGCGATCCGCTCACGATGACGCGGTCCTTGATCATGTAAAACTCGTTCTTCACGGTCGTCTCCAGCGGATGGGCGCGATCGCCCGAGCCGATGATCACCGCGTCGAACGCGCCCGTCGCATCCTTGGCCATGACGAAGTCCGGCCGATGGAAGAAGCGGCGATCGTTTTCCGCGCCGCCCATGGCATGGCGGCCCACGGACAGCAGCTTGGTAAGCGTCCACTTGGAACTGTCGTTGCCGGCGATGTCGGCACGCCAGATGACGCCGCCGGTATCGCCCACGTACACCCGGTCCACCAGGCCATCGCCGTCCGAGTCCACCGTGGTGACCTCCGACGGGATGCTGTCGTTCAGTTCGGGATGCACCCGGACCTTGGTGCCCGAGGTTCCGCTCTTCACCGCCTTCCAGACGAGCGCGCCAGTCTCGGCGTCCACGATGTACAGGGCGTTGCCTTCGGTGTCGTTCGTCCCGATGCCGACATTGTCCTTGTTGGTGTCGTAACCGCCGCCGAAGATCAGCACCGGCTTCACGCCCGCGCCGTAATCGACCATCGCCACGCGTGGGGCGGAGAAGGTCATGCCCAGTTCGGCGAAGTCGCCGCCCTTCGTGATGGACCAGAGCATCCTGGGATTGTCCGGATCGCTGATGTCGAGGGCGTAATACGCCTTGCCGCCGCGCCGCAGTCCGAAGTACAGGTAGACCTTGTCGCCGGGGTCGATGGTGCCGTTGTAATTCTTGTCATCGATGTAGGCGACGGGCGCCCCGTCGACGCCGTAGGGATGGCGGTCGCCGGCGCTGTTGTTTTTCAGGGTTTTCATGATGGGCATCACCGCGCGCGGCATGAAGGCCCAGACCTCGCGCCCGTCCTCGCTGCCGCCTGGCAGGATGTCGCGGAACATGTGCAGGAAGCCGCCATTGGTGCCCATGACGATGCGCACGTCGGGATTGTCCTGGGTGTAGCTGCCGCGGGCGCCGTAATTGATGGGCAGGGGGCGTGAGTGCAGGGCGTCGCCCATGAGCCAGGGGCGTACGGCGGTGCTGGCGCAGTTCGTCGCCACATCGAAGCCGCGGATGTAGCGCAGCAGGCACAACGCCTCGTTACTGTTCTGCGCCTGCAGCGCGTCCTGCAGCACGGACGCGGTGGCGGCGTCCGCGTTCAATGCGCGCAGGGCGGTCGGCGTGCCGTTGACATGGCTGTCGGGTTCGGTGAACAGCCGCCGCGTCCCCGTGCCGTTCGACTCGCCGATGGCGTCGGCGATGAAGCCGGGGATTTTCTGCCCGGCCGCGCCGCGCGTGACCGAGCGCCCGTCCCTGCCCGCCACTTCGTTCTTGTCCGGGTCCGGAGGGGGCAGTGCGCCTGAGTTGGTCCAGAACGTCAGGGCGTTGAAGGCAATGCGGCCATCGGTCGCCACGGCGTTGTTGCCCAAGGCGTCCAGCAACAGCGTCCGGTCCGCATTGAATTTGAGTTTCTTGAGGTTGCCGGGCCAGCGGGCGGATGGTTCCGCCTGGAACAGCGCGATGTACACGCTGTCCAGAATCTCCGCGCGGCTGAAGACGTTGACCGGCACCGAGGCCGCCACGAAGGTGGTGCTCACGCTCAGGATCTGCTTGAACACGTCGTTGAGCGTGGCGACGAGTTCCGCCGGATCCTCGCTCAGCAGGATCACCTGTCCCGTGCCGCCCGCCGCGGCATAGGAGTCCACGTTCGCGCGGTTGCCTTTGAGCATGAAATAGGACGTGACGTTCTGCTTGTCGCGCAGGTCGGGGGCCGTGCCGTAGGTGCCATTGGCAAGATCCACGTTGTACATCCAGGAGACGACGTCCTCGAAGCGGAGCTTGCCCTTGGCGGTGAGGGCATTCATGCCGCCGTTGGCCTTCGTGGCGGAGATGGCGTCGTCCGAATCGTCTTCCTGGTTGGTGGTGCCGGAGAAGAGATTGATGGCGAAGACCTTGCTGCAGTGTTCGTTCAGCGGCGAGATGTAGTTGCCGCCGTTTTCGATGCCGGTATCCCAACTGATGACGGGGTTGTCGGCGGGCAGGTTGTGGTTCTTGCTGGTGCCGTAATCGGTCCAGCCGTTGTGGCCGTTGTAGATGCCCTGGCCGGTGAGATATCGGAACAGTTCGAAGTAGATCTCCTTGCCCTGGAAGGAATGGCTGCCGCCCTCCGGGATGGCGGCGAGCTGCTCGAACAGGGCCGCCTTGTTGCCGTTCGCGTCGTCTTTCACGAAGGGCTTGAAGCCGGACATGATGTAGGCGCCGTTGCTGCAGCCGGTCTTGTCCGGTCCGGCGCATTTGTTGTCGTGATTGTGCGAGAGCATGAATCCCACGCGCACGCCGTGAAGTTCTGCGGCGACGCGCTTCAACGCCAGCGTCAGCATCCGGAAGAAGGTCAGTTTGCCGGAGGTGGGCAGGAGCGGGTCGCCGGCAAAGTAGGCGGCCTGCGGACAACCGCTGGTGACGTCGGCGCAGATGGTGGAGAACAGATTGGGCCGGTAATCCAGGATGAACATCACCAGCGGCTCGTACGCAACGCCCGTGCCGGTGGTCGGGTCGGTGATGTAGATGTCGGTATCGTCCGCGTTCACGGCCGTGCCGGCCATGAGTGTCAGGAGCAAGGGCAGCAGGAGATGTTTTCTTATGCGCATGAGTGCCTTTCCTCCGGGCAGTCCTCAGTTGGACTGGTTGCTCTTGGGCGCCAGGACCAGATAGCCCTGCACGATGCGGACGCTTCCGGTGCCGAGGCCCGATCCGTCGAAGAAACTGTTGACGCTGAAACCGGCGGCGGAAAACTTGTCGGAACTGGTTTCTACGCCGCGCGGGATGGGGAGAGTGTCGGGCGACAGACGTTCGACGGTCACGAACGTGGTGGCGGTCGAGAACGGCGCGCCGGACAGGGTGATCCCGTTGCGGTCGCATCCGGTCATGTTCGCGGTGCAATTGGTGAAGCCGGCGGTGCCGGTGACCGGAAAGTGGGCGGTGTTGGCGATCACCGCGTCGATCGCCGCCTGTGCGGATTGGAAGGCGCTCAGGCGTTGCTCCTCGTTGCTCGCCATGCGCATTTCCAACGTGCTGAAGCGCATGGCGGTGACGGTCAGCAGCGTGATGACGATGAGCAGCACCAGGGCGGTGACCAGTGCCGCGCCCCGGGCGCGATGGCAGGCATGGTTGTACGGGAGTCGCATCACTCGTTCAGCCTCAACATGTGGGCGGGATTGCGCAGCACTACGGCGGTGCTGTAGACGCGCCGGCGGAAATGGTCGTTGAACGTCAGGGGCGTGGCATCGCCCAGGAAATACTGTTTCGTGTTCGTATAGCCTTGGTCCGGCGTTGCGGTGCGGGCCAGCAGGTAGATGCGCGCCGCCACGACGCTCTGCATCTGCGCAGGCGTGGGGTCCGCCAGATAAAGGTTCGCTACGCCGTCGTTGTCGGTGTCCTGGCCGAACAGAATACGGAAATACTCGATTCCTTCCGCGATGCCGTCCGCCTCGGTCGCCATCGTCGGCGTGGCGCCGGGGACCAGGCGCTTGCGGTACAGCACCGGCAGGGCGTTGTCGTCGGCGTCACGCCCGATATAGTAGACATGCGCCTGATACTCCCAATCGTTCCAGCCGGTGCCGGTAGGCAGAGCGCTGTCAGGCGGTTGGCGATACAGGGTTCCCGCCGTGCCGTTGGTGCGCAGATAGACGCCGCCCGCCGCGGGAGTTGCCGTCGGCGCGCCACGAACATGCTTGATGGCGAGGATGTTGGTTTTCGCTGTCGCACCGAGGGGATAGACCTCGGCCGTGCCGATGCACGGGAAATTGGCGCTCACGGTGGCGGCATCGGCATCGGCGAGGTAGCGCAGCGCGGTCGTAGGAACGTACGCCCAGTCCGTGCCGCAATCGATGCCGATGTTCCAGCTCGGGCTGCTGCCGAGGCTCGCGTCGATCTGGATCGTGGCGCCGGAGTCCGTCATGCCGCCCCAGAAGGCCACCATCTCCAGGTCGCGCGCCAGGATGTCCATGGCGACGCGCGCGTTCTCCTGCATGCGGGCGATCTGTTCATCCTCCGTGAAGTTGCGCTTGCTCTGCAGGTAGAACGCGATTACCCCCGCCGTGATCAGCAGTCCCAACGTGATGGCGATCATCAGTTCGACCAGGGACAGGCCGCCCTGCGTCCGGTCGGGCGATTTCATGCGGTGGCTATTCATCGGCAATGTACGTGGTGATGCTCAACAGGCGCCGGAACTCATCGTTGGCGCCATATCTTCCCGCGCCGCAAGTGTTGGAAGATTTGGCGTCGTCGCTGAGTTCGGCCTTGCCCTGCCAGGCGAGGGTGATGGTGTAGGTGCCGGCGGAGCCGTCCGCCGGACCCATGATGCATCCGATGGGCAGCAGTACTCCGCCCGCATCGACGCCTGCCGCCTGTTCGGTGGCGCCGTCGACGAGTTGCTCCCAGCGCCAGAGGTCGTATGCGGCAAGCGCGTCGGCATCGCACGCGCTGGTGTCGCAATTCACGGCGGGAGTGCTGCGGGTGCCGCCGCCGACGGTGGTGCCGGTGGCGCTGTACGAGACATATGCGCCGAGGGCGTGCGGATTGGCGCGCATCCGTTCGATGATGTCCTGTGCCAACAGCGTGGCGGTGGTCCGCTGGATCGCCTCGAAGTTGGACTGCTTGGAGATCAGCTGCAACGCGCCCACACTGAGCAGCCCGAGAGACAGGACGAACACCGCCACCAGCACCTCGATCAAGGTGAATCCGCGTCCGCGGTGCGGCGAAGTCAGTGCGGGCAGGGCGGTGCCCAGCGACATGCGGTCGGGGCCGGCGTGCGTCGTGGTCGGTCGCAGTGTGCTCAAGGGCATGATCCTCCGAGTTGGACTTTGATCCTGCCGGTGGTGGAGACATTGACCTTGCGCCCCCGAACCCCGGACCGGTCGGGACAGATCGTGAACGTGCCGGAAGAATCGGCGCGGCCCGTAGCGCGGTATTGCAGGTAATTCGCGTTGGCGAATCCGCTGCCGGTGATGGCGATGGAGTTCACCGCCTGGAACACCTTCAGCACCTGGTCGGCACCGTCCACCGTGCCGGCGGTGCCTGCATCGGTGAACACAATCCAGCCTTCCTCCCAGTTCGTATTCGTGCAGTCGTTACCCGTGTCGCTGGTGCAGACGGAAACGTTCATGGAGCGGGTTACCGCTTCGCTGCGGGCAAGATTCAGCGCACTGACCAGCTCGTTGGTTTGCGCGGCAACGCGGTTGGTCCGGATGAGATTCGAAAAACCCGGGACCGCCATCGCAAGCACGATCGCTGCGACCGTCAGCGTGATGATCATTTCGATTAAGGTGAATCCGGATTCGGTTTTCACGACAGCACCTGGCCGCGGCTTGTTTGTTATTTCAACGAATGCCATGGCCTGGCACGGTATGAGGGGGATATCCGCGGCAACAGGATTAGAGCATGGGCAATCGCGCGGAACGTCGATCGCTTTCACAGATCGTCCATTACGCCATTCTGGAAACGATCGCTCTCATTTTTATGAAGAAATGATGCCGTGATCGGCATGCTCGCGGGGGCGAGCGGTGGGGAGGCAGGCGTTGCGAAAGCGCGGCGAGAGGGAGGTGGGCGGGGCCGCCCGTTATCCCACTTCCAGTGGCGTTATTCCGAACCAGCGTGCGCGCTCGCGGCTCGGTGGGGGGATTCATGCAGGGAACCGGCCCGGAGCCGGAACGGACGCAGGCCGGATCGCTTGCGCGTTTTATGCAATATAAGCTACGGTATTCATCAATTAATGGATTTTGCCCAAAGAGTAATCGTATACTTTACGAAAATTTAAAGAATTGGGTGCCGCCATGACCCTGAAACCGCTGTCAAAATCCGAAGTAGTCTGCCTCCTGCAGGAGCACGGCATCACGCCGACCCAGCAGCGCGTGGAAATCGCCCAAGTGCTGTTCGCCAAGCCGCAGCATCTTTCTGCGGAACAGGTGCTGTCCATGGTCAACCGGGAGCATACGCTGGTTTCCAAGGCGACGGTCTACAACACCCTCGGGTTGTTTGCCCGCACCGGCCTGGTCCGTGAGATCATCGTGGATCCGAACCGGGTGTTCTACGATCCGACTACCCATGAGCACCATCACTTCTACAACGTCGATACGGGCACCCTGATGGACGTCGAGTCAAGCGAGTTGGGTATCGGTCAACTCCCGCCTCTGCCCGAGGGCACGGTCGCCGAGGGCGTCGACATCATCATCCGGGTGCGTAACGCGGCTGCAAGTTGACGGACGGGAGTCCGGATGGCCGTACGGTATGGTGCGGCCATTGTTGTTTCACCCTGCCCGTTTCTTTATACTGCCCCACCCACGCCGGCGTAGCTCAGTTGGTAGAGCAACTGATTCGTAATCAGTAGGTCGGAGGTTCGAGTCCTCTCGCCGGCACCATCGCAACAACAAAGCTGAAGTCTTGTGTTCCGCATCCTCTGCGCGCCAAGTCTGAGCAGAGTCCCTCCGTCACCTCTCCTTGTCGCCTGCTGGTTCAGCCATGATTTTCCATGCGGGAATCGTACCGCAGCGTGAGGAATGGAGCGGTCCGTCCGCTACGCAAGGTCCAGGCGTTTCGACAACCGCCTGGGCGGCTATGCCCTATTGATTCCGTCATCCGCGAACAACCCCAGGTGCGGATCGGCGTTCTTCTGGTGCCCCGACAGATGATCGGCCCCTTAGGAGAGGAATGCCGCCGACACCGTTCTCCGTTGTGTTTGTTAATAATAATGATTATCATTGGCAGAAAATGAAGGCCAAAGGGTAATCATGAGAAGAACAGCTTCGGGTTTTGGAGCGGCACTACTGGAGGACGTCCACGCGGACGCAGAGGCGATTCCGAACGCCGCTGGCTGCGCGGTGGCCGACGACGAGAAAAGCCAGCTCCTGGCCACGACGCTGGTCAAAAACCTCTCCAACGCATCTCCCGGCTACGCCCCTGTCATCGCTTCCCGCCACGAGCCGGGCTGGACCCCGTCGCTCAGCGGCTCGCACGGCCGCGGTGGCAACCCCCGCGCTTTCTATTCCGAGCTGCTGAATCTGGGCGACTGCGGCAAAAAGTCCCGCGCCGCAGCCGAGGGCTGCTGGCAGCAGGGTGGTGGGGCCGTGGGGCAACCGGGGACGGCATGACCCAGGCCGAGTTCTACGCGCGCTTTGCGCTGACCGGGCGGCTGCATCTCACGCCCGCCGTGCAACGGCTGCGCAACTCCGGCTGCGGGGCCTCCGGAGATGTTTTCGATGCCGGTCAGACTCTGGTCGGCTACAGCTTCTGATTTTTTGATCGAGTGGAGATAAGTCATGGTGCCGCTGGGATTGTTGAGCGCGGGTGAACGTGCCCAGGTGACGGAGATCGTTTTCGGCAAGGGCCGCGGTCCGCAGCAGGGCGCCGCAGCGGAGCTGGCGCGGCTGGAGGAGATGGGCCTGCGCCCGGGCAAGGTGGTGGAGGTGCTGAACAACGCCGGACAGGGCCCCATTCTGCTCAAGGTCGATGAGACCCGTATAGCCCTTGGGCGCGGTGTGGCGATGAAGGTCCTGGTGCAGGAATCGGGGGAAGGCTCCGCGGCAGCCGCGGGCGGGAGGAACGGATGAGCAGGCCATTATCCAGTCTGCGGCCCGGCGAGAGTGGTCGCATCAGCTCCATGGCGGTGACGGGGCCGCTCAAGCGGCGGCTCATGGATATGGGTGTGCTGGTGGGCGAAGCGGTGCGGGTGGAGAAGGTCGCGCCGCTGGGTGATCCCATCGAGATCACCGTGAAGGGCTACAAGCTCTCGCTGCGCAAGCGCGAGGCGGAGGGCATCCTGGTGGAGGATGCCGCATGAGCACAGCGGCCGAAACCGTAGCGGTAAGCGCCGGGCGCGCGCAGCGCACCGTGACGGTGGCCGTGGCCGGCAACCCCAACTGCGGCAAGTCCACCCTGATCAACGGCATCGCGGGCACCCGCCTGCAGGTGGGGAACTGGCCCGGGGTGACGGTGGAAAAGAAGGAGGCGCAGTTCAGCCACGGGGGCCGGAACATCCGGCTGGTGGACCTGCCCGGCACCTACAGCCTGAGCCCGTACACCCAGGAGGAGGTGGTCGCGCGGGATTATCTGGTGCACGAGCGGCCCGACGTGATCATCAACGTGGTGGACGCCACCAACCTGGAGCGCAACCTGTACCTGACCATCCAGCTCCTGGAGCTGGAGATTCCGGTGGTGATCGCGCTCAACATCCATGACGAGGCGGAGCGCAAGGGCTACCGGATCGACCGCGCGGCGCTGGAGGAGCTGCTGGGGGTCAAGGTCGTCCCGACGGTGGCGACCCGGGGCGAGGGCCTGTCGGCGTTGATGGAAGCGGCCCTGGCGGCGGTGGGGACCGGGCGGCCGCGCGAGGTGTCCTACGGCGAGGACATCGAGACGGCGGCGCGCGCGGTGCTGGCGCGGCTGCAGGAACAACATCCGGATCTGGCGGCACGCTATCCGGCCCGCTGGCTGGCGTTCAAGCTCATGGAGGGCGACAGCCGGGTGCTGGAGGAGACCGGCATTGCCGCCGATGAAACGCTGTGGGGCGACGCCCTGGACCATCTGCACCAGGCCCATGACGAGGACCTGGAATCGCTCATGGCCGACGCCCGCTATGGCGCGGCGGCTGGATTGGCGCGCGAGGTGGTGCACAAGCCCCAGGTGCGGCGCCAGGAACTGAGCGAGAAGATCGACCGCATCGCCCTGCACCGCTTCCTGGGCATCCCGCTGTTTTTCGCCGCCATGTGGCTGGTGTTCAAGCTCGCCTTCGACATCTCCACCCCCTTCGTGGACTGGATCGACGGCGTCACCGCCGGCCCCCTGAGCCGCTGGACGGAGGCGTTGCTGGGCACGCTCGGCGCGCCGGACTGGGTGGTGTCCCTGGTGACCGAAGGCATCATCGGCGGCGTCGGCTTCGTGCTGGTGTTCGTGCCGGTGATCTTCGCCATGATGTTCTTCATCACCTTCCTGGAGGCGAGCGGCTACATGGCGCGGGCGGCCTTCGTCATGGACCGGGCGATGCACACCATGGGCCTGCACGGCAAGTCCTTCATCCCCCTCCTGATCGGCTTCGGCTGCAACGTGCCCGCCATCTACGCCACGCGCACGCTGGAAAATCCCCGCGACCGGGTGCTCACCTCCCTGCTGATCCCGCTCATGTCCTGCGGCGCGCGCCTGCCGGTGTACGTGCTGTTCGCGGCGGTGTTCTTCGCCGAGTCCGCGGGCACGGTGCTGTGGTCGCTGTACGTACTCGGCATCGTGCTGGCGGTGGTGATGGGCATTGTGTTCAAGCGCACCCTGTTCCGCGGCGAGGCGCCCCTGTTCATCATGGAGCTGCCGCCTTACCGTCTGCCCACCCTGAAGAGCCTGATGATCCACACCTGGGAGAAGGGCAAGCACTTCCTCATCAAGGCCGGCACCTACATCCTCGCCGTCTCCGTGGTGGTGTGGTTCCTGCTCAATCTGCCCTGGGGCGTGCAGGACCGCCAGGAATCGCTGCTCGGCCGGGCGGGCCAGACGCTCGCACCGCTGTTCGAGCCACTGGGCTTCGGGCGCTGGGAGGCGGGTTCCGCCCTCATTACCGGCCTGATCGCCAAGGAGATCGTGATCGGCACCATGGGCGAGATCTATGTCGGCGCCATGGACGAGCCGGAGGACCCGCCGCCGAGCATCGGCGAGGACCTGCGCGAGATCGGCAGCTCTTTCCTGGATGCCGTGCAGGCCGCCGGCGCCAACGTGGTCTCGACGTTCGGTATCGCCAGCATGTCCGCCGAAGAAGAAGAGAGCCCGTCGGGCCTCAAGCAGGCGGTGGCGCAGGCCTTCACGCCCCTGAGCGCGTATGCCTTCATGGCCTTCGTGCTGCTGTACGCGCCGTGCGTCATCACCGCCATCGCCATGCGCCAGGAACTGAGCACCTGGAAATGGGTTGGGGTCGCGTTCGGCTACCAGTTCGCACTGGCCTGGACAGTGGCCTTCGTCATTTATCAGGGCGGGCGGCTGCTGGGGTTCGCGTGACTGCAAACCGTACATTCGACGAAAGAGAATAAACGCTGAGGGGTGATGCCATGGGACTGACGGATCTGGTATGGCTGGTGCTTATCGCGGGCGGGACCGGGTATCTGCTGTACCGCTCGCTCTGGAAGTCCAAGGGCCAATGCGCGGGTTGCAGCGTGAAGGGTTGCGGCAAGCGGCCCGGCGGCTGATCACCTTTATCGCTGCCACCTCGTCCAGGAGTACCCGGCAATCCGCGAAGCACTTGCAACACCGTTTCGCCGCCGCATGCGGCCATGCGAAGGTCACTGACCGGTGGGAGAGGGCGGCAGCGGGGCGTGGCAGTGACCGCTGCTGTTGCAGCATACGGTGTCAAATGCAATATGGTTGCATTTGACACCGTATGGCAACTACACTGCCGCCCATGAGATCCGACCATTCTTCCCCCGATTCTGCTGCCGCAATCCGTGCCTTGGGCGCCCGGGTCACGCCGGCCCGCGTGCGCGTGCTGCAACTGTTGCAGGCTAGCGACCGGCCCCTCTCGCATCGGGAGATCGCCGCCCGGGCAACGGATTTTCCTTTGGACCGGGTCACTCTCTACCGCGTGCTCGATTGGTGTGTGGCAAACGGTCTTGCCCGTCGCTTCGTGGATGAGGCGCGGGTGGCTCGGTTCAGTGCCGGCGGCGAGGCCGATCACACGCGTCATGCACACTTCCATTGCGATGTGTGCGGGCGGGTCTACTGCCTGGAGCGGATCGCGCCCGCCGCGCCGCGGCTGCCGCGGGGCTTTCGCCGGTCGCTGGTGGAGATGAATATCCGGGGCCGTTGCGCGCAATGCGGAAAGGAGGCCCGTTAGCCATGGAACCGCTGGTGAGGCACCGCGGCGCCGGTCTTCTGAGGAGATGGCGCGTAATCCGGCGCGGGCGGCGTTCGCTCCATCTTCTGGCCGCTCTGATGCTGCTGTTGGTGCAATGGCACCTGGTGCTGCACGTCCATGAGCAACACGACGAGGGCGGCGTTTGCGAGCTTTGCATAGCGGCGATGGAGCACCAGCAGGCCAGCCCCGCCGCCAACCTGCAGATTGCGGCCATCCCGCAGCCGTTCATCGAAATTCCCGTGTCCCCGCCCGGTGGGCGGCCGCTTTGGTTCGGCGCCGCCTACCGCGTCCGCGCTCCTCCCTGCGCCTGATCGCCGGTACTCCGGCGCCGCTTTCGGTAATACCCGCACCGGACCATGCCCTCGCAAGAGGCGCTGGTCCATGTGAGTTGCCTGCGCATATCCGCGCCGAACCTGGAGGGGAATGAGACCAATGCTGCATAACATCCTTCCGCCGCTGCTTGCCGTCGCGGCACTCACCGCCGTCCCGACCGTCCTGGCCGAACATCGTGAACATGGCGCGCATGTCCATGGCGTTGGCCAATTGAATGTGCTGATCGACGGCGATCTGTTGGCAATCGAACTTCACACCCCGGCGATGAACATCGTCGGTTTTGAGCACCATCCGCATGACAGCGCGCAGCGGGCGCAATTGGAGCGGGCCATCGCCCAATTGCGGGACGGCGCGGCCCTGTTCGAACTGCCGGCAGCCGCCGGCTGCGCGCTGGAGTCGGTGGAGGTCGCCTCGGACCTGCTGGAACCCGGGCCCGAGCCACACGCTCACGCCGACGTGGAGGCCAGTTACCACTTCCGCTGCGCCACGGCAGCGGCATTGAACGGAATGGAAGCGCGCCTGTTCTGGTTGTTTCCCGCCACTGAAAAGCTGGACGTGCAGCTCGTCACGCCCCAGGGCCAGCGTGGCGCCGTGTTGACGCCCGACCGCCCGCATCTCGCGTTCTGAATCATCCAGCAGCGGCCCCTCAAGGGAAGAGGGGCCGCCGTTTCGGTCTGGAGGACGATGTACCATGTCCGATGCATTTGTCATTTCAATTACCGGCCTCGAATTCCGCTGGCGCGCCGCCGGCCCGCCGGTGCTGGCCATCGATCGGCTGGCCATCGCCCGCGGCGAGCGGGTATTCATCCGGGGCGCCAGCGGCAGCGGCAAGAGCACGCTGCTCAGCCTGCTCGGCGGCGTGACGACACCGCAACGGGGCGAAGTCCACGTCCTCGGCCATCCGCTGCACGCCCTGGGCGCCGCGCAGCGCGATCGCTTTCGCGCCGATCACGTGGGCTTCGTGTTCCAGATGTTCAATCTGTTGCCCTATCTCTCGGTGCTCGAGAATGTGATGCTTCCCTGTCGCTTCTCGAAGCAGCGGCGCGAACGGGCGCGGTTGCGCTCGTGCGGCGTGGAACGGGAAGCGCGCCGTCTGCTCGCCCACCTGGACATGGACGATGCGCTGCTCGCGGCGCCGGCGGCGGAGCTCAGCATCGGCCAGCAGCAGCGGGTGGCGGCGGCGCGTGCCCTGATCGGCGCGCCCGAGATCGTGATTGCCGACGAGCCCACCTCCGCCCTCGATGCGGACCGGCGCGCGGCGTTCCTCCGGCTGCTGGAACAGGAATGCGCCGAGCAGGGCAGCACCCTGCTCTTCGTCAGCCACGACCCGGCACTGGAACCCTTGTTCGACCGTACCGTGGCCCTGGCCGACATCAACCGCATCACCGCATGAGAGGGCAAGCTCCATGGCCATTCTTACCCTCGCGCTGAAAAGCCTGTGGAACCGCCGCTACACCGCCCTGCTCACGCTGCTCGCCATTGCCCTGAGCGTGGCGCTGCTGCTTGGCGTGGAGCGGGTGCGCACCGAGGCGCGACAGAGTTTCGCCAATACAATTTCGGGCACCGATCTGGTGGTGGGCGCCCGCAGCGGAAGCATTCAGCTCCTGCTCTATTCTGTGTTCCGCATCGGCAATGCCACCAACAACATCTCCTGGCAGAGCTATCGCGAGATCGCCCAGCGTCCCGAGGTGGCCTGGACCATACCCATCTCGCTGGGCGACTCGCACCGCGGCTATCGGGTGATGGGCACCACCATCGATTATTTCGAGCATTACCGCTACGGCCGCAAACAGCCGCTTGTCATGGCGGAGGGCCGGCGCTTTGCCGAGCTCTATGATGCCGTGCTGGGTGCCGAGGTGGCGAAGGAGCTGAATTACCGGTTGGGCCAGACGATCGTGCTCGCCCACGGCGCCGGAGACGTGAGTTTCGTGGAGCACGCGGACAAGCCGTTCCGCGTGGTCGGCATCCTGAAGCCCACGGGCACCCCGGTGGACCGCACCGTGCATGTGAGCCTGGAGGCGATCGAGGCGATACATTCAGACGGATGGATGGGCGGCGTGCCAAGCCTGGCGGCGGCAGCGCCCGATCTCACGCCGCGGGCGATCACCGCCTTTCTGGTGGGGCTCAAGTCGAAGACCGCGGTGTTCCGTGTGCAACGGTTCGTCAACGACTATCGGGAAGAGCCGCTGCTTGCGGTCCTGCCGGGGGTGGCGCTGCAGGAGCTGTGGGATGCCATGGGCGTGGCGGAGCAGGTGCTCCTGGCCATATCCGGTTTTGTTGTGCTGGTGGGATTGACCGGCATGATCACCGTGCTCCTTGCGGGTTTGCGGGAACGGCGCCGCGAGATGGCGATCCTGCGCGCGCTCGGCGCCCGCCCCGGACAGGTGTTCCTGCTGCTGGTCTGCGAGGCGGGCAGCCTGGCGCTTGCCGGTGTGATGGCGGGCATGGCGCTGCTCTATCTGTTGCTGTTCGCCATCCGCCCGGTGATCGAGGCGCAGTTCGGCCTGCACCTGGGACTCGACGCCCCCTCTGCGCACGAGCTGACCATCGCCGGGCTGGTGGTGGCGTGCGGTTTCGTGGTTGGCGCGCTGCCTGCCTGGCGTGCCTATCGGTACGCGCTCGCTGACGGCATGACCATTCGACTGTGAGGTGCTTTCCGATGAATCGTGCTCTGTTTCTGTTGTGCGCGGCGGTGCTGGCCGCCGCTTCGGTCCACGCCACCCCGCCGGATGCGATGCCGGGCGACCCGTGGGCGAA
>JBAYZB010000045.1:0-19246 GCA_041672765.1 Gammaproteobacteria bacterium | reverse complement strand
TGCCTGCGTCGGCTCATACGACATTGAAAGACAGATAACTGCAGCCACTCACCATAGCCCTTCATGATCTTGAAAACAGCTCGCCATCGTTTAGCGTCCGCAATGTCATAAGATACGATATAGAGTCGCTCATCCATCGTTCGCTACCGGGTAATGAGGTTAGGATAATCGCGTATGTCCCCCAAAAGATAACGTCCCAACAAGCGAGCCTGCAATTCCAGGAGCCTGCGGTAACTCACCGTGTATCCAAATACCGGGTGTGAGATTTCGTGCCCGAGGCGCCTTTCAAAGGCCGCAATGAAACGTTTCCTTCCCTCGTTCGAAAGCGCGACACTGCCACCCGCACAAATGAAATCGCTCGGCCGTACTTCACCGTTGTTGATCACCTGCAACACGCTCGAATCCGCTATAAGAGGGCGAAACGGCTCCATGAGATCGAGGGCGAGGGCCGGCCTTCCGTAGCGCGGCTGATGATAAAAGCCGCGATAGGGATCAAAACCCACCGCGGACAGCGTGACTGTCCAGGTACGCACGAGTAAAGTGTATGCATACGAAAGCAGCGCATTGACCGGGTCCGTTGGCGGCCGTCGGTTACGCTTCGTGAAGTCAAAGGAAAGGCTAGGGTCCGTATCCTTCTTGAGCATTTGGCCGAACACGCCGAAATAGCGCGATGCGGCACTACCTTCGATACCGAGCAATTCCTGTATGCTTTCGGCCCGCAAGGCATTGCGCGCGTCCTGTTTCATGTTTTCGAGCAGTTCCGCCGGCTTGTCCTCGCCACGCCAATTCCGCCGCAGGAAGGTCCGACAGTTGAGGATTTTGGCGTTGACAAGTCCCTTGGCTATGTGAAGACACATCCGATCATCAAAACTCGCTCGGTACTGCGCCGTGCGCAGTTCGACGTTCTTGTGCCCCGTGCCTATGGAATGGCCCATGAACCATCCACCGTATGAGAGCCAGGTAATGGGAATTTCCCGTACCATCAATTCTTGAAGACACGGCGTCGTCACATACACGTTGCCTTGAAGCACGAGCTGCGACACATCCACCAAGCGTACCGTGGCTACAGTCTGATCTTCGACACTGATTTCGAGCGTCTCGCCCTTCTTTGCCACCTTCGCCCTGTTTGTCTGCACGTAAAGCGGCAGGGCTTCTTCGATGCCGACAGTCAACGGTCGGGGCGCTCCATCCCCGCGCCGCAGATAATTGACTTCGTCGGGAAGGCAAATCTCCACCAGTGAGCAGCGCGGACACTTGGGGCTATCTTCCAGAGGAGGCGGCATCTGGCCACCCGCTGCAATGAAACGGAGCCCGGAAATCGCGGAAAACGTTTTATTGATCAACTCATCGTCGAACGCTACCCGCACACGCTCCTTCGACTCGGCGTAATACAACACGCCCTCTGCACACTCGTAGCCATGCTCCCGCAAAATCAATCCCTGTACGCACAACTGCACACGTTCCGGATCGTAGGCACCCTTCGCAACATGTGGCCGTTTACCGCGTTTGTAGTCTACGGGGACTACTGTGTTGCCCTCGCCCTCGATGAGATCGAGCTTCGCGATGAGACCCAGCCGGTTCGACGAGAGCGTGATGGACCGGGCATGAATGCGTTCGCCCTGCTCGACGGATTCAGGATCAGGCAATGTTCCTGCCTTTTTGTCCACCCGTCTATGCCGATAACGCCCTTCTACGGTATCACTGGAATCGGCCCATTCACCCTGCACCCATTCGAGATACGCCAGCCGGGGACAGTACTCGTACTCATTGACCATGCGCGCAGGCAGCAGTGGCAGATCACCTGACAGCTCCGGGAATGGAAGAGGTAGTTCCTGTTGGCTTGTATCATCCATAGACGTTGCCCAACTCCACCACAAATGCCATAAAGAGGATACATCGCTTATCGGACAACGCCAACGGACGCCCATCTCAGCAGAAGGAGCTGACCGTAATGAGGCCGTGGCGGGCCTTGCTGGTCACCCGCCACGGAAACGAAATTATTCCAAGTTGTAAAAGAACTGCTGCGCTCGGTTTGTTCGCTGCTAGCGCAAAATCCTGTCACGCCAGATTATGGATTCGACATAAAGCTACGTCGGGTCAGCGCCAATCTCAATATATTCGCCACCACACCGTATGGATGACTCTAGGTAATATCCACACCGGCTTGTGCAGCACTATGGAACTGAACCATCCGGAACGCTTACGCCCATTTAGACTCATTCAACGCCGCAGTGGCAGTAACATGCTCATAGTCGCTTGCCGATTTAGCACACCGGTATGCTACTGTCGAGGGCAACCTTAAGCACCCCGTCTGTTTCTCAATAAATGCCTCTTCGTGATTTCATCTCCCAGATCGCGTAAAAACTGCAATCCTGTTCAAACTGGAACCGCCGTCGTAAAGTTTCGGTACTTGCCCTGCGTGATACGCTGGCTTCTGAACACCTCGATGACACCCAACGCGCTTAACCGATGGCGAGGCGGGGTTTTCTCCTGCAATTCACGCAGCGCAAGCAGGGAACGAGCCACATCCACAGACGCTGGATTACCCCAGATAGGCCAGGTCCAGAAAGTCCCTTTGCGGGGGATTTGAGTGAAGCCGGTTGTCTCCAACGCATCCCCAACAGGTTGCGTTGGGAGCAGTGTCAGACCGATTATTGCCAAACAGTTGGCGCCGCGAACTGTGCGAATAGGGTCGCCTGATGGTTCTTTCCAGCGTAATGCATAACGGCGGTCATCCATCGGATCCCAGCGCATGCTGGGTCCTGGATCATTGTAATTCCACTTATCAAACAGGCAGGACCGCAGGTGCTCCACGGAGGTACTTATCATCAGCGTACGCATAAAGCCGAGAAAATGCTGATGTCCAGCACCACTCATCGTGCGTAACGCAGTATCCAGGATACCCCTGTTTTTGGCATCGGCCAACGCGTCACAACCGAACGCTGCGATGAAATCGCAAGTGTGGCGTTTCCTGAACGCGCACTCCACATAAGCCTGGACTGCTATGCGACGAAAAACATCCTGTGCGACGGCTAAGTCGTCGGCAAATGCGAAAGCCGGGTTATCCTTGAGCGCTGTAATCTGTTCCAGCAAGGCTGCAAGCAGATCATCCTCGTTCTTGTCGCCCATTCCCGTCAGGACAGGACGGTATGCTCCGCCAGCCACCTCCCAGTGCAAACGCGGCGTCCTGTCCAGCCATGTCAAGGAAACGGCCTGCAACGTCCCCAGCGCCGCCAGGAATGCCAGCGGATTACCGCCATCCAACCCTTTAAGCAATAGCTGCTTTTCGCTCATTCCGCCCTACCCCTTCCTGTGCTTTTTCTTCCCACTCGCTGCAACGGTGATCCGCCAGCATCAGAGTGGCCTCCAGCCAGGCCAGTCCCCACCAGCCATAGCGGCGCACCAATCGCCAGAATCGCTCCGCCACTCCGCTGTCCAGCCGTTCCAGCCCGGACCGGCTCGAAGCTGCAAGCGTGGCGCCCTGGAATTCCAGCCTCACCTCCTGTGGCGCAGGGTCTTCCACCACCGGTGCAAACGGTCGGCAATAACCATGGTGGCTTGCAATGAGGTGCAACACCAGGTCCTTGTCATGGGCGCGCGCGAGCAGATCGGGATGGCTCTCCAGCAAACGCACCGACAGCAGCTCATGCCGTCCACCTCGCGGATAACCGGAGCTTGCCAGAGCGCGGTGATACGCGTTCCTGTCTTGCGGTATGTTTCCGGATTTCGCCAGCAGTTCGCTCCGAACCCAGGGATTGCCGCCATGTAACAGCGCCTGAAAGCGAGGATCGGCTTTGCCGAGATCGTGGCACAGGGCGGCTAGCTGGATGTCCTCGGCAATGGATCGCGGCAGGTGCTTCGCATAGCGACGGGCGAATTCCGCTACGCCCTCCAGATGCCTGACAAGCGGCACGCGCACCGTGCCGGAGGCGGTGGCATCATCCTCCCCGCTGAAGCCCGTAGCCATGTAGGATTTTCCTGCCAGACGGCCTGTTCCCTTCACCACCAGTCCGCCGCAGGGATGAAGAGACAGTCCCTGCTCCAGGCGTCGTTCCCGTGCGAGATGGCCGGCGATTTCACGCAACCAATCCGGTGCGGCTTCGTCCTCGCTCAGGGCCGTCAGAGCGTCCTTCAACTCGGCGGCCACGGCCTCGACATCCTGCTCCAACCGTTCCTCCACATTCTCCAGCAGGGCGCGTAACCGTTCACGGACAGGCGTATCGGGCCATTTGTTCAAAATATTCGGCGTAAGTCGCAATACCGCCTGCGCACGCGCCATGCGGTGGGCGCGGTCTCCAAGATCGACCATCGCTCCCGGAGGGATATGGCCGAAAGTCGCCCAACCTTCCAATTGGGCCGGAATGACCACCACGTCGCCGGGCCGGATATCGTCGGGATCGGTGACGAGCTGTGCATCCTCCCGTCCCAGCCAGCGCAACACCAGCCGTTTCTGCATGCCTTCGGTCACCTCTCCGCCCGTGTCAACGCCCTCCACGTCACCGCCATCAGCCAAGTCTTCCTCGCCGGCTAGCCAACGGCGGAAGGTGGCAAATGGAACCGGCATGAGCTCTCCGGCCGCGGGTGGACAAAGGGCAACGGCATCGATCCAGGCGGCCTCGCGTTGCGCATCGGTTTCAAACTTCTGGTCCACATCCAGGTCGGCACGCCAGCATACCTGCACATCCGCGGGCCCGGCCTGGGGACCATGCAGGAACAGCGCCACGTCAGGACTTGGACATGGTACCGGGGAGGTCTGCACCAGCGCATCCACGTGCGCCGGCAGCATGACCGGCGCGTGGGATGGCTGGACGGAGTACGGCGAGAGATCTTCAGGCAAGCGCTCGGTAAGGGCTTCGATCCCCATGTCCACCAGTCCGTCTTCGTCCTGTTGGGCTTTGAGCCATGCCCAGGTCGCGGCAAGTGCCGTGCCATAGACAGGGTCCGGGGCCGTATTCCCCTTTGCCTGGTCGGCACGGATGACGATGACGCCCTTCGCTTCGATCTCCCGCCCCATGCGGTTCAGGCGTCCGAAACGCTGGCGCAAGGCATCGAGGCTGGCGCACTCGCTCACCATCGCGTCAAAGTCCAGGTTCGCCCCTACCTCCAGCGTCTGCGTGGCAACGATGAACACGGACCTTTCCAGTCTACGCTGCGACGACCGCTCGGCCGAGAGACGCGCCAGCCACTGCGAAACGGTATCGTCCCTGTCCAACGGGCGCATGCGCCCTGTCAGCAATGCCGTTTCGTAGCCTTTGCTTGCCAACAGACGGTGCACTTCGCGCGCGGTGGCGACGCGGTTGACCAGAATGGCCACCGCCTTGGGCGTATCCCCGGCCAGGGACTCCGCCTGTCGGACCAGGAATTTGGCAAGTTCCGGCAAAGCGTTCTTGCCCTGTGCCTTGTCGGCCACTTCCAGCCGACAGGGCTTGCGCGCGCGGATACGCAGGCCAAGCACTGGATGTTCGCGGTTTGCCTGCAGCGTTTCGTTGTCAGGGAAACAATCGACGACGCTCTCTGGGGGCGTTGCGCTCATGATAACCAGCCTGAAAGGAGAAGGCAGCGGCGATTCCGCCCATTGCCGATACTTCGCTACGGCATTCAGGGTTTCCATGAAAGGCTGGGCGCAGTGCGCTTCGTCCAGCAGGATCAGGCTGTCGTTGCCCGCCAGCCCCGCATGCAGTGGCCAGGACTTGAACGAACGGCCATAGCTTCGAAACAGCAGACGGGAACCTATCTGGTCCACCGTGCTGCAGACGATAGTGGGCTGAATGGGCGATCTGGCCCAAGCATCGTCACGGTAGATGCCTCCGCGCAGTTGGAAGCAGGCCAAGGGTTCTTCGTCTTCGCCACCGGCTAGGTAGCGCAGCCGATCGGCGACATCCTTAAGTATGCCGCCGGACGCAGTCACGAGCTTTCCGGCAATGGCGCGGGCACGGTCGAACGCTTCGTCCACGATCACGCGCCGGTCCACGACGAAAAAGATGCGGCGCGGCGCGGTCAGCATCTCGCCGCGCGCCTGGCGTCCAGCCTGAGCCGCCAACGAAAACAGGGCGATATCCAGGCAGGCCGTCTTGCCGGAGGCCGTAGGCAAGGTGATGGCTTGCGGCCAGGAAGCGTCCGTATCCTCCAGCACGCGGCGGGCAAGCGCCATCTGCCAGGGGAATGGCGACTTGTCGTCCCACAACGCCCGAAAGAATGCTTCGAAGTCGACAATGGTCAGTTCCCGGTCAAACATCCCCATCCCCCTGATACAGAGGCCGGCATAATCCATAGCCGCGGAAGCGCCCCGCACCGACCAGCACCGGCCCTTCAACCTCCTGATCGAAGATGATTACCACATGGGCATGATGCATGCGTCCGCCGTCCGACTTGCGAACGAGCGGCGGGAATTCGCGGCTCGTCGGGGCACCCTCGAACATGGAAACGGGGTGCAGCAACACCTCGCGCGGACGCGGTAACCCGATGCGTTCGCAAGCGGTCTTGACGGTTTCCGCCGCACGTTCCCATTTGTCCTTGCCGTCGTAGTGGCGATCCAGCACGACCGGCGTGACGCTGGCCCATCTTCGGGCCGGACCGGTCCAGGTTTCGGAGCGCAGATTCCACGGCGGCGACTCCCGCATCTCCAGTTCCACGCTACAGTCGAACCATTGGCCGTCGTACAACGGGATGGACCGCGGCAGACCATTCTCATCGCGCAGCAAATCGTTCAGGCAATGGGCAGCTTCTTCGGGATCGAGATCGCGCGGCAATGCCAATGCGACTCCCATGAGTCTGCCATCGGCATGTTCACGCCCCACAAAGGGAAGCGGCAGAAAGGCAAGGTGCGGCTCAGAGCTCGCCCGGCCGTCCGGGGTGTGTCCAGAAACCCACTCCGGAACGGGCTGCGGGCAATGCTTCATGACGACGTTGCGCAGCGCCTCCATGAGCTTGAGAGTACTGCGCAGGGTCAGGCGATGCCCCTTGAGCGTCAGAACCACCAGACGCGGATCGAAGATACTGCCCGGTGCAGTCTGCTCCTTCTCAACATCGGGGGGACCGTAGCCCTGCCACAACCCGGGCTCCGGCCGCAGGCTGGCCGGGGCGCCGTTAGGGAATTCTTTCCGCATGGTGTCCTCCTTGAGCGCCCGTTCCATGTCGAGGGCTTTTTTCTCCTTACCCTTGACACTCTTGGCGCGACGTTTGAGTTGTTCGATTTCGTGCAGCAGATCGGCATGGCGTATCACGGCCTCGCGGTTGCAACGTGCTTCCAGATAAGCCAGACGTCCCGGTCCAGGCACGCGCAGCCGATGGGTCGCGAGGCCGTTCCTCGGCACCCAGGTAGGCGGCGGCGGTGACTCATCCAGCCACATCCGCACCAGGGAGGCCGAATGGCCAACGTGTGTCACCTTACGGCATAGCTGCCTTAACGCCTCAAGGCAGTGCTGTGGCGGAGTCGCGTCAGGCCAGATGAGATGCACGACGGGATTGTGGGGAACCACCACGGGAAAGGTGCGAGGCTGACGTGAGCGGAACTCCGGCAATTGCCCCAGTCCGGCATCCTTGAGGGCATTGAGCTTGACGGACGGAGCAGTGGCGAGTTCGGCAATCTTCTTCTTTCCCCCGAGACCGGGATCGTTGACCGGAACGTAATGTGTCACGACTCGGCGCGGCTCCGCTCCCGACGCCGCCAACAAAGGCGGCGGCAACCCCTCGAGCCATTCCAGCGCTGCTCTCTCGGCAGCCTTGTCACCATCTTCGGTCTCGAAATAGGACGCAGCCAACGCCATGAAAACACGATCTGGATGCGGTGGCCACTCGGCGACCTCTTTTTTTGCCCCATCCGCCGCCGCCATCGCCCAGCCGCTCAAATAATGCAGGGCGAGGGAGAACATCACTCATCTCCCATCACTTGGGCGGCAAGGTTCTGGCTGCGGCGTACCAGTTCCACCAAGTCCGGGGATGGCCTGAGCTCGATCGTCCCCTCCCAGGGCAGACCGAAGTCCCGCGCCGCCTGAATAGCCTCTTTGAGCAGGGCCACGGCCTCGGCCCCCGTCAAACTGAACTTGCGCGGTTCCGCGCCTGGCTGATCCAGCAACTCCCAGACGAACGGACCGGAGGGATACAACTGACAACGGGAGCGCAGGTCCGCGCCCTGTTCGCGCGCCAGGGTCGCAGCAGCAAGCCCCAAAGCCGCCAGCGTGGTGCGGGCGGCAAGATTCACGGCAGCCTGTTCCTGCGCCGACTTTTGTGGAAGCGGGAAACGCAAACGACGCAGGGCGGGCAGCGACAGCACGGTGGTTTGAATGGCCTTTTTGAATGTGACGCCACCTTCAGTGATGGTCGGGGTGACGTTGCCGTGGTTGACCTCCGATGGCTTGCCATCCTTACCGACCTTTTTCAGCTGCCCCTTTTCCTGCACGGCAAGCGCCTCATTCAGGGTCCAGCCACCGTTGGCCGTCGCATAGACCGGGCCGGCATCGAGCATGATCTGCAATGGATCGATCCGGCTGCTGGTCTTGACGCCCTGGACCATCCCATAGCCTACGATCTCCGATACCAGCGCCCTCTGGAATTTCGCTCCCAGGCCTCCCCGTGGCCCGGTCGAGTCCCACAAGCCGAATACAAGAGCGGTAGGACACAGGCCGAACAGCCCCGTGGCATTGGCAAGGTCGGATTGATCGAGCAACTGTCCTTTGGACGAGGCACGGAATGGTCTTTCCTCGCCGTCCTCCTCGATCAGGCTATCGCGAAAAATGGCATCCGCAATCCGATGTGGCGCCTCCAGGCTGGTGACCGTGATCGGCTTGGGCACATCCGTAAACGCCACCTTGAGCAAAGGAAGTACAAGTTCGGCATCGTTCTCGCTTGCCTCCAGCAACGCCAACTCCATCCGGTTGGCCTGCGACTGCACGGAATCCAGCAGCACGCAATCGACGATCTCGCCCGTTTCGGGGTCTACGCGTTTCTCGGTCGCGTACTTGCCGCCCTCATAAGTCGGCGGGAACACCTTATCCCCAGGACCACTCATGGGCTGATACTCAGTAATGCACCGGAAAGCGGCGGCATGGCCGGCCAGGGCTTGCTTGAGAATGTCCATGGTCAGTTTGTTATTCATTGTTCTTCTCCTTATGCTTGAATGAACGAGCCATAAAACGGTTTCTTACACCCACCATATTCAACGACGAATTCCTTCAGGCAATACCTGCCACATACACCGCCAACCGCACCCGCGCCCAGGGGTTTGGCGATTGTTCCAGCCGCGCGATCATCGCCTCCAGCCGCTCTCCGCGGTCCAGCATCTGGGCCACCGCCGTATTCTCCTGTCGCGGCACGTAGCCGAGTTTGTGGTCGTTCCACTCCACGCGCACGGCGCGCGAATCGTAGGGGTTGGTGGGTTCGCGCACGAGGGTCAGTGGCTGACCGACGCGCAGCATGGACCAGACGGCCTCGCCGTGGTGGTATTGGAACCCTGCGATGGGCGACTCCTGGATGACGAGGGTGCGGTGCTTGGCCGGTGCGGCAGCGGCAAGCGGAATGGTGAACGGCGCGGCACACGCCGCGAGACAGGCGCGGAAAAAGGCTCTTCGTTCCATGCGAGGTCCCCCTTTTTTGGACATGCCGGGTATTCTCCACACCCGCTGTCTCAATCCGTGATGCACAAAATCCTTTTTGGCTCTCTCTGCCGCCCAATCAAATTTCTTGAGACGGATACTCGATTTTCTTCAATCCTCATAGATACGCAGCGCGGCACGCAACCGCTCCGCCACCTCCCGGCGCAGTTCCTCCGGGGCAACGACCTCCACGTCCGACCCGTGGCGCAGGATGTCCATGATGAGCTCCCGCGCATCGCCGTAGGGGATGCGCAGTTCGTAGCGCCCGTCGTCCAGCATGCGGCCCTGCTGCTGCGGGTGCCATCGTTCGTCGGCGATCCAGCGCGCCCGCTCGGGTGAAAAGCGCAACACGGCGGTTTGTGTCGGCTGGCCGGCGAAAATGCCGTAGGCGCTGCCGAAGTGAGCGTCCAGCTCCGTGTCCGGTATGTTGCGGGCGGTCTCGGGAAGAACCTTGGAGTCGCGGATGCGTTCGAGTGCGAAACTGCGCAATGCGCTGCGCATGTGGCACCAGGCATCGAGATACCAGTTGTCGCGGTAGTGGACCAGGCGCTGCGGCGAGAGCTTGCGCTCCGTTACGGCGTCGCGTTCACGGCCGTGATAGTGTACAAGGAGGCACTTGCGCTGCAACACTGCGCCTGCCACCCTCTGGAAATGTTCGCCGGCCACGGTGCGTGCGGCCATGGCGAGAATGCGTATACGCCGCACCGTTTCGCCCGCGCCGAGTCCTTGACGGTCGAGGATCTTTTCGATGCGTGCCTTCAGCGGGGCGAGATGCTGGTCCAGCAATCCCGGTTGCATCTCTTCCAGGAGCCGCTGAATGGTAAGAAGGGCGTGGAGTTCGGAGGCGTTGAACCAGAGGCCGGGAAGTTCATAGGTCCCTCCTTCCTCTCCGGCGTATTGGTAGCCGTTGTAACGGCGGTCGTAGTGGATAGGCGCGCCAAGGAAGTCGCGCATATCCTCGATGATACGGCAAAGCGTGGCACGCGAGCATTCGAGCCTGCGTTGCAGTTCAACGCCCGCTATCGGGTAGCGCGCATTGCGCAGCAGTCCATCCAGGAGATAGATTCGATCGAAGCGGTCCACGCATTCCTCCCTGTTTCCATTTGCAGGATCGCATGCGTTCTGGATTGTAATCGCAAGGCTCGCTTCAAACCACTACCCAGCTTGTTCGCCGGCCACGGATGCTTCTCGTCGTCCTGAGCCCCGCGGCAAGAATGCCGTTTGGGCTAGGTCGTTACTGCCCCGAAACCATCGAATAAAAGATCCGGCCTTCGCCGCTTGTCAGCAGGTCGCTGCTGCTTTCCCGCTCCCGGTCCCGGAGGGCAAAGGGACGCATGACGTCCGGTCATCAGTTCACGATGCAACCGCTGACTCTTCCACCGTCTCAAGGTTGAACGCGGCCGCCATCAGAGCTTTCGTGTAAGGATGTTTGGGGTTATCGAAGATCTGCTGCGCGGGGCCGTGTTCGACCACGCGGCCTTGGCGCATGACGATGACCTCGTCGCTGAGGGCGCGCACGACCCGCAGGTCATGGCTGATGAAGAGGTAGGCAAGTTTGTGGCGGGCCTGGAGTTCGCGCAGGAGGTCGATGATCTGCGCCTGCACGGAGACATCCAGGGCCGAGGTGGGCTCGTCGAGCACCACCAGTCGCGGCTTCAACACCAGGGCGCGGGCGATGGAGATGCGCTGGCGCTGGCCGCCGGAGAATTCATGGGGGTAGCGGTGACGGCTCTCGGGATCGAGGCCCACCTCCTGCAACGCCTTGATGATGAGTTTCTCACGCTCTTTCGCAGTCCCGCCCATGTTGTGGACACGCAGACCTTCCTCGATGATCTGGCCCACGGACAGGCGCGGACTGAGGCTCGCGAACGGGTCCTGAAACACGATCTGCATCTCGCGGCGCAGCGGGCGCAGTTCCTTGGGCTTCAGCCCGCGGATATCGCGCCCGCCAAAGCGGATCGCGCCTTCGCTGCGCTCCAGGCGCAGGAGCGCCAGACCGAGGGTGGTCTTGCCGGAGCCGCTTTCGCCCACCACGCCCACGGTATGGCCTTCGCGGATACGCATGCTGATGCCGTCCACGGCCTTGATATGGCCGACCGTCCTCCGCAGCAGTCCGCCCTTGATGGGAAACCAGACCTTGAGGTTTTCCGCCATCATCACCACAGGGGCATCGGGCGCAACCTTCACCGGCTCGCCCTTGGGCTCAGCGGCCAGGAGACGTTTGGTATAGGCATGCTGCGGGCGCTGGAAGACTTCTTCCGTCCGACCCTGTTCCACGATCTCGCCCGCGCTCATCACGCACACGCGGTCCGCCACACGGCGCACGATGCCGAGGTCGTGGGTGATGAGCAGCAGCGCCATGCCGAAGCGTTGCTGCAGATCCTTGAGGAGTTTAAGGATCTGTGCCTGGATGGTGACGTCGAGGGCCGTGGTGGGTTCGTCGGCGATCAGCAGGTCTGGCTCGTTCGCCAGCGCCATGGCGATCATGACACGCTGGCGCTGGCCGCCGGAGAGCTGATGCGGGTAAGCGTCGAGACGATTCGCCGCGTCCGGCAGCCCGACCAGATTCAGCAGTTCCAGCGTGCGCGCCCGCGCCGCCGCGCGGCTCATTCCCTTGTGCACGAACAGGGTCTCGTTGATCTGCTTCTCGATGGTGTGGAGCGGATTGAGGGAGGTCATCGGCTCCTGGAAGATCATGCTGATGCGATCGCCGCGCACGCTGCGCAGCACGGGCTCGGGGGCGCCCAGCAGTTCCTCGCCACGGAACAGGATGCTCCCGCTCGGATGACGTGCCAGCGGGTACGGCAGCAGTTGCAGGATGGACAGCGCCGTGACCGACTTGCCCGATCCGCTCTCCCCCACCAGCGCCACCGTCTCGCCCTTCGCGATATCGAAGGAAACGTTGCGGACCACGCGCGACTCCCCGGCCTCGGTATCGAAGGCGACGGAGAGGTCGCGGACTTGCAGCAGTTTCTCGCTCACAGGGCCTCCGAATAAAGTGACGGCATCAGCCACGCGGCACCACGTTTCGTACGCCACCCCTTGCTATGCAACGCAAAGGCGCCAAGACGCAAAGTCGAAATGCTGAATGCAATGCACATGGAATCTTCCATTTATCCCTTTGCGTCTTGGCGCCTTTGCGTTGATTCGTAGCTGTCTGCTGCCTTGGAACCCGCCCGCCTGGTCGCCGCCAGGCGCTGCCGCGCCCGCGGCGCGAAGGTCTTGCGCGGGTCGAAGGCGTCGCGCGCCGCCTCGCCGATGAAGATCAGCAGGCTCAGAGTGACGGCGAGCACCATGAAGGCGGTGATACCAAGCCACGGGGCGCGCAGGTTGGTCTTGCCCTGCGACAGCATCTCGCCCAGGGAAGGGGAACCCGGCGGCAACCCGAAGCCGAGGAAGTCCAGGGAGGTCAGCGTGGTGATGGCGCCGTTCAGAATGAAGGGCATGAAGGTGAGCGTCGCCACCATGGCGTTCGGCAGCAGGTGGCGGAACATGATGGTGACGTTGTTGACGCCCAGGGCGCGCGCGGCGCGCACGTACTCGAAATTGCGCGCGCGGAGAAATTCGGCGCGCACCACGCCCACCAGCGCCATCCAACTGAACAGCAGCATGAGTCCCAGCAGCCACCAGAAATTCGGCTCGACGATGGCGGCGAGGATGATCAGCAGATAAAGCACCGGCAGGCCGGACCAGATCTCGATGAAGCGCTGGAACAACAGGTCCACCCAGCCGCCGAAATAGCCCTGCACCGCGCCGGCCGCCACGCCGATGACGGAACTGGCAAGCGTGAGCGTGAGCCCGAACAGGACCGAGATGCGGAAGCCATAGATGAGCCGCGCCAGCACGTCGCGTCCCTGATCGTCGGTGCCCAGCAGGTTTTCCCCGCTGGGCGGGGACGGCGCCGGCTGCGTCAGGGCGAAGTTGATGGTGTCGTAGCTGTAGCGGATGGGCGGCCAGATCATCCAGCCCTTCTGCTCGATGAGCGCCTGCACTTCCGGGTCGCGGTAATCCGCTTCGGTCTTGAACTCGCCGCCGAAAGCGGTCTCGGGATAGAACTTAACCACCGGGAAATGCCACTCGCCGTCATACCGCACCACCAGCGGCTTGTCGTTGGCGATGAACTCCGCGAACAGGCTGATGGTGAACAGAGCGAGGAAGATCCACAGCGACCAGTAACCGCGCCGGTTCGCCTTGAAGTTCTCCAGCCTGCGCCGATTGATGGGGCTTAAGCGAAGGGCCATGGCGCGCTATACCTCCCGGCTCGCGAAATCGATGCGCGGATCAATCGCGACGTAGGTAAGATCGCCGATGAGATTCATAATCAGCCCGATCAGCGTATAGATGTAGAGCGTGCCGAACATCACCGGGTAATCGCGGTTGATGGCCGACTCGAAGCCGAGCAACCCCAGGCCGTCCAGCGAGAAGATCACCTCGATCAGCAGCGAACTGGTAAACAGGATGCCGATGAAGGCGGCGGGAAATCCGGCCACCACCAACAGCATGGCGTTGCGGAACACGTGGCCGTAGAGCACTCGCTTTTCCGTGATGCCCTTGGCGCGCGCCGTAATCACGTACTGCTTGTTGATCTCCTCCAGGAACGAGTTCTTGGTGAGCATGGTGAGGCTGGCGAAGCCGCCGATCACCATGGCCGTCACCGGCAGCGTGATGTGCCAGAAATAGTCCGCGATCTTCGCGGGCCAGCTCAACTCTTCCCAGTTCTCCGACACCAGTCCACGCAGCGGGAACAGATCCCAGAAACTGCCGCCCGCGAACAGCACGATGAGCAGGATGGCGAACAGGAAGCTTGGAATGGCGTAGCCGACGATCACCACCGCGCTGCTCCACATGTCGAAGCGCGAGCCGTCGCGCACGGCTTTGGTGATGCCGAGGGGGATGGAGATGAGATAGACGAGCAGCGTGGTCCAGAGCCCGAGGGAGATGGAGACGGGCAGCTTGTCCTTGATGAGGTCCACCACGTTGCGGTTGCGGTAGAAACTCTCGCCGAAATCGAACTTGATGTAATTGCCGATCATCTGGAAGAAACGCTCGTGGGCCGGCTTGTCGAAGCCGTACATGCGTTCCAGTTCCTTGATGAGCTCGGGATCGATGCCCTGCGCGCCGCGGTACTTGCTGGCGCTGCCGCCACCGCCCCCCTGCTGCTGGATACGCGCCGCCGGCTGGCCGATTTCGCCGCCCCCGGTACCGCCAACACGCGCCGTGGCCTCCACTCCGGCGCCACGCAGCTCCGCAATCACCCGTTCCACCGGCCCCCCGGGCGCGGCCTGGATAATGATGAAGTTGAGCACCATGATCCCGAACAGCGTCGGAATCATCAGCAGCAGACGACGGACGACGTAAGCGTACATGGTGTTATGCCGTTATTTCTTGCTCCTGGAAAGCAGGGTCTTGACCTCGGCAAGCCTGGCCTCTTTCACCGGGTCCACCCACCAAGCGTCGAACGCCAGGTCGTACTTCGCCTGCACGGCAGGGCGGCTGAATTTGTCCCAGTACGCGACCCGAAAGGACTTGATGTGCCACTGCGGAATGACGTAATGGCCCCACAGCAGCACGCGATCCAAGGCCCGCGTGCGGTCGATCAGGGTCTGCCGGTCTTCGGCGGCGATCACCAGCTCCACCAGTTCATCCACCACCGGATCTCTTACGCCGGCGACATTCTGGCTGCCGGGCTCGTCCGCCCGGTCGGACTTCCAGTAATCGCGCTGCTCGTTGCCGGGCGAGAGCGACTGGCCGAAGGTTTCCACGATCACGTCGAAGTCGAAATTGTCGATGCGGTTCTGATACTGGGTGCTGTCCACGGTACGTACCCGCGCCTGGATGCCGAGCCGGTTCTTCAGGTTGTACACGTAGGGCAGCACCACGCGCTCGAAAGTCGGGCTGACCAGCAGGAACTCGAATTCCATCGGCTCGCCGGTCCTGACGTTGACCAGCACGCCCCGGTCGTTCACCTCCCAGCCCGCCTCTTTCAGGAGCTTGAAGGCCACCCGCAGGTTTTCGCGCATGAAACCCGTGCCGTTGGTGCGGGGCGGGTCGTACTCCTGGGTGAACACCTCCTCCGGGATGCGTCCGCGATAAGGCTCGAGTATCTTCAGCTCAGCGGGACTCGGCAGGCCGCGCGATGCCAGTTCCGAGTTGGAGAAGTAGCTCTTGGTGCGGGCATAGGCGCCGTAGAACAGCGTGCGGTTGGTCCACTCGAAATCGAAGGCGTAGGCCAGCGCCTGGCGCACGCGCGGGTCCTGGAATACAGGCCGGCGCGTGTTGAACACGAAGCCCTGCATACCCGTCGGCTGCTGGTGGGGGATCTCCTCCTTCTTGATCCAGCCGTTTTGCAGCGCCGGGCTCTGGTAACCCGTGGCCCAATCGCGCGCCACGAATTCCGCCCGGAAGTCGTACTGGCCCGCCTTGAAGGCCTCCAGGGCCACGGTCGCGTCGCGGTAGTAGTCGTAGCGGATCCTGTCGAAGTTGTGTCGCCCCACGTTGACCGGCAGGTTCGCGGCCCAGTAGTCCCGCACGCGCTCGTAAGTGATCGAACGGCCCGGATCAACCGCGACCACCCGGTATGGGCCGCTCCCCAACACCGGCTCCAGCGTGGTCCGCTCGAAATCCCGTGTGGACCAATAGGCCTTGGACAGCACGGGCATCTGCCCCACGATCAGCGGCAGTTCCCGATTGTCCTTCACGTTGAAGCTGAACCTCACCTTGCGCGGGCCGACCCGCTCCGCCTTGGTCACAGCGGCGTAGTAAGTGCGGTAGAAGGGATGCCCCTTGGTCTTGAGGGCCTCGAACGTGAAGATCACGTCCTCGACGGTAATCGGGCTGCCGTCGTGGAAGCGCGCCTCCGGACGCAACTTGAACGCCACCCAGGAATTATCCTGTGGCACTTCGATGGTTTGCGCGATCAGTCCATAAACCGAAAAAGGTTCGTCCCCGGAGCCGACCGTCAGGGTATCGAACGTCATGCCGATCCCCGCCGCTTTGACCCCCCTCAGAATGAACGGGTGCAGACTGTCGAAGGTGCCTATGGCATTCAGGCGCACGTTACCGCCCTTGGGAGCGTCAGGGTTCACATAGTCGAAGTGTCTGAAATCAGGACCGTACTTGAGGTCGCCGTGCAGCGCCAGGCCATGGACCTCCCAGCTCGCGCCCTGCGCGCCGATCCCCGGGACGGGCAGCAGCGCGGCGAAGACCAATACGACCGCCGCCATAATGGCGGTAAAGATCCGCGTCATTTCGCTCGATGCGTACGACAAGACTGCAAATTCTCAGGCAAGCACAACCGGTTTCCGATACAAGAACGGCATGCAAGTTCACGGCGCAACAACCCGGCCGATCCAGGCGCCACCAAACAACGCTAACTGCAATTACCCGTCCCTGATCGACATAAAAATGCGGATATCGAATCCTTGAACGACAAGGCCGCCATCATACCCAAGCGATCCCCCCTAAATCCACTGTTCCAGCGGAACCGCCTCCATTAACCGTTAATTTTGTGACTGAAACAGAATAATAGCCCACCAATTTCAAGGTGTAGCCACGGCAGCGGAAAAGGCCTCAAGCCGGCCGCGTTGTCCACCGCCTTCCCGGTCCACCGTCCAGAAGACATACAAGTGGTGCCTCGCATTCCGGATTAACTTTTCCTTTTTCGAGCGGTTACTCAACAACGACCGAATTATATATAGAATCGCGATCACGCAGCAGCCCGCACCAAACCGTTTCAATTCTCGTAGGCGGATGCCACTTTCAGTTTGCGGACGGTCATGTTCCTGCAGTGGGTCTCGTCGATACGCGCCGCGCTCAGCAGCGAGATCACGGCAAGCCCGAGCAGCAGCATCAGGCCGCTGCGATAGTCGTGACTCCCATAAATCCGCGCGCCTTCATGCAGTGCACCGTTCCAGGTCAGATCCATCACCCATCCGAAAAGCGGCTGCGCGATGGCCGCCCCCAGAAACAGCCCGGTATTGACGACACTGATCGCCATGCCGGAAAGCGCCGGCGCACTGATCTCGGTGGCGACGGGATAGGACACGGCGAACCCCGCCCCGGCGAAACCGAGCAAGGCAAACAACAAATAGCCGCTCATGCCAGGCGACCAGGGCAGATACAGCAGCCCGATCCAGGCCAGGCAGTACAGGGCGGCGCTGCCGAGTATCACCGGCTTGCGGCGCCCGAGCCGATCCGAGAGCCAGCCCGCCGTCAGCGTGCCCAGCGCGATGAAGAGCAGTGTCATCGTGGTGTATGAGGCCGCGGCCGTACGGCTCAAGCCATACACGTCTCGCAGGAACGGCACGCCCCACAATCCCGCGAAGGCGAACAACCCGCCCGCCATGCCGAAGTTCAGCCAAAAGCCCGGCCAGATGGCGCGCGTCTTCAGCACGCCCTTGAGATCCTGCCACCAGTGCGTATTGCGCTCCGGATGAGCCACATGTCCCTCCAGCTCGCGCAGGGACGGAAAGCCCGCATCCTGCGGCTTGTTGCGCACGAACCGGACCGACAACACCGCCAGTGCCAGCGACACGACGCCCAACACCACGAAGATGCAGCGCCAGGAACAGAGCGCCAGGGCCGCCGCCAACGGACCCGCCGCCAGCACCGCGCCGAGGTTCCCGAGCAGAATGGTGAAGCCGCTCACCAGACCGCTCTGGCGCTCGCTGAACCACACGGTATTGCTCTTCATGAGACACACGAATATGACGGAAACACCGAGGCCGACCAGAAATCGCCCCACCGCCGCCACCGTCAAGGTATCGGCGAGCGCGAACGCGATGGCGCCGATGCCCGCCACGGCATTGCCGATCGCCACCGTGACGCGCGGCCCGAGCGTATCGGACAACACCCCCGAGGGAATCTGCATGATCGTGTAAACGTAGTAGTACATGGCGGCCAACGACCCCAAGGCGGCGCCGCTCGCATTGAATGCGGCCATGAGATCGGCCGAGACGGCACCCGGCGCCATGCGGTGGAAGTAGCTCAGCATGTAGGCCAGCACGAGGATGACGTAGATCGTCCAGCGCGCAACAAGAAAACGGCCCCAGTCGTCTTTGTTCATTAGATAGCTCGAAGGAGTTAACGAAGCGGGAAATGACAGCGGCGCATCGGAGAGAAGCCTCATGCACCGAAGCCCATGATATCACCCACCGACTGCGCATGGCCAACCGCCATGCGGCGATCATTAGTTCGCCGACTTCCAGTTAGGCGGCACAAGGAGATGAAAAGGATTGATGGGCGAGGACTCGCGCCTATTGTTTTTTCGCCTCGCCGCTCGCCAAATCCGTCGCTTCCTTCTTGGCGTCTGCCGACCGATAGCGCGCATCCTGTTGGAGCCGTTGTCCCAGGAAGCCCACCAGGGCGTTTTTCAGCTCGGTGCAGAAATCGAACGCGGGTTCGTCCAGACTGCCGCTGACTCCCAGCCTCAAACCAATCCGTCCCGTCGAATCCTGCAGCGAGGCCAGCGCTTCCTGAAGCGGCATGCCGAGCGAGTCGGCCACCTGTTGTGCCGACTCCGGCGAATCGATCCAGATCGCTGGGCGTTCCAGCGCGAGCCGCGCGCTGGACCAGAGTTCGCCCTTGTTCACGTACAGGATGAATTCCCCTTCCAGTTCGCCCCCGGAAAAACCGTAGCCCATGCAACGAGCGCTGTA
>JBAYZB010000044.1:0-19844 GCA_041672765.1 Gammaproteobacteria bacterium | reverse complement strand
GTGTGGCCGACAATGGAGGGGGGGCTCCGGTCTGTGATAAGATTGCGCTTTTCCAGTCATTAACAGGTTTGTCAGGATATCTTTCCCGCCCATGGCCGAATTCGCCCGCGAAGTCCTCCCCGTCTACCTCGAAGATGAGATGAAGCAGTCCTACCTGGATTACGCCATGAGCGTAATCATCGGGCGGGCGCTGCCGGATGTCCGCGACGGGCTGAAGCCGGTGCACCGGCGCGTGCTCTACGCCATGAGCGAACTCGGCAACGAGTGGAACAAGCCCTACAAGAAGTCGGCCCGCGTGGTCGGCGACGTGATCGGTAAGTACCATCCACACGGGGATACCGCGGTCTACGACACCATCGTGCGCATGGCCCAGCCCTTCTCCCTGCGCTACCTGCTGGTGGACGGGCAGGGCAACTTCGGTTCGGTGGACGGTGACGCGCCGGCGGCCATGCGTTATACCGAAGTGCGCATGACCCGTCTCGCGCACGAGCTCCAGGCGGACATCGACAAGGAGACGGTGGACTTCGTTCCCAACTACGACGAGTCCGAGCGCGAACCCGCCGTCTTCCCCACCCGCATTCCGAACCTGCTGGTGAACGGCTCGGCCGGTATCGCGGTGGGTATGGCCACCAACATACCGCCCCACAACCTCAACGAGGTCATCAGCGCCTGTCTCGCCTACATCGACAACCCGGCCATCAGCATCGACGCGCTCATGGAGCACATGCCGGGACCCGATTTCCCCACCGCCGGCATCATCAACGGCGCACGCGGCATTCGCGAGGCCTATCACACGGGGCGCGGCCGCATCTACGTGCGTGCCCGGACCCAGATCGAGACCGACGAGGAGCGCGGCGGCAAGCAGTCGATCATCGTCACGGAACTCCCGTACCAGGTGAACAAGGCGCGGCTGCTGGAGAAGATCGCCGAGCTGGTCAAGGAGAAGAAGATCGAGGGCATCACCGAGCTGCGCGACGAGTCGGACAAGGACGGGATGCGCGTGGTGATCGAGTTGCGTCGTGGCGAAGTGGCCGAGGTGGTGCTCAACAACCTGTTCCAGCATACCGCGATGCAGACCGTATTCGGCATCAACATGGTCGCCCTGATGGACGGCCAGCCGCGGCTGCTCAACCTCAAGCAGATCATCGAGGCCTTCATCCGCCATCGGCGCGAAGTGGTCACCCGCCGCACGGTGTTCGATCTGCGCAAGGCGCGGGAGCGGGCGCACATCTTGGAAGGTCTGGCGGTGGCGCTGGCCAACATCGACGAGGTCATCGCCCTGATCAAGGCCTCCGCCGGGCCGGCCGAGGCGAAGGCGGCGCTGGTGGAGCGCGCCTGGGAGCCCGGCATCGTGCTGGCGATGCTGGAACGCGCCGGTGCCGAGTCCTCGCGCCCCGAGGGGCTGGCGCCGGAACTTGGCCTGGTGGACGGCAAGTATCGGCTGTCCGAGGCCCAGGCCCAGGCCATCCTGGATCTGCGTCTGCACCGCCTCACCGGCCTGGAACAGGACAAGATCATCGGCGAGTTCCAGGAGATCCTGGGGACCATCGATTACCTGCTGGCGATCCTGGGCAGCTACGAGCGGCTCATGCAGGTGATTCGGGACGAACTGATCGAGGTGCGCGACCAGTATGGCGATGCGCGCCGTACCGAAATTGTCACTGATCACATGGACCTCACGCTGGAGGATCTGATCAGCGAAGAGGATGTGGTGGTGACCATGTCCATCGCCGGTTACGCGAAGGCCCAGCCGGTGGCGACTTATACGGCGCAGCGGCGCGGCGGCAAGGGCAAGGCGGCCACGGCGGTGAAGGAAGAGGATGCCATCGACAAGCTCTTCGTCGCCAATACCCATGACACGCTGTTGTGCTTCTCCAGCCGCGGCAAGGTGTACTGGCTCAAGGTCTACGAACTGCCGCAGGCGGGCCGCACCGCGCGCGGCAAGCCCATCGTGAACCTGTTGCCGCTGGAAGAGGGCGAGCGCATCAACGCGCTGCTGCCGGTGCGCGAGTTCACGGAGGATCGCTACGTATTCATGGCCACCAGCAGCGGCACGGTGAAAAAGACCCCGCTGACGGAGTTCTCCCGTCCGCGTGCGAGCGGCATCATCGCGGTGGATCTGCGCGAGGATGATCAACTGGTGGATGTGGCGATTACGGATGGGGAGCGCGATGTAATGCTGCTCACCAGTGCCGGCAAGGCGATACGCTTCAGCGAAAAGGAAGTGCGCCCCATGGGCCGCACCGCCCGCGGCGTGCGCGGCGTCAAGCTCAACGGCGCCAAGGTGATCGCCCTCATCATCGCCGGCGAGGGCGCGGTGCTCACCGCCACCGAGAACGGCTACGGCAAGCGCACTCCCATCGATGAATATCCGGTGCATGGCCGCGGCGGCCAGGGCGTGATCTCCATCCAGACCACGGCCCGCAACGGGGCGGTGGTGGGAGCGGAGCTCGTGGGCGACGACGATGAACTGATGCTCATCAGCACCGCCGGCACGCTGGTCCGCATCCGCGCGGCGGATGTCTCCATGATGAGCCGCAATACGCAGGGCGTCCGGCTCATCAATCTGGGCGGGGGCGAACGACTGGTGGGCATCGAGCGGGTGGAGAGCCTGAAAGAGGACGAGGCCGCCGATGATGCGGACGATGCCGGGGCGGGCTCATCTGCATGAGCAAATCAACGCAAAGGCGCAAAGACGCAGAGGGATTCATAAGGTTACGGCTGGACCATATTTCGGGTTTGCCTGGGACGCATGCGGAAATCAACGCGGCGCCATCCTTCGCGATCCTGGTCGAACCGGCCTGATCCATGACTCTTGCCGCTCTTTGCGCCTTGGCGCCTTTGCGTTAATCGGTTTTACGTTATAAGAGGGATTTACAGATGGCACGTGTATTCAATTTCAGCGCCGGTCCGGCCGCCCTGCCGGAAGAGGTACTGCAGCAGGCCCGGGAAGAGATGCTCGACTGGCAGGGCTCCGGTATGTCGGTGATGGAGATGAGCCACCGCGGCAAGGAATTCATGTCCATCGCCGCCAAGGCCGAGGCGGACCTGCGCGAGATCATGGCCATACCCGCCAATTACAAGGTGCTGTTTCTGCAGGGCGGCGCCTCCCAGCAGTTCGCCATGGTGCCGATGAATCTGCTGCGCGGTGCCGACACCGCCGATTACGTGAATACCGGCGACTGGTCGAAGAAGGCCATCAGCGAGGCCAAGAAGTTCTGCAAAGTCAACGTGGTCGCCACCACCGAGGCCTCCAATTTCACCACTGTACCGGCGCAGGAAACCTGGAACCGCAACCCGGACGCCGCCTACCTGCACTACACGCCGAATGAGACCATCCGCGGTGTCGAGTTCGACTGGATTCCCGATACCGGGAGCGTGCCGCTGGTGGCGGACATGTCCTCCACCATCCTGTCGCGTCCCATCGACGTCTCCCGTTACGGGTTGATCTATGCCGGCGCCCAGAAAAACATCGGCCCGGCGGGCCTCACCGTGGTGATCGTGCGCGAAGACCTCATCGGCCAGACCGTGGCGGGCACGCCCACCATGCTCGACTACAAGACGCATGCGGACAGCGAATCCATGTACAACACGCCGCCCACCTACGCGTGGTACCTGGCGGGACTCGTGTTCGACTGGATCAAGCGCAACGGTGGGCTGGCGGGCATGGCGGAGCGCAACAAGCGCAAGGCGGACAAGCTCTACGCGGCCATCGACAAGACCGATTTCTACCACAACCCGGTGGAGCCCAGGTTCCGCTCCTGGATGAACGTGCCGTTCACGCTGGCCAAGCCGGAACTGGACGAGGCCTTCCTCCAGGAGGCCAAGAAGGCCGGCCTCGTGACCCTCAAGGGGCATCGTTCCGTCGGCGGCATGCGCGCCAGCATCTACAACGCCATGCCGGAAGAGGGCGTGGATGCGCTGGTGGAGTTCATGGCCGACTTCGAGCGGCGCAACGGGTGAGGAAGGCATTCAACGCAAAGACGCAAAGGGCGCAAAGGATGTGGAATGATCTCGTGCCGGCCGCTCATGCGGTTTGCTGTTTCGGCAGTGCGGATGAATCGGCTATGGCGCGAGAAATTCTCGTACTCTTTGCGTCCTTTGCGATCTTCGCGCCTTTGCGCTTAAACAAGTCAAGGTAGATGTCGATGTTCAAGATTCTGACGCTCAACAACATCTCGGTGGCTGGCCTGGAGCGTCTGCCGCGCGACCGCTACGAGATCGCTTCGGAGATCCAGCATCCCGATGCGATACTGGTGCGTTCCCACAACATGCACGAAATGGAGTTCCCGGCCTCGCTGAAGGCGGTGGGACGCGCGGGGGCCGGTGTGAACAACATCCCGGTGGCCAAGCTCGGCGCCCGCGGCATCCCCGTATTCAACGCGCCGGGGGCCAATGCCAACGCGGTGAAGGAACTGGTGCTGGCGGGCATGCTGATCGCCGCCCGCAACATCTGCCAGGCCTGGGACTTCGCGCGCAACGTGCATGGTACTGACGAGGAAATCTACAAGCAGGTGGAGTCTGGCAAAAAACAATTCGTCGGCTTCGAGCTGCCGGGGCGCACCCTGGGCGTCATCGGGCTGGGCGCGATCGGCGTCAAGGTGGCCAATGCCGCGCTGGCGTTGGGTATGAAGGTCATCGGCTACGATCCCGACATCACCGTGCAGCGGGCGTGGCAGCTCTCGGCGGACGTGCAGCAGGCCCACAGCGTCGATGACCTGCTGACACGTGTGGATTTTGTCTCGTTCCATGTGCCGCTCACCGCCGGTACGCGTCATATGATCAACGCCGACCGGCTCCAGAACATGAAGAAAGGGGTGGTATTGCTTAACTTCGCCCGCGAGGGAATTCTCGACGACGAGGCGGTATGTGCTGCGCTGGATGCGGGCAAGGTCTACGCTTACGTGTGCGATTTCCCCAGCAACCGCTTGAAGAACCATCCGCGCGTCATTACCCTGCCGCACATCGGCGCGTCCACCGAGGAGGCGGAGGAGAACTGCGCCATCATGGTGGCGGAGCAGGTGCGCGACTATCTGGAAAACGGCAATATCCGCAATTCCGTGAACTTCCCGGATGTGTGGATGCCGCGCACCGAGGGCAGCCGCCTGGCGGTGGCGAACGCGAACGTCCCCAACATGCTGGGCCAGATTTCCACCGCGCTCGCCAAGGCGGGACTCAATATCGTGGATATGATCAACAAGTCGCGTGGCGACCTGGCCTATACCCTGGTGGACGTGGAGACCGATATTCCGCAACACACGGTGGAAGAAATTGCCGCCATTCAAGGCGTATTGGCGGTAAGGATGATATGACGACGGTGGAGCACGAGGAGATGGGCGCGGGACGGTGGACGCTCTCTTCAATGGTTGTATATGACTAGCCCAGAAGAACTACAGGCTATCCGCGCACGCATCGACGAACTGGACGCGAAGATCCAGGCGCTGATCAGCGAGCGCGCCGAATGCGCGTTAGAGGTCGCCCGCGCGAAGCGGGCGGCCGGCGAGACCACGGATTTCTACCGGCCGGAACGCGAAGCCGAGGTATTGCGCAACGTCGTAAACCGCAACAAAGGGCCGCTCAAGGACGAGGAGGTGGCGCGGCTGTTTCGCGAGATCATGTCCGTATGCCTGGCGTTGCAGGAACCGCTCAAGATCGCCTTTCTCGGCCCGGAAGGCACCTTCACGGAGGCCGCGGCCGTCAAGCACTTCGGCCACTCCATCCGCACTGTGCCCATGATGGCCATCGACGAGGTGTTTCGTGAAGTGGAGGCGGGGACGGCCCATTATGGCGTGGTGCCCGTGGAGAATTCCACCGAAGGAGTGGTCAATCACACGCTGGACATGCTGGTCCACTCGCCGCTCAAGATCTGCGGCGAGGTGGAACTGCGCATCCATCAGCACCTGATGAGCGCGGCGGATGATATCCGGAAGATCACCCAGGTCCACTCGCACCAGCAATCCCTGGCCCAGTGTCGCGAATGGCTGGACGCGAACCTGCCGCATGCCGAGCGTGTGCCGGTGAGCAGCAACGCCGAAGCGGCGCTGAACGCCAAACAGGAAGCAGGCGTGGCGGCCATTGCCGGAGAGATGGCAGCAGAGAAGTACGGGCTCAGGATCCTCGCGCGCAACATCGAGGATCAACCGGACAACACGACGCGGTTTCTCGTCGTCGGCCGGCAATTGGTGGGCCGCAGCGGTTCCGACAAGACCTCCTTGCTGGTGTCGACCCATAACCGGCCGGGTGCCCTGTACCAGTTGCTGGAACCGCTGGCTCGCCACGGCATCAGCATGACCCGTATCGAGTCGCGCCCGGCGCGGCGCGGCATGCTGTGGGACTACATCTTTTTCGTGGACATCGAGGGGCACGTGCAGGACGAGACCGTCGACAAGGCGCTCAAGGAACTGGAAGCGAACGCCCTCCTGCTCAAAGTGCTGGGCTCCTATCCGAACGCGATCCTTTGACGAAACAGATGAACGACAGAACATTGTCCTTTCTTGAATTTGTGGCGCCCGGCGTGCGTTCGTTGCGCCCCTATGAGCCGGGCAAGCCGCTCAGCGAACTGGAGCGGGAATACGGCGTGCGTGATGCCGTCAAGCTCGCCTCCAACGAAAACCCGCTAGGCCCGAGCCCGCGCGCGCTGGAGGCGGTGCGCGCGGTGATGCGCGAGCTGGCGTTGTACCCGGACGGCAACTGCTTCGAACTGAAGGCCGCGCTTGCCGAGCTGCATGGCGTTGCGCCCGAGCAGATCACGGTGGGCAACGGCTCCAACGACGTGCTGGAGTTCGTCGCGCGGGTGTTCCTGCAGCCGGGGCGTGAGGCGGTGTTTTCGGAACACGCCTTCGCCGTGTATCCCATCGTGACGCAGGCGGTGGGGGCGCAGGCGGTGGTGGTGCCCGCGGTCAACTACGGGCATGACCTGACTGCGATGCTGGCGCGCGTCACGGGGCGTACCGGCGTGGTGTTCGTCGCCAATCCCAACAATCCCACCGGCACCTGGCTCAAGGCCGACGAGTTGCGCGCCTTCGTCGCTGCGGTGCCCGGGCATGTGGTGGTGGTGATTGACGAGGCCTACTTCGAGTATGTGGACGAGCCGGAGTATCCGGACACCACACAGTGGGTGAAGGATTATCCCAACCTGGTCGTCACGCGCACCTTCTCCAAGGTCTACGGCCTGGGCGGGTTGCGAGTCGGCTACGGCGTTTCGCATCCGGCGATGGCGGATCTGTTCAACCGGGTGCGTCAGCCGTTCAACGTGAACGCCGCGGCGCAGGCGGCGGCGGTGGCGGCGCTGTCGGACCATGACCATGTGGCGCGCAGCGTTGCGGTCAACCGCACCGGCATGGAGCAGGTGACGGCCGCGTTTGCGCGGATGGGCCTGCCGTTCATCCCCTCCGTGGGCAACTTCGTGTGCGTGGACGTGGGGCGGCCCGCGGGTCCCGTTTACGAAGCCCTGCTGCGCCAGGGCGTCATCGTGCGGCCGGTGGGGGGGTACGGCCTGCCCCATCATCTGCGCGTCACGATCGGCACCCAGGTGGAGAATGAGCGCTTCATAACGGCGCTTGAGCGGGCGATGAAAGACTAGATCAAGCCTTCTCGAGCGGTAACAACAAATCAGCCAAGAGTTTTGACAATATGATCATCATCATGAATTCCGGCGCCACGGACGAGCAGGTTATCGGCGTGGAGCAGAAGTTGCTGGCCATGGGCATGCAGGCTAATGTCTCGCGCGGCATCGCGCGTACCGTAATCGGCGCCATCGGGGACGAGGCCACCGTCGACAAGGAGGCGCTGGAGGCGTTGCCCGGCGTGGACCGCGTACTCCGCGTCATGCGGCCTTACAAGATCGTATCGCGCGAGGGGCACGAGACAAATACGGTTATCGATGTGAAAGGCATCAAGATCGGCGGCAAGACCATCCAGGTGATCGCCGGCCCCTGCTCCGTGGAGACCCAGTCGCAAATGGACGCGGCCGCGGAGGGGGTGGCCAGGGCGGGATGCCGCTTGATGCGCGGCGGCGCCTTCAAGCCGCGTACCAATCCGTACACCTTCCAGGGCAAGGGCGTGGAAGGCCTGGAAATGTTCCGCAACGCGGCGGACAAGCACCAGTTGCCCATCGTGACCGAGTTGATGGACGTGCGCATGCTGGATACCTTCCTGGAATACGGCGTGGACGTGATCCAGATCGGCACCCGCAACATGCAGAACTTCGACCTGCTGAAAGAGGTGGGCCGCATCCACACGCCCGTCATTCTCAAGCGCGGCATGGCCGCCACCGTGACGGAGTGGCTGATGGCCGCCGAGTACATCGCCGCCGGCGGCAATCACAACATCATCTTCTGCGAGCGCGGTGTGCGCAGCTTCGAGAACTACTACCGCAACATGCTGGACGTGACGGCCATCGCCGTGCTCAAGCGCGAAACCCATCTGCCCGTCATCGTCGATCCGAGCCATGCGGGCGGCAAGGCGTGGATGGTGCCGGCGCTGTCCCGTGCCGCCGTCGCTGCGGGCGCCGATGGTCTGCTGGTGGAGATGCACCCGACTCCCTGCGAGGCCTGGTGCGATGCGGATCAGGCGCTGGATCCGCAGCAACTGGCCGACCTCATGACCGAGTTGCGCGGTATCGCGCATGTGCTCGGCCGGGAACTGTGAAACGCATGAAAACCCGACGCGCAAAGAAGGCGCAAAGGATATGAATGCTGTTTCGCGCTTTTCTTTGCGTCTTTGCGCCGAGTAGTCCCTGCTTATCATGATCGATCGGCTTTGCATCATCGGCGTGGGTTTGATCGGCGGGTCGTTGGCGCGGGCTGCAAAGCGCGCGGGCATCTGCCGCGAGGTGGTGGGCGCCGGCCGCAACGAGGCGCAGTTGCGCAAGGCCGTGGAACTGGGCGTGATTGACCGCTACTCGACGCGGATCGCCGAGGCGGTCGCCGGCGCCGACATGGTGGTGCTCGCCGTGCCGCTGGGAGCCATGGAGAGTGCGTTGCGGCAGATGGCGGCTCATCTGCGGCCGGACGCCGTCGTTACGGATGTGGGCAGTGCCAAGGGCAGCGTGGTGGCGGCGGTGCGCGCGGTGTTCGGCGCTGTGCCAGGCAATTTCGTACCGGGCCACCCCATTGCCGGCACGGAGAAGAGCGGGGTGGAGGCCTCATTCGCCGAGTTGTTTGAAGACCGGCTCGTTATCCTGACGCCGTTGCCGCAGAGCAGTTCCGACGCACTGGCCAGGGTGCGCGGCTTGTGGGAGGCGACGGGCGCCGAGGTCGTGGAGATGGACGTGGAACATCATGATGAGGTGCTGGCCGCCACGAGCCATCTGCCGCATCTGCTGGCCTTCACCCTGGTGGATACGCTGGCGCGCATGGACGAAAGCGAGGAGATTTTCCGCTACTCCGCCGGCGGGTTTCGGGATTTCACGCGCATCGCCTCCAGCGATCCGGTCATGTGGCGGGACATCTGTCTCGCCAACCGCGAAGCCATCCTGCACGTCCTGCAACGTTTCGTGAATGAGCTCGGCGGCTTGACGGACGCCATGCGCGCGGGTGATGCCGAGCATGTCCTGGCGCTTTTCGCGCGCGCCAAGGCGGCCCGCGACCGATATGTGAACAATTCCAACGGCAAGCGATCCTCGTAAGGACCGCCTGCCCATTGCAACCAGCAATCTCGATACACGATGAGCGAACAGAAAGGTCTCACATTCAGGGTCGAACCGGGCGGTGCGCTGTGCGGCCGATTGCGTGTCCCCGGCGACAAGTCCATTTCGCATCGGTCCATCATGCTGGGATCGCTGGCCGAGGGCGTTACCGAGGTCCATGGCTTCCTGGAAGGGGAGGACAGCCTGGCGACCCTGGAGACCTTCCGTGCCATGGGGGTGCGGATCGAAGGGCCGGAACAGGGCAAGGTGGTCATCCACGGCGTTGGGCTGCACGGTCTCAGACGCCCCGCAGGGCCGTTGTATCTGGGCAATTCCGGCACCTCCATGCGTCTGCTGGCGGGGCTCCTGGCTGGGCAGGCATTCGATACGGAATTGACCGGTGATGCCTCGTTGTCCAAACGCCCCATGAAACGGGTCACGGAGCCATTGGCCCTGATGGGGGCGCGGATCGAGACCACGCCGCAGGGCACGGCGCCGCTGCGGATTCGGGGAGGTTCACGCCTCAAGGGCATCCACTACGACCTGCCGGTGGCCAGCGCCCAGGTGAAATCCTGTGTGCTGCTGGCGGGGCTCTACGCCGAGGGGCGCACCTGCGTCACCGAGCCGGCGCCTACCCGCGACCATACCGAGCGCATGCTGCGCGGCTTCGGCTATGCCGTGGAGACCCGGGACAATAGGGTCTGCCTCGAAGGGGGCGGACGGCTCACGGCAACCCGCATCGACGTCCCGGCGGATATCTCCTCGGCGGCCTTCTTCCTGGTGGGCGCGAGCATCGCCCCGGGGTCCGATCTGCTCCTGGAACATGTGGGCATCAACCCCACCCGCACCGGCGTGATCGACATCCTGCGGCAGATGGGGGCGGACATCGAGCTCATGAACGAGCGGGAAGTGGGCGGGGAACCGGTGGCGGATATCCGGGTGCGGGCCAACCGCCTGCGCGGCATCCGAATCCCGGAGGAGCTGGTGCCCTTGGCTATCGACGAGTTTCCGGCCCTGTTCATCGCGGCAGCCTGTGCGGAAGGCGAGACGGTGCTGACCGGTGCCGAGGAGTTGCGCGTCAAGGAAAGCGATCGTATCCAGGTCATGGCGGACGGGTTGCGCGCGGTGGGCATCGATGCCCGGCCCACGCCGGACGGCATGATCGTGCGCGGCGGTGCCCTGACGGGCGGTCGGATCGACAGCCATACCGATCATCGCATTGCCATGTCCTTCGCCATGGCGGCGCTGCGGGCGAGCGGCAGGATCGTGATCGACGACTGCGCCAACGTGAATACCTCGTTCCCCGGGTTCGTGGCCCTCGCCGCCGGCGCGGGGCTTGGCATTACGGCAGGGTGAACAAGAACGGATGGCAGGCACGGATCAAGTCCCGGTGGTTGCGATCGACGGGCCCGGCGGCTCCGGCAAGGGCACTGTCAGCCGCATCATCGCCCGGAACCTGAACTGGCATTTCCTGGACAGCGGCGCGCTGTACCGCCTGCTGGCGCTCGCCGCCGAGCAGCGGGGCGTGTCGCTCGAAGATGAGGCCACTCTTGCAGAATTGGCGCCCCAATTGGCAATACGCTTTGATCCCGCCGCCCAGGGGGATGTCGCGGTTTATTTGGATAGTCAGGATGTTACGGATGCCATCCGGAGTGAGACCGCCGGCAATGCCGCCTCGAAGGTCGCCGCCCTGCCTGCCGTGCGGGCGGCCTTGCTGGAGCGCCAGCGCGCCTTCCGGGAACCCCCGGGATTGGTGGCGGATGGGCGGGACATGGGCACGGTGGTTTTCCCGGATGCCATCGTCAAGATCTTCCTGACTGCGAGCGCCGAGGAACGGGCGAAGCGGCGCTATAAGCAGTTGAAGGAAAAAGGATTGAATGTTAATCTTGCCGACCTTCTGAAGGAAATCGAGGCGCGCGACGCACGGGACATGTCCCGGAGTGTCGCGCCGTTGCGACCGGCGCCCGATGCGCACCTGGTGGATACCACCGGCCTGACCATCGAAGAGGTGGTCGAGCAGGTGACAAAACTGGTGAAATGCCGGGTACTTGCAGGGACATAGGACTATAATTGCGTGGTGTCCGGGACACGGCCAGGGTCAGGCCGTGCGGCAAGGGAGGGCAAGGGCAGGGATAGCATGTGCAGGCGGTCTGTCTCCGGTGGCCTGGGGGCAGGCTAATATCTATCAACCCAAACCCGCATTCGCCGATCGGCTGTGCGGCAACAATGCGGTTCGGATATGGCATCCGGGCCGAGGACCATTAATCCATGAGCGAAAGCTTTGCAGAATTATTTGAACAGAGTCTGGCCAGCAAGCAAATGCGCCCCGGCGCCATCGTAATCGGCACCGTGGTCGAGATCCGGCCGGATGTAGTGATTGTCAACGCCGGTCTGAAGTCGGAAGGCGTGATCCCGATCGAGCAGTTCCGCAACGAGCAGGGCGAACTGGAAGTCAGCGTGGGCGACCAGGTGGACGTGGCGCTCGATTCGGTGGAAGACGGTTTCGGAGAAACGCGCCTGTCGCGCGAGAAGGCCAAGCGCGCACAGGTGTGGACGCAGCTCGAGCGTGCGCATGAGGCGGACGAGACCATCAAGGGCGTCATCAGCGGCAAGGTCAAGGGCGGTTTCACGGTGGACATCGCCGACATCCGCGCCTTCCTGCCGGGCTCCCTGGTGGATGTGCGTCCGGTGCGCGATCCTTCCTACCTGGAAGGCAAGGAGCTGGAATTCAAAGTCATCAAGCTCGACCGCAAGCGCAACAACGTGGTGGTGTCGCGCCGTGCGGTGGTCGAATCGGAGTACAGCGCCGAGCGCGACGCGCTGCTGGAGAGTCTGCAGGAAGGCCAGGTCGTCAAGGGCGTGATCAAGAACCTGACCGACTATGGCGCGTTCGTGGACCTGGGTGGTATCGACGGCCTGCTGCATATCACTGACATGGCGTGGAAGCGCGTCAAGCATCCCTCCGAGATCGTCAATGTCGGTGACGAGGTCGAGGTCAAGGTGCTCAAGTTCGACCGCGAGCGCAATCGCGTCTCCCTCGGTCTCAAGCAGTTGGGCGAGGATCCGTGGAGCGATCTGGCCCGCCGTTATCCGGTTGGCACGCGCCTGTTCGGCAAGGTGACCAACATTGCCGACTACGGCTGCTTCGTGGAGATCGAGGAAGGCGTGGAGGGTCTGGTCCACGTGTCCGAAATGGATTGGACCAACAAGAATGTCCACCCCTCCAAGCTGGTGCACCTGGGCGACGAGGTTGAGGTCATGGTGCTGGATATCGACGAAGAGCGTCGCCGCATCTCCCTCGGCATGAAGCAGTGCCAGGCGAATCCGTGGGAAGACTTCGCCGCCACCCACAACAAGGGCGATCGCGTGGTGGGCAAGATCAAGTCGATCACCGATTTCGGCATCTTCATCGGCCTGGAGGGCGGCATCGACGGTCTGGTGCATCTGTCCGACATCGCCTGGAACGAGCCGGGCGAGGAGGCGGTGCGCCGCTACAAGAAGGGCGACGAGATCGAGACGGTGGTGCTTGCTGTCGATCCGGAGCGGGAGCGCATCTCGCTCGGCATCAAGCAGCTTGAGAAGGATCCGTTCTCCAATTTCGTGGCCGAGCATGCCAAGGGCAGCGTCGTCAAGGGCACGGTCAAGGAAGTCGATGCCAAGGGCGCCGTCATTGAACTCGGCGATGGCGTCGAAGGCCACCTGCGCGCCTCCGAGCTGGCACGCGACCGGGTAGAGGATGCGCGCACGGTTCTCAAAGTAGGCGATACCGTCGAAGCCAAGTTCATCGGCGTGGATCGTAAGAACCGCACCATCACTCTGTCCGTCAAGGCCAAGGAAAGCGACGAGGAAGCCGAGGCCATCCAGGACTACAGCCGTTCCGCCAGCATGGGTACGACCACGCTGGGTGATCTCCTCAAGGAACAGATGGGCCAGAAGGACGAATAGTAGTATCAGGCGTGATTGTCCGCCCGCCTCATGGCGGGCGGATACCACCCCGGTGGACATCGTGCGCCGTTACTAGTCAGCCGCTGGCAGGGCGTAAGAATTCGTAACGTTAGAGGGAGACCGGCCCTGTCTCCCGCAGGTTCGTCGGGATTGGAAAATGACAAAATCCGAGCTGATTGAAGCGCTTGCACGTAAGCAGAGTCACCTGGCCTACAAGGACGTGGAATTGGCCGTCAAGAGCTTGCTGGATCAGATGAGCCAGGCACTGGCCACTGGACAGCGCATCGAAATCCGCGGTTTCGGCAGCTTTTGTCTGCATTACCGGCCGCCCCGTCTGGGGCGTAACCCGAAGACCGGCGAGCCGGTTGCGCTTTCGGGCAAATATGTGCCGCATTTCAAGCCTGGCAAGGAATTGCGAGAGAGGGCAAACGCCGGGCGCGCAAGCAGTCGCCGCTAAACCCCAACTTGAACAAAGCCGTCCCCCGGTTGAAGGCGGCAAATTTCGTGTATTTGCTCTTTCGTCCTTATTCGGCTCGCGCTGGCAGCGGCATCTGCTGTCGCTCAATCTTCTTTAGAGCGTAGCCGGGAATCTTTGCACGGCGATACCTGCTGGGCAAAATATGCCGAGGGTATCGGCGCTGGGGCTGATCGCGTCCTTTACCGAGCCCCCAGGTTGCGGCATGAGAATGCCGAAGCCCAGTTAGACTGCAATGAAGCCGGCGACTGCCGATTTGTTGCTCGATTTCGTGATCCGGAGGCGGTATGGCACGTGTTCTCGGCCTGCTCTTTTTGTTGCTGGTCCTGGTGATCGGACTGACGTTCGCCGTACTCAACGCCACCCCCGTTACGCTGAATTACTACTTTGGCAGTCGCGAGGTGCCGCTGTCCCTGGTGCTGGTCCTGGCGCTTATCGCGGGAGCGATCCTGGGCGTTCTTGCCAGCAGCGGACTGATGCTGAGGCTGAAACGCGAAAACTCACGGCTGCAGCGGGCGATCAAGGTGGCGGAGAAAGAAGTCGTGAATCTGCGCACCATGCCTGTCAAGGACGTGCATTGAGATGCTGGAACTGCTCTGGCTGCTCCTCCCGGTCGCCGCAGCCTCGGGTTGGTGGGCCGCCCGGCGGGATGCGCAGCGCCTGCCCAAGAGTACCCACTGGCGTCGCTCCGGTTTGAGTGCCGATTATTTCCGCGGACTGAACCTGCTGCTGAATGAACAGTCCGACAAAGCCGTCGAAGTCTTTATCAAGCTGCTCGAAGTCGACAGCGAGACGGTGGAACTCCACATGACGCTGGGTAGCCTGTTCCGCCGGCGCGGGGAGGTCGACCGGGCTATCCGCATTCATCAAAATCTCATCGCCAGACCTACTCTGACTCGGGAACAGCGCAACGAGGTGCTGCTGGAACTGGGTGAGGATTACATGCGGGCAGGCCTGTTCGATCGGGCGGAGAATCTGTTCCTGGAGCTTGCCGACACCGGGGCGTATGCGCCGCCGGCGTTGCGCCACCTTGCGAGGATCTACGAGCAGGAGAAGGAATGGAACAGGGCTGTGATGACGCTACGGAAGCTCGAAAGCCTGACGGGCAAGCCCATGGGGCCGGTGATGGCCCAGTATTACTGCGAGCTGGCGGAACAGGCGCGCCGGAATGGCGACGTGGGCGCTGCGGAGCAGATGATCAAGCGCGCCTTCGGGTGTGACCGGAACTGCGTCCGCGCCAGCATTCTGCAGGGCGATCTCGATGCGGAAGCGGGCGACTACCGGGCGGCCATTCGTGCCTACCGGCGCGTCGAGGATCAGGACGTCGATTATCTGCCGGAGATAATCGGGCCGCTGAAGGAGTGTTATGCCAGGCTGGGCAATCCCGCCGGCATGGCCGAGTTTCTCAAGAGCCTGCTGGTCAAACACGATGGCACCAGTCTGGTGCTTGCGTACGCAGAGCTGTTGCGCGAGCAGAAGGGAGACCAGGAGGCGGCGATGTTCATCGCTGACCGGTTGCGTCGTAAATCATCCATCCGCGGTCTGAATCGGCTGATCGAGCTGAATCTGCTGCATGCGGAGGGCAGTGCGCATGAAGATCTGCTGATCCTCAAGGAACTGACACGCAAGCTGCTTGAAGAGAAGCCTGTGTACAAGTGCTATCAGTGCGGTTTCAACGGCAAGGTTTTGCACTGGCAGTGTCCGACCTGTATGTCCTGGGGCAGCGTCAAGCCGATCCAGGGCATCGAGGGCGAATAGCAGTCCTCTTCGCACGAACCAAATCGAGGCTGTCATGACGGAGCTCAAGAGTATCCCTCCCCGTATCGTCGTTGCGCTGGATTATGCCGATCCGGAGCAGGCGCTGCGGTTTGTCGCTCAGGTCAAACCGCAGGATTGCCGCTTGAAGGTTGGCAAAGAGCTTTTCACCCGATCCGGTCCCGCCCTGGTGGAACGGCTGGTGGCAGCGGGTTTCGATGTTTTTCTCGATCTGAAGTTTCACGATATTCCCAACACCGTGGCCAAGGCCTGTGCCGCAGCGGCGGATCTCGGCGTCTGGATGGTGAACGTGCATGCGCTGGGCGGGCGCAGGATGATGGAGGCTGCACGGGAGGCCATCGACCGGAGCCGGCATCGTCCCCTGCTGATCGCGGTCACGGTGCTGACCAGTGCGACCGCGGACGAACTGCATGAGGTGGGCCTGCCGGAGTCGCCGGAAGACAATGTGATGCGCCTCGCTTCGCTTGCCAGCCAGTGCGGGCTGGACGGGGTCGTCTGCTCGCCCCGGGAAGCCTCCCGCCTGCGCGCGGCGCAGGGACGGGACTTTGTCCTGGTCACGCCCGGCGTGCGGCCCCAGGGCGCCGCGGCCAACGACCAAAGGCGCACGGCAACGCCTTTGGAGGCGCGGCGTAACGGGGCCGATTATCTGGTCATCGGCCGACCCGTGACGGCGGCTGACAATCCGCTACAGGTTTTGCGTACAGTAGAATCCGAAATTTCGGATATGGGCTGATGTGGACGGTGTTGCTAGCATCGTTTCGGCCCGGTTTCTTGCGAGCGGTTCGCGAGGCGCGGGTGAGTTTGACTGTGCATCATTGACAAGGAGAATCGCATGAACCTCATAAGGAGAATCGTTCTTTTTCTTACTCTGGTCTGTGTACCGCTGATTGCCGCAGCGGCCCCCGTCGACCTCAATACCGCCGACGCCAAGACACTGGCCGCCCTGGACGGTATTGGCCCGCAAAAGGCCCAGGCCATCATCGCCTACCGCCAGGAGCATGGGCCGTTCAAGTCGGTCGATGATCTGCTGAAGGTCAAGGGCATCGGAAAGAAAACCCTCGATGCCAACCGCGGAAAGATCGTCGTCGGCATCGGCTCCGACTCCGATAACCCCGTGACCCAGTAGTATTTTTCACTTCATTACAGCCAATGGGACGGCCTCGGCCGTCCCATTGCGTTTCAGCGTCTTGTCTACCTGTTCCCCATATTGAATGCAACGGCGTTTTTCCGGTCTGCTACACTATCGGCAGTGCGAGCAGCGCCTGTCGGCCTGCGGTCGGGTGTCGAAATGCCATATAAATCCATATGTCAAAAATGGCTTGGGTTGCAGAACGATTTTTCTGATATGGGCGGTATCTGATGAGTTCGAGGACAGACATGGATGACAGGAATATTGTTTGGTACCGCGCTACGGTCACACGTCAGCGCCGGCAACAATTGAACGGACACAAAAGCGCCGCTCTGTGGTTTACCGGCCTCTCCGGGGCGGGAAAGTCTACCCTTGCTCACGCCGTGGAAGAGCGTTTGTATCAGCGGGGATGCAATACCTTCGTGCTGGATGGGGACAACGTTCGCCATGGGCTGTGTGCGGATCTCGGTTTTTCAGCCGAGGATCGGGTGGAGAATATCCGCCGCGTCGGCGAGGTGGTAAAGCTCTTCCTTGAATCGGGCATCATCACGCTGACCGCCTTCATCTCGCCTTTTCGCGCGGACCGGCAGCGCGTCCGCGAGCTCCTGGACGCCGGAGATTTCATCGAGATCTATTGCCGCTGCCCGCTGGAGGTTTGCGAGACACGAGACGTAAAAGGGCTCTACAAGCGGGCGCGAAAGGGCGAGATCAAGGATTTCACGGGGATTTCGTCGCCGTATGAAGAACCGGAGAATCCCGATCTGGTGCTCGATACGAGCACGCAGTCTTTGGAGGCATGCGTCGATGCCATCATGGAGCTGTGTGCACAACGCGGTATTTTAGGAGAGGAGGAGCCACGTCGTTGCAGTGTTGCCGGAAATTGACGGCATTGGGCACTGGTTCCACGGCTTGCTCGGGATGGTTGCGTTTCATGTCCGGTCGGTTGTGCCGGTTGTCCATCAGGAACGCACCGTGTGAAAAATAACTGCGTCCTGACAGGCTGTACGGGAGAAAATGCGTAACGGTGAACCGCCAGCCGGCGGAGATGGACTCGAAACGGATTGCAAAATGTCGGGTGATGGCGTACCGAGCAGAATGTGGTATCTGGTGTACAGCAAGCCCAACCAGGAATGGGTCGCGTGCGACAATCTCCTGCGCCAAGGCTACGAAACGTACCTGCCGACGATCCGCAACCGCAAGCGGCGTGCCGGGCGCTACGTCAACGTCATCGAGCCCATGTTCCCTCGCTACTTGTTCATCCATCTCGATACCCAGACGGACAATTGGAGTCCGATTCGTTCGACCATCGGCGTAAGCACGCTGGTGCGTTTTGGGCAGCAGCCCGCAAGGGTGCCGGATGAGTTGATCGATGTCCTGAAGAGCAGGGAGGACGCCTTGCTGCAGGAGCGTGCGGGGACGGAGTTCAAGGCTGGCGAGACGGTGCGTATCGTGGAAGGCGTCATGAGCGGCTACGAAGGAATCTTCCTGGCGAAGACGGGCAAGGAACGCGTCATCGTGCTGCTCGAGATTGCCGGCAAGTATGCCCGGGTACAGGTGTCGCCCGATCAACTGGAAATGGTAGCCCCGTAGCCGGCGGGTGCCCTGGCTGCCGCAGCGTGTCCTTGCATCCGGCTCCTTCTGGCGTCGACCGCTGACGCTGCCGGTTGTGGAAAGTTCCCTTGGCATGCCGATTTCGATATCCCCGCCGTACTGCCGCGCATTGCTGACGCGACTTTCCCGAGACCACTGGATGACCTTGTTCGATCATCGTAGGGATGCGAGAGATGGAAACCGTTGCTGTCGTTGGACTCGGATATGTAGGGCTGCCCTTGGCCGTCGCCTTCGGGAGTAGACTGCCGACCATAGGCTACGACCCGAACGAAGCGAAGATTGCGCATTACCGGGCTGGCCGCGATCCGACTGGCGAAGTCAACGCCGAGGAACTGCGGGCGGCGACGCAGCTCACGGTAACGAACGATCCCAGCGAACTCAGGAAGGCGGATTACATCGTCAGTGCGGTGCCCACGCCCATCGACAGCGTGCGGCGCCCGGACTTCGGTCCGCTGATTGGCGCGAGCGAGATTGCGGGGCGGCATATGAAGCGGGGCGCCGTCGTGATCTTTGAATCGACGGTTTATCCGGGCGCGACCGAGGAGATTTGCGTGCCGATCCTGGAAGAACAATCCGGGATGAAGTGGAAAGAGGATTTCCACGTAGGCTATTCTCCGGAACGCATCAATCCGGGGGATAAGGAGCATCGGCTTGCCAACATCGTCAAGGTGGTGGCCGCCGACGACGAAGCGACTCTGGAGCGCGTCGCGCGGCTGTACGAATCGGTGGTGGAGGCGGGCGTCCATCGCGCCTCCAGCATCATGGTCGCCGAGGCGGCGAAGGTGATCGAGAACACCCAGCGCGATCTCAATATCGCATTGATGAACGAGCTGGCGATCATCTTCAACAAGCTGGGGATAGACACGCAGCAGGTGCTCCGGGCGGCGGGCACGAAGTGGAATTTCCTGCCGTTCCGGCCTGGGCTGGTGGGCGGGCACTGCATCGGCGTCGATCCCTACTACCTGACCTACAAGGCCGAAATGCTGGGCTATCACCCGCAGGTCGTGCTCGCCGGACGTCGTATCAACGACAGCATGGGCAAATATGTCGCCGAGCAGACGGTCAAACATATGATCGCCAACGATCTGTGTGTGAAGGGGGCGCGGGTTGCGGTATTGGGGCTGACCTTCAAGGAGGACTGCCCCGATCTGCGCAACTCGCGGGTAGTGGATGTGATTGCGGAGTTGAAGTCCTACGGAGTGGAAGTTTTCGTCCACGATCCGGTGGCCGATCCCGCCGCGGCCCGGCATGAGTACGGGATAGATGTGGTAGACTGGTCG